>JAUYAG010000138.1 GCA_030693575.1 Brevundimonas sp. | reverse complement strand
CGACGGCGGTGATCCACCGCGCGCTGGACCTCGGCGTCGCCTTCCTCGACACGGCCGAGATGTACGGCCCGCACACCAATGAGATCCAGATCGGCAAGGCGCTGGCGGACCGGCGGGACCGCGCGTTCGTCGCGACAAAGTTCGGCATCGCCTACAATGCCGACCGCACCGCCCTGGCCGTCGACGGCTCGCCGGCCAATGTGCGCCGCGCCATCGAGGGCAGCCTGACGCGGCTGGGGATGGACCACATCGACCTCTACTATCTGCACCGGGTCGATCCGAACACGCCGATCGAGGAGACGGTCGGGGCGATGGGCGAACTGGTGAGGGAGGGCAAGGTGCGCTTCCTCGGCCTGTCCGAAGCTTCGCCGGAGACGCTGCGCCGGGGGCATGCCGAACATCCGATCACCGCGCTGCAGACCGAATACTCCCTGTGGAGCCGCGAGCCGGAGGACGAACTGCTGGCGACCTGCGACGAACTGGGGATCGGCTTTGTGCCTTACAGTCCGTTGGGGCGCGGTTTCCTGTCGGGCGAGATCACCTCGGTCGAGGACCTGGCCGCCGACGACTTCCGCCGCTCCAACCCGCGCTTCCAGGGCGAGAATTTCCAGAAGAACATCGACCTGGTCAACGCCGTCGCAGCCATCGCGGCGGACAAGGGCGTGACCGCGGCGCAACTGGCCCTGGCCTGGGTGCTGGCGCAGGGCGAGACGTTGGTGCCGATCCCCGGGACCCGGCGCATCCGGACGCTGGAGGAGAACGCCGCGGCCGCCGATCTGGTGCTGACGGCCGACGATCTGGCGCGGATCGAGGCGGTGTTTCCCAAGGGGGCGGCGTCCGGCCACCGCTATGCCGAGGCGGCGCGGGCGGCGCTGAACCGCTGAGGCGTCGTCCCGACTGGCCGGTCAGACAGGCTGCACGGGGCGGGCGCTGAGGCTGCCGTGCGTGGCGCCGGCCAGGCCGGCCAGTCCCAGATACTCCGGCCCCGACAGGCCGTGGATGATGACGGAGCGGGTGACCCGGCGGGCGGTCGTGACGGCGTGCTCGGCCCAGGCTGTGAACTCGCCCCGGTCGAGTGGATGCGGACCGGCCTCGAAGGCGACGCCCTGGAGCCGGACCCCGCGCAGGTCCTCGGGCGTCCGGCCGGGCGGCTCCCGCAGCTTTCCGACCACGATCATGCAGAAGGGCTTGATCATGACGGTGGCGGCGGCGAGGGCGCTGCCGGGCACGCCCTCGATGTCGGTGATCTCGCAGACCAGGCCCCGGTCGACCCCTTGCGTCGCCTCCTTGAAGCGGGCGATCAGCGGGCCGCGTCCCCGTTGGCTGGCGAGGGTCGTGTAGGAGACCGGAAGGAAGAGCGTCGGGTGCCTCGCATTGCCCTGCTCTGACTTCAGGCGGCTGATTCCGCGGGCGATGGTGGCGAGATCGACCTTTTCGATGTCGGCGGTCGTCAGGTTCCGCAGTTCGTGGGGACCGAGCTCGATCTCGGACGGCACGGCCAGGACGCGGCGCACGATGCGAAAGCCGATCTGGGCGAAGGTCTTGAGTTCGAACACTGGCTCAAGATGGCAGGAGACCCGCAGGGTCCGGCCGTCGGCGGCGACGAACGGGTTCCATGCTTGCGGCGGGACGTCGTCGCCAGGCGGGGCGATGCGGGGTTCGGTGCGGGCGGCGTCGAGGGCGTAGCAAGCGTCGATCTCCACCGCGAAGATCCTGCCGCCGCTGAGACTGGTGACCTCCATCACATCCAGCGCCTCAGGCGCGGCCCCTCCGAGGAAGTGACCCAGAAGATCGCGCAGGTAGAGCATGCACGAGGCCTGGCCGCCGAACTTGCCCAGCCCAGGCTGGACCACGAGATAGTCGGTCGGGGAGACGCGCTGGAAGAAGCCTCCGCTTTCAAGATGTTTGCCCAGCGACCGTTCGACGTGCTGATAGATTTGTTCGCGCCGGCCCTCCCAGCGATCGCCGAGCCGGCTGGCGATGGCGTCCAGCCCGATCAGATTGACCCGGCCCTCATCCAGCATGCCCGAGGCCTGGAAGCGTTCAAGCAGGGAGCCGAGATCCTCGTTCGAGAAGCGCTCGACGGACGCTCGAACCTCCGGCCCGGAGGCGACACCTGTACTGACCATGCGGTCGAGTGTAGCCGGTCCGGGAGGTTCGCGGCGAAGTTATTTTCTTACCATAAATCCCGGTGTGATTGTTGTGATGTTATGGTGAAGGTTAACCGCCGATCAGCGATAGCCACTCGTCTTCTGTCAGGACGACGACGCCAAGCTTAACCGCGTCGGCCATCTTTGAGCCGGCACCGGGTCCGGCGACGAGATAGTCGGTCTTCTTCGACACCGAGCCCGAGACCTTGGCGCCGAGCGCCTCGGCCCGGGCCTTGGCCTCGTCGCGGGTGAAGCGTTCGAGGGTGCCGGTGAAGACGAAGTTGAGGCCGAGCATGGCCTCCGATTTCGGCAGGTCCTCGAACGCGGCTCTCGAAGCTTGAGATCGAGGCGACCGGTCAGCTTGGGGTTTCGGCGATGAGCATGGCCAGTAGCTGTCCGAGTTCAAACGCCCCAGCGTCACGTCGGTAGCAGCCGCGAGACTTTGGAAACATTTGGCCCCGGTGACCTTCATGGCTTCGATTGCCAGCGATGCGCAGGCGTAGGCGTCCTCGCTGGCGTCGTGGTGTCGGAACTTGATACCGAGGTAGTCGCAAACGTCGTTGAGGCGACCCGAGGTCAGATCGGGCCAACTCTGACGGGCCAGCTTGACGGTGCAGAGGTAGTCGAACTCAGGGTAGGGCAGGCCGTAAACATCGCATGTGTTTCGGACGACGCTGATGTCGAACGACGCATTGTGGGCCAGCACTGTCCGCCCGCTGAGCCGAGGGGCAAGCATGGCGAGCACGGCGGGAAACTCGTCAGCGTCTCGAACTTGGTCCGGCCCAATCCCATGAAAGGCAACATTGAAGCTTGCGAACCGCATTCCGGGAGGCCGGATATAGTGGTGTTCTACCGACGCAATGACCCCATCGTCGATCCAGGCCAAGCCGATCGAACATGGACTGGCTCGCTGCTCGTTCGCCGTCTCGAAGTCGATCGCCACGGCCCGCATCGCTTAACTCTCTATGGTTGAGCTATCAGGCTTAGCCACTCGTCTTCCGTCAAGACTTTTACTCCATGCTTCTGTGCGTCGGTGAGCTTCGACCCCGCACCAGGACCGGCGACGAGATAGTCCGTCTTCTTGGAGACGGAGCCTGACACCTTCGCTCCCAGTCTTTCTGCGCGGGCCTTGGCTTCATCGCGAGTGAAGCGTTCAAGGGAGCCCGTGAACACGACAGTCTTACCAGCGACCGCTGTGTCCGTTGGGGGGCGCTCGACCTCCAGTATCGTCAGTTCCGAAGCCAGATCGTTCACTGTCTCGCGGTTCTGAGGTTCATGGAAGAAGTGAGCCAAGGCCTCTGCCGCGACTTCGCCGACTCCATTGATCCCAGCGAGCTCAAGGAAATCTACGCTCGGCGCGCCATTGGCGGCTGCTCTGGCTTCTTCTGCGAACGTCTTCCAAGAGCCGTAGTGCTCCGCGAGGGCGCTCCTCACCTTGTTAGGAAGCTTCGGGATTGCCCTTCCAATTTTCTCGGGGAGTTGCGCCTCCGGCCAAGGGTCGTACGATTGGTCGGATCTACCGAACTCCACGACCAAGGCCTGATTGACAGGACCAACGCCCTCCAATCTCGCCAACGCATTCCAAGTCGATCCCGGCAGTCCCTTCGCTGCGGCATCGACCGCGGCCTCCAGAGTGGGCCAAGACTGGTAGGCGCGCGTGAGAGCAATCGATGTCTGTTCGCCGATGTCGCGAATTCCCAAGCCGAACAAGAAGCGATCCAGCGCGATTTCGCGCCGAGCTTCGATACTCTCGAGGAGCCCATCGACCTCCTTGAAGGTGCGCTTGTCGTCGGCGATCGATTTCGCGACTTTCTTTCCGGTCTGAAGCTCTCGCTGCTGCGCCAGCTTTTTGCGTTGCTCCAGCACGACTTCCCGGAGCTTCTGGTCATGATTGCGGAGGCGGAAGATGTCGCCTGGCCGGGAGACCAATCCACTTTCCAGCAACATCTCGATCAGACTCTCACCCAGTCCCTCGATGTCAAAGGCGCGCCGAGACACGAAGTGTTTGAGCCGCTCAAGTCTTTGGGCCCCGCAGGTGAGCCCCCCGGTGCAACGCCGGCGCACCTCGTTGTTCTCGCGGACAGCCTCTGATCCGCAAACGGGGCAATGGGTGGGAAAAACGTAAGGGACAGTGTCGGCGGGGCGCTTCTCAGGGACGATGCCGAGAATCTGCGGGATGACGTCCCCGGCGCGCTGGAGGATGACGGTGTCACCTAGCCGGACGTCCTTGCGTGTGATCTCGTCCTCATTGTGGAGGGTAGCGTTGCGGACAACGACGCCGCCGACAGTTACGGGGTGAAGTCGGGCAACGGGAGTCAGAGACCCCGTGCGGCCGACCTGGATGTCGATGTCTTCCAGCACGGTCGTGGCCTGCTGCGCCGGGAATTTGTGGGCGATGGCCCAGCGGGGGGTGCGGGCGACGAAGCCGAGGCGGGACTGCCAGTCCAGCCGGTCGACCTTGTAGACCACGCCGTCGATGTCATAGCCGAGGCCGGCGCGGTCGCGCTCGAGCTCAGCGTAGAGGCCTTGCAGACCGACGGCGTCCTCGACCTTGCGCGAGCGGACGTTGACCTGAAAGCCCCAGCTTTCCAGTGCTTTCAGGGCATCGGCTTGCGTATCGGCGAAGGCGGCCGAGGTCTCTCCCCAGGCGTAGGCGAAGAAGCGCAACGGCCGTTTCGCGGTGATCGCCGGGTCCTTCTGGCGCAGGGAGCCGGCGGCGAAATTGCGGGGGTTGGCGTAGGTGCGCTGGCCTTCGGCCTCGGCGGCGGCGTTGAAGGCGTCGAAGGCGTCGTTGGGGGCATAGACCTCGCCGCGCACCTCGATCACATCGGGCCAGCCCTTGCCGGACAGGGTCTGCGGGATGTCGGCGATGGTGCGCAGGTTGGCGGTGACGTCCTCGCCGGTCCGGCCGTCGCCGCGCGTCGCGCCGGTGACCAGCACGCCGTTCTCGTAGCGCAGGCTGGCGGAGAGGCCGTCGATCTTGGGTTCGCCGACGAAGGCCACGACCTCATCGACGGGCAGTTTCAGGAAGCGGCGGATGCGGGCGACGAAGTCCGTCACCTCTTCCGCCGAGAAGGCGTTGTCGAGCGACAGCATGGGCACGCCGTGGCGCACCGGGGCGAACTGGCTGGAGGCGGCGGCGCCGACGACCTGCGACGGCGAGGTGGCGCTGGTCAGGTCCGGGAACAGGTCCTCGATCTCGAGCGCCCGGCGCTTGAGGGCGTCGTAGTCGGCATCGGAAATCTCGGGCGAATCGTCGCCGTGATATAGGGCGTCGTGCCGGGCCAGTTCGGCGGTCAGCCGGTCGAGTTCCTCGCGCGCGGCGGACTCGGTCAGCTGATCGACGGGGGTGTCGGACATGGAGGGCTCGCCGGAAGGAATCTTGGGGTGGTTCTAGCATCGCCCGGCGCGGTTTCGAGGTCCGCCGTCGGATTGCGGTCAGAGAATTCCGGATGACACCGAGTTAAACTGACACCGTCCCGGCTGTCCGCTAGCGTCTGGCGATTCCAAGGAGCCCCCATGCGTCACGCCCGCCTTCTCGCCCTGACCACCGCGCTTGGTGGGGCCCTGCTGCTCTCGGCCTGCGGGAGCCTGTTCGGGTCGGAAGCGACGCCACCGGTCGCTGCGGCGCCCGCGCCCTCGGCGATGCACGCCCAGTTGCTGGAAGACGTGCGCATCCTGTCGGCTGACGCCATGCAGGGCCGCGACACCGGCGCGCCGGGCGGGGAGATGGCCCGGAACTATATCATCGGCCGGCTGGAGGGGCTGGGCGTCATCGCCCCGCCGATGGGCCGGTTGCAGCCGTGGGAGATGCAGGGCCGGACCCGCGCCGGGCCCCGGACCTACAATGGCGTCAATGTCATCGGGGTGATCCCGGGCACGCGCGTGACCGACCGCTATATCGTCGTCACGGCCCACTACGACCACGTCGGCGTCAACGCCGAGGGTCAGGTGTTCAACGGCGCCGACGACAACGCCTCGGGCGTGGCGACCATGCTGGCGCTGGCGGCGGATCTGAAGCGCCAGGCCCCGGAGCACAGCGTGCTGATCGTGGCGCTGGACGGCGAGGAGCACGGCCTGCTGGGCGCGAAGCATTTCGTCGAGGCCCCGCCGATGCCGCTCGAATCGATCGCCATGAACCTGAATTTCGACATGACGGCGCGGGCCGAGACAGACGGAAAGCTGTGGGTCACCGGCACCTACCAGCACCCGACCTTCCGTCCGATCCTTGAAGGCATTCCGGCCAATGGCGCGGTCGCCCTGGCCTTCGGCAAGGACACGCCGCAGGACACCGGCGCGGACAACTGGGTCGAGGCCTCGGACCACGGGGCCTTCTACCGGGCGCAGGTGCCGTTCCTCTATCTGGGGGTGAACTACCATCCCGACTATCACCGGCCGTCGGATGATTTCGAGAAGATCACGCCGTCGGTGTTCATCAGCGCCACCGAGCTTTCGATCGCCTCGTTCCGGGCGCTGGACCAAGGGCTGAGCCGCTGAGGCTCGACACGACCCTCCGGGCGTGATGGGTTGGCCGCCGGAGGATGCCATGCGCACCAGAATTCTCGCCGTCGCCGGTCTCACGGCCATGCTCGCCATCGCATCCTGCGATCGCCCGGATACGCAAGGCGAGGCCCCGTCGGCCCCGGCCCCTGCCGTTCCGGCGTTCAGCCACGCCATGAGTTCGGACCTGTCCGGCTACTATATGCCGGCGAATGAGGTGCGGATCGGGAAGTGGTCGTTCGACCATGTCTTCGTCGGCCAGGCGCAGGACTTCGAGGCCTGGGAAGGCGGGAGCCGGAGCGAGACCTTCGGGCCGGTCATGCTGCAGTTCGACGACGTGACCAGCCCCATGGTGGAGACCGAGATCGGCGAGGCGCGCAGCATCACCGCGCGCGTTCTGCCGTCAACCTATTCGGTCACGGACAACCGCATCGCCTTCGAGGGCCGCTCGGCTGAGCTGGGCGCGGTCCGGTTCGAGGGCACGCTGGATCCCGGTGCCCTGGCGACCGCGCGGCGCAACCTCGGCGATGAGGGCGTGGTGGTCACGGGCCGGCTGACGGTGGGCGATGCTCCGGCGCAGGCTGTGCAGCTGCGCTGGTGGGGCGGAGACTAGGTCAGCCTCGCTTTGCCAAGGGATTGGACGCGTTGTCATCCCGGCCGAAGCGAAGCGAAGAGCCGGGACGGCGCGCGACCCAATGAAGGCTCCCGGACAGCCCGCTTGGGCTGAGCCGGGAGACAGGTTGAGCAACCCAGGCGGCGACCCGTTCAAGGTCTGTGCATTGGCGGCCCTTCTTCCGGCTCAGCCCTGCGGGCTGTCCGGAAGCCATGGAGTCCTCTCGCCGACCGTCCCGGCTCTTCCCCCGGCTTTCGCCGGGGTTCGGCCGGGATGACAAGCAACCTAATCGCTGCTTCGGATATCCAGTTTCAGCCCCATGGCCTCGGCCAGGGCCTTGCCGCGGCGTCGGGTCTGTTCGCCCAGCAGGACGTCGGCGTAACCCTCTGCCGCGGTCAGGATGAGGGCACCGTCCTTCACCCCGGCGCGGGCGTTGACCAGCAGCTGGGGCGAGCGGCCGGACAGGTCGCAGGCCAGCCGGATGGCGAGACCGAGGGCGCGGGCGCCCTGTCGCTGTTCCTCGCTGAGCAGGCGCGCCACGGTGGCGGGCTCGGGCGTCGCGGCGGAGCCACCGTAGCGGGCGTTGACGGCGACGGCCAGGAAGGCGCGCTCGGCGTGGGTCTGGCCCGGCACCGGCGCGCGCAGCACCTGATCGAAGGCCAGTTCGACGCAATGGTCGGGATGCAGGCGCGCGCCGAGGTCGGCGAGACGGCATGCGGCGTCGGCGAGGACGGCGTCGCGCTCGCGATCGAACACCGGCGGCAGGGCGGCCAGCAGGGGCGCGATCCAGCCGTTCAGGGCTCCGGGCAGGGTCGGTGAAATGCCCTGCCGCGCGCCGAGGGCTGATGAGCCCGCCAGCAGCGGATCGGCGGCGGCGATGTCCGGCTCCAGCGCCTCGTACAGCAGGCCTTCGCGGACGCCCCAGGCCGACAGGACAATGCGTTTCAGGCCCAGCCGCTCGATCAGCCCTTCAAGGACGAGGGCCGCGTGGGGCAGGGTCTCGGCGCGCTTCTTCGACAGCCCGGGCCATTTCTCGAGCGCGGCCTTCGACGCCCGGGCGATCAGCCGCGCCGTGTCCAGCACCTCGGCGGCGTCCATGCCGTACTGGTGCACGATCCGCAGGGGGTAGTCGCTGACGCCCATATGGACCTGGGCCAGGGTCCGCCAGGCGCCGCCGACGGCGTACAGGGTGTCGGCCTTGAAATCGTCGGCGGCCTTGAGCCGTTCGGCGATGGTCTCGCGCTGGCGATCGACGTCGAAGCCGCGCGCGTCGGCGAGGGCGAAGGGGCCGAGGGGCAGGGTGGCGCCGCGCCCGACCTCGCCCGCCGTCAGTCGTACCAGCTCAAGACTGGACCCGCCGAGATCGCCGACTACGCCATCGGCATGGGGGATGCCGGCGAGCACGCCGAGGGCGGCGTAGCGCGCCTCTTCCTCGCCGGACAGGACGCGGATCCGGAGGCCCGTTTCGGCGGCCACGCGGTCGCAGAAATCCCGACCGTCCTCGGCCTCGCGGACGGCGGCGGTGGCGGCGACGAAGGTGTGGGCCGGCTGGACGCCCTCGATCACGGCGGCGAACCGCTTCAGAGCCGTCAGGGCCTGGGCGGCACCCTCGACGGACAACCGGCCGGTCGCGGCCAGGTCGCGACCGAGGCCGGCCAGCACCTTTTCGTTGAACACCGTCCAGATGGCGCGGCCTTCCAGCCGGTACAGCACCAGACGGACGGAGTTTGAGCCGATGTCGATGGCGGCGACGTCACGCGGCGCGCCGATGGCCGAGAGCAGGGCGGTCGGCATCAACGCTTCTTCCGGGACGGCTCGTAGCTGAGGTGGCCGGGCAAGGTCTTCACCTTGCGGCCGCGGCCCGAAAGACTGGGGTTGGTCATGAAATATTTGTGCGCCGAGAAGGGCCGTTCCGGGTCGACAGGCGTGACGCGGCGATAGCTGCCGTCCGCCTCCAGCATCCAGCTCTGGGCGTCGTCCTTGAGGTTGGCGACCATGATCTGGTCCAGCACCTGATCGTGGACGGTGGCGTTCAGCACCGGCGTCATCAGCTCGACGCGGCGGTCCAGGTTGCGGTTCATCCAGTCGGCCGACGAGATGTACAGCTTGGCCTTGTCGTGCGGCAGGTCGCGTCCGTTGGCGAAGGCGACTATCCGGCTGTGCTCAAGGAACCGGCCGACGATGGACTTCACCCGGATGTTCTCTGACAGGCCGGGCACGCCGGGGCGCAGGCAGCAGATGCCGCGGATGACCAGTTCGATCCGCACGCCCCACTGGCTGGCGCGGTACAGGGCGTCGATGATCTGGGGGTCGACCAGGGAGTTCATCTTGGCCCAGATTGCGGCAGGCTTGCCCTTGGCCGCCGCCGCCATCTCCTTGCCGATCAGGTCGAGCAGGGTGGTCTTCATATTCAGCGGCGAGACGACCAGCGCCTCCAGCTCGTCGGGCTGGGCGTAGCCGGTGATGTAGTTGAACACGCGCGAGGCGTCCCGGGCCAGGACGGGGTCGCAGCTGAACAGGCTGAGGTCGGTATAGATCCGCGCCGTCACCGGGTGATAGTTGCCGGTGCCGAAATGGCAGTAGGTCTTCAGCCCCTCGCCTTCTCGCCGCACGACGACGCTGAGCTTGGCGTGGGTCTTGTATTCAACGAAGCCGAAGACGACGTGGACCCCGGCCCGCTCCATCGCCCGGGCCCAGCGCAGGTTGGCTTCCTCGTCGAACCGGGCCTTGATCTCGACCAGGGCGGTGACGTTCTTGCCGTTCTCCGCCGCCTCGATCAGGGCGGCGACGATCGGGCTGTCCTTGGAGGTGCGATAGAGCGTCTGCTTGATGGCGATGACGTGGGGGTCGCGGGCGGCCTGGCGCAGGAACTGGACCACCACGTCGAAACTCTCGAACGGGTGGTGGATCAGCATGTCCTTCTCGCGGACCGCGGCGAAGATGTCACCGCCGTTGTCGCGGACCCGTTCGGGATAGCGCGGCTCATAGCCCTTGAATTTCAGGTCCGGATGGCCCGCCGCAATGAGATCGGCGACCTGGGCCAGGCCCAGCATGCCGCCGACCATGACGATGTCCTGGGGCGCGGCGTCCAGCTGGTCGATGATGAAGGTGCGCAGGTCGTCGGGCATGGACGACTCGATCTTGATGCGCACCACCGAGCCCATGCGCCGCTGCTTCAGCGCCTCCTCGAACTCCATGACCAGGTCTTCGGCCTCTTCCTCGATCTCGATGTCGCTGTCGCGGATCAGGCGGAAGACGCCGCGTTCCAGCACGTCGCAGCCGGGGAACAGGTGGTCGATGAAGAGGGTCAGCAAGCTTTCGAGGGTCAGGAAGCGTTTGCGGCCCGGGGTCGAACGTCCGTCCGTGGCCAGCGGCCAGAACCGCTTCACCTGGGTCGGCACCGGCACCAGGGCGTAGAGGGTGCGGTTGTCCGACCGCCGCTTCAGCTTCAGCGCCAGGGAGAAGCCGAGATTGGGCAGGAAGGGAAAGGGATGGGCCGGGTCGATCGCCATCGGCGTCAACACGGCGAACAGCTGGTTGAGGAACTCGGGCTCCAGCCGCTCGCGCTCGGTCCGGGTGATCTGGCCGGGATCGACGACCTCGATGCCGACGCCCTTCAGTTCCTTGCGCAGCTTGCGCCAGCGGAGCTGCTGCTCGGCCATCAGTACGCCGGCGGCGACATTGACCTTGTCCAGCTGTTCCGCCGGGGTCAGGCCATCGGCGGACAGGACCCGGACACGTTCGCGCACTTGGCCCTTGAGACCGGCGACGCGGGTCATGAAGAATTCGTCGAGGTTGTTGGCCGAGATCGACAGGAAGCGCAGCCGCTCCAGCAGGGGGTGAGCCGGGTTGGCGGCCTCCTCCAGCACACGGCCGTTGAAGGCCAGCCACGAAATCTCGCGGTTGAAGAAGCGGCCGGGCGAGGCCATCAGCGCTTCGGACAGGTGCAGTTGCGGCGCGCGGGAGGAGGGGACCTCCTCGCCGGTGGTCGTGTCGCTGATCGCCGCATCGCTCATGACGCTGGTTCTGGCCCGACGCGGCGATGGCCGCAACCTCGATCCGACAATGGAAAACGCCGTCCGGCCCCGGGGCCGGACGGCGTTTCCTCCGTGTCCTGACGGCTTACCAGCGCCAGGCGTCGAAGATGACGTCGATGATGTAGCCGTCGTACTGGTCGATCAGATAGATGTGGTTGTCGACCAGCACCCAGCGCGTGCCCTCGGGCGGATAGCCGAGGCCATAGGTGCGCCAGTCG
>JAUYAG010000131.1 GCA_030693575.1 Brevundimonas sp. | reverse complement strand
AGTTCGACGCCCTGCTGGGTTCGGTCACGGCGACCACCGACTATGACCTGATCAAGGGCTCGGACCTGGTCATCGAGGCCGTGTTCGAGAACCGGGAGATCAAGGCCGAGGTCACGAAGCGCGCCGAGGCGCAACTGGAGCCGGGCGCGATCTTCGGCTCCAACACCTCGACCCTGCCGATCACCGGTCTGGCCGAGGCTTCGGTCCGTCCCGAGGACTTCATCGGCATCCACTTCTTCTCGCCCGTCGACAAGATGATGCTGGTCGAGGTCATCCTGGGCGAGAAGACCGGCGAGGCGGCCATCGCCAAGTCGCTGGACTACATCATGAAGATCAAGAAGACCCCGATCGTCGTCAACGACGGCCGCGGCTTCTACACCTCGCGCTGCTTCGGCACCTATGTGGCCGAGGGCATGGCGATGCTGGAAGAGGGCTATGCTCCTGCCCTGATCGACAACATCGGCCGTATGACCGGCATGCCGCGCGGCCCGCTGGAAATGCACGACGACGTGGCGCTGGACCTGTCGGTCAAGATCGCCAAACAGACGGCGCTCGACCTCGGCGACAAATACCAACCCCTGCCCGGCTCGCAGATCGTCCAGAAGATGGTCGAGGAGCTCGGCCGCTACGGTCGCAAGAACGGCATGGGCTTCTATGACTACGACCAGAAGCCCAAGAAGATCTGGGCCGGTCTGGCCGATCTGGCGCCGGTGAAGATCAATGACTCCACCCCGGAGCTGGTCGAGGACCAGAAGCAGCGCCTGCTGTACCGGCAGGCCGTCGAGGTCGCCCGTTGCTGGGAAGAGGGCGTCATCGACGACCCGCGCGAGGCGGACGTCGGCGCCATTCTCGCCTGGGGCTTCGCGCCCTGGACCGGCGGCCCGATCACCATGATCGACCAGACGGGCCTCAAGGCCTTCGTGGCCCAGGCGGACGACTACGCCGCCCGCTACGGCGACCGCTTCAAGGTCCCGCAGCTGCTGCGCGACATGGCCGCCAGGGGCGAGACCTTCTACGGAAACTTCGCCGGGAAGCAGAAGGCGGCGGCCTAGGTATTCCTTCTCCCCTTGCGGGAGAAGGTGGCCCGCGAAGCGGGTCGGATGAGGGGTTGCTCCGGATGATCGGCAAGGGTCTCTGCGACCCCTCACCCGACCGCGCCAGAACGGCGGCCACGCCGCCGTGCGCGGTCTCCCTCTCCCGCAAGGGGAGAGGGTTCCAGCCTCCCGCTTGACGTCCGCGGCTTTCGGCTCCACCGGTCGCTCCTGAAACCGGGAGCCGCCGCATGATCCGTCCCCTCTTCCTCGCCCTGCTGCTCGGGTCGGCCGCATCGAGCGCCGCGGCGCAGGAACTGCTGATCCGGGGCGGCACCATCTACACCGGCGTGGCCGAGCAGCCGACGGCCGAGGTGGTTCTCGTCCAGGACGGGCGGATCGCCTACGTCGGCCCGGCGTCGGGTGTGCCGGAAATCGACTATGCCGAGACACTCGATCTGCAGGGTGCCACCCTGTTCCCCGGCTTCACCGACGGCCACGCCCATCTCGACGGCATCGGCTGGCGCGAGCTGACGCTGAACCTCGAGGGCTCGACCTCGGTCGCTGAGGCCATGGCGCGGCTGGCCGCCTGGGCCGAAGAGAATCCCGAGGGCCCCATCGTCGGTCGCGGCTGGATCGAGACGCACTGGCCAGAGGCCCGGTTCCTGACCGCCGCCGATCTGGACGCGGCGGCCCCCGGCCGGATCGTGCTGCTGAGTCGGTCGGATGGCCACGCCGTGGTCGCGTCCTCGGCCGCCCTGGCCGCCGCCGGCGTTGACGCCTCGACCGTCGCCCCGTCGGGCGGGGAAATCCTCAAGGGTCCGGACGGCAGTCCGAGCGGCCTGCTGGTCGACGCGGCCGAGCAGCTGGTCGCCGGGCTCATGCCGCAGGCCGATCCGGAGGCCCTGCGCGAGGCCTATCGCGCCGGTTTCCGCGTCGAGGCGGCCTATGGCTGGACCGGCATTCATTTCATGAGCGCCCCGTGGCGGGACATCCCCCTGCTGGAGGCCATGGCCGAGGCGGGCGAGGCCCCTCTGCGCATCTACAACAGCGTCACCCCGGACGGCGCCGCCGCCCTGATCGCAGGCGGGCCCCGCAGCGTCGCGGACGGCCGGATCATCACCCGGGCGATCAAATACTATGCGGACGGTGCCCTCGGCTCACGCGGCGCGGCCCTGTTCGAGCCTTATGCCGACCGGCCCGAGACGACCGGCCTGATGCAGATCACCGGCGAGGAGATCATCCCGCTTTACGAGGCGGCCCTGCGCGGCGGCATCCAGGTCGCCACCCATGCCATCGGCGACCGGGGCAATGCCTCGGTGGCGGAATGGTATCAGCAGGCGCTCAACGCCGTGCCCGCCGGCGACCGGCCCCACGGCGCCGACGTGCGCTGGCGCATCGAGCACGCCCAGATCCTGCGCCCGTCGGACTATCACTGGTTCAAGGACCTGCCGATCATCGCTTCGATGCAGCCCAGCCACGCCATCGGCGACCTGCATTTCGCCCCGGCCCGCCTCGGCGACGCCCGGCTGGACGGGGCCTACGCCTGGCACAGTCTGGTCGATATGGGCGTCATCGTCGTCGGCGGGTCCGACGCTCCGGTGGAGCGCGGCGACCCGTTGATCGAATTCTACGCCGCCGTCGCCCGCGCCGATCTGGAAGGATTCCAGGGCCCCGACTGGCGGCCCGGCGAGGCGGTCGACCGCGCCACGGCCCTGAAGATGTTCACCCTCTAGCCGGCCTGGGCCAGCTTCCGCGAGGACGAACTGGGCACGATCGAGGTCGGCAAGCGGGCGGACTTCTCCGCCTTCTCGGTGAATCTGATGACGGCCCCCGTCGCGGACATTCTCAACGGCCGGGCGACACTGACGGTGGTGGACGGCGTGGTGGTCTACCGGGCGGAAAGCCCCATGCGCATCGCGCCTTGATGCGCCGCGGCGTTCCGCCTAAGGCTGCGTCCGGCTCCGCGGGCGTGATGTAGTGGTAGCCTGAAAGCTTCCCAAGCTTTTCGTGCGGGTTCGATTCCCGCCGCCCGCTCCAGCCTTCCGCCTACTCCCGGGTCACGGTGACGCCGCGGTCCTCGAGGATTTCCTGGACGCTGTCGTCCCCCGCGAGGTGGGCGGCACCCACGGCGATGAAGACCGTTCCCGAACCTGCCAGCATGGTCTGGATCTGGTTGGCCCAGTCGGTGTTCCGGCGCACCAGCAGGGCGTCGTAGATGACCGGCGATTCCGCCTGCATCTCGTCAACCGCGATCTCTTCCAGCAGGGCCACGTCGCCCGTCGCCCAGGCGCCGACCATCCGGTCGAGTTCGACCGTGGCGTCCTCCCAGGCTTCCAGCAACGACCGGAGGAAGGCCAACTGGTCCGCCTCGGACATGCCGGCGAGAATGCCGACCTGTTTGTCGATGGTCTCCAGGCCCTGGATGGGCTTGCCGGCGGCTTCGGCTCGCGCCTTCAGGATCGCTTCCACGCCGGACTGGGGATCGTAGCCGGCCTTGAGCGACGGGGCGATCGACAGGACGAGGCCGGCGAACCAGGGACGGAAGACGTCGATCTGACCGGCCGGCATGCCGGCGGCGGCCGCCGCCGCGTTCAGCGCCGTCATCTCCTCGGCGTTCAGCAGGCTGGACAGGGGGCGATCGGGCGAGATGCCGTGCTGCTGGATCAGGGGGACGATCGCCGCCTGGTCGTCGGGGTTGGAGATCTCGAACCAGATCTGGTCGGCGCTGTCGAAGGCGGCGTCGACGCGGGCAGAGCCCCAGGCGGTGGTGGGCCGCAGCACGTGAACCGTGCCGAACAGATAGAGGGTCGAATCGGCGTCGCGGATCACCCACAGGGCGGGGCCGGCGCCCTCGGCCTGCGGCACGACCCGCGACGCGACGGCCGGAGCCGGGGCGGCCTCGGCAGCCTGGGCGAAGGCCCGGGCGGGCTGGAAGGCGACCGCGCCCGCCAGGCCGAGGCCGAGCACGAGGCCGAGGGCGGTGCGGGAGAGGGATTTCAGGCGAAGGCTGGTCATGAGGTCAATCCTGGGGAGGTTCGGAAATCGCGAGGGTGCGGCCTGGTGCAGGCCGCACCCGGCCGGAGGCATAGGGCCGGAGGCATAGGGCCGGCGGCCTTGATCAGTCCTCCGTGAAGATGGCTTCGATGGGTTGCCCGAAGACCCGGGCGATCTTGAAGGCGAGCGGGAGGGAGGGGTCGTAGCGACCGGTCTCCAGCGCATTGACGGTCTGGCGCGAGACGCCCAGCGCATGGGCCAGATCGGCCTGGCTCCAGTCACGCTCGGCGCGCAGCACCTTGAGGCGGTTGTTCATGGGGTCAGTCCCGCATCCGGGTGATCCACCACCAGGCCCAGACGACGGTGTAGCCGATCAGCATGAGCATCATCATGCCGAAGGCGCCGGTGGCGGCGTAGGCGGCGGGGTCGGTGCGCCCGTCAAGCCAGGACGGGATATGGATGGTGCCGGCCTGCGGCAGGGTGGCCATGCAGAGCAGGACGCCGCCCACCGCCATGCCGCCCGAGCCGCCCCAGTACCAGGCGGCCTTGTGGGCCTCGCGCGCGGCCTCGTCGATGGATCGCATCCAGGCGGCGCCCGCGACCATCGCACCGATCATGATCAGGACGACGAAGGCGCCCATGATCCAGACGATCGCGCGATCCTCGTCGACGCTGCCCTGGGCGGAGAAATATCCGACCACGGCGGCCGCCACGAACACCAGGGCGATCAACGCGGCCAGACCGGCGGCGGACCACAGGAAGACAGATTTCAGGCCCTTGGCCATGGCGGGAACGTCCTCGTTCGAATGACAAGGACATTTTACATAGACCAGGCCCGCCCTGTCAAGCACCCTTGTCAGCGAGGCCGTTCGCCCCGCCTCAGCCGCCGTCGGCGAGGCGCAGGGCGGGGGCTTCGGTCAGTTCAGGACGGCTCAGGGCGCGCGGAGCCTGTTCGATCGGGGTCAGCCCGGGCAGTTCCTTGCCCTCATGATCGACCTGAAGGTCCTCGAACCGGCGGGCCGAGACCATGACCTGGCTCTCCAGCGAGCCGACGAACTGGTTGTATTTGCCGACGGCGCTGTCGAGGGCCCGCCCGACGGCGGCGGCGTGGCCGCCCATGACCGAGAGGCGTTTGTAGAGCTCCTTGCCCAGTTTCGCGACGTCCTCGGCGTTCTTCGCCTGCTCCTCGGCGCGCCAGCCGTAGGCGACAGCCTTGCACAGGGCGAACAGGGTGGTCGGGGTCACGATGACGACGCGCGAGGCCATGGCGGTGGTCATCAGGTCCGGCTCGTGATCGAGGGCGGCGGCGAGGAAGGCGTCGCCCGGCACGAACATGGCGACGAAATCGGGGCTGGGCTTGAACTGGTCCTGATAGGCCTTGGACGACAGCTGGCGGACGTGGGTCTTCATGCTGGTGGCGGTGCGCAGGGAGGCGGCCTTCGCCTGGGCCTCCTCGTCGCCGTCGGCCTCGTCACCGAAGGCCAGCGAGACCTTGGCGTCGATCACGAACATGCCGCCGCCGGGCAGGCGGACGACGAAGTCGGGGCGCTGCTGGCGGCCGGCATCATCGGCGGTGGAGGACTGTTCCTCGAAGTCAAACCGGCCCGCCATGCCGGCGGCCTCAAGCACATTGCGGCAGGTCTGTTCGCCCCAGCGGCCGCGCCGGCCGGTGTTGCCGCGCAGGGCCTCGGTCAGGCGCCGCGCCTCGTCGCGGGTGGCGGTCGAGGCGGTCATCAGCAGGGCCAGCTGTTCCTTGAGCCCGCCGGTCTCCTCGGAGCGGACCTTCTCCAGGGCGGCGACATGTTCCTGGAATTTGGCCAGGGTGTCGGCCACCGGCTTGAGCTGGGCCTCCATCCGCTGCTGGGACATCAGCTCGCGGTTGCGGAAGGTCTCGTCGGTGCGTTTGAGCAGTTCCTCGGCGACGGTGTTGGCGGACTGGGCGGCCTGGGCGCGCAGCAGTTCGGCCGAGGTCGCGGCCTGATCCTCGAACAGGCGCATCCGGGCCTCTGTCTCGGCATAGCGTTCGCGCAGCTCCCACGCCCGCGTATCGGCGGCGGTGGCGCGGCGGCGCTCCATCACGGCCCAGACGAGGGCGATGACGGCGACGACGGAGGCGGCGAAAAAGGCGACGAGGGTGGCGTTCATGCTCCGTTCCTTATCGGGAGTCGGCAGGGGCCGCGAACCGAAAAACACCGTGCGGATAGTGCGGATAGTGCGGATAGTGTGAGGCCGCGTGCGTCATCTTCCCATCCTGCACCGGGCGCACGACAGAATCGGACGCAGGCTCAGGTCAGGTCGGGCGTCTCTGCCTCATCGCCTGGATGATCGTCCCGTCGTCCAGCCAGTCGAGCTCGCCGCCGACCGGGACCCCGCGCGCCAGCGAGGTGATCTCGACCCCCGTCCCGGCCAGGCGCTCGGCGATGTAGTGGGCCGTGGTCTGGCCGTCGACGGTGGCGGGCAGGGCCAGGACGACCTCTTTCGCCTCGCCGCCGCGGACGCGGCCGACCAGTTCGGCGACCCTGAGCGCATCAGGGCCGACGCCGTCGAGGGCCGAGAGCAGGCCGCCCAGCACATGGTATTTGCCGCGGAAGGCCCCGGACCGCTCCATGGCCCACAGGGCGCCGGCTTCCTCGACCACGCAGATCAGGGCGTTGTCGCGGGCGCTGTTGGAGCAGATCGAACAGGGGTCGCGGGTGTCGGGCGCGCCGCAGATGCTGCACGAGGTCACCTTGGCCGCGGTCTCGGCCAGGGAGGCCGCGAGCGGGACGAGAAGCTGCTCGCGCTTCTTCAGCAGGGCCAGGGCCGCGCGGCGGGCCGAGCGGGGGCCGAGGCCGGGAAGCTTGGCGAGAAGGCTGATCAGCCGTTCGATTTCGGGTCCGGCGGAGGCAGCCATGACCCGCGCATACCATGAGGGTTGAGCGGTTGCCTATCTCTGCGTGGGGTCTGGCCGGGGCCTTCTGCGCCCCTGCCCCGGGCGACGGCTGGTTCATCACGAAGGACACGAAGAAGGGCACGAAGGACACGAAGGGAGCGAGGGTGGCTCGGCCTTCGCGGGCCCTCGCCCGCAATCGGGTTTTTTGCGTCGCCCTGACGGGCGCCGCGGAGCCGCCGGCCCCTTCGTGTCCTTCGTGGATCCTTTGTGGCCTTTGTGATGAACCTTCCGGCCGCGCGACGCGCCGAAGGACTCAGAACAGTTTGGGCATGCCGGGGATGTTCATCCCGGCCATCGGGCCGGCGGCCTCGCGCATCAGGGCGCCGTTGGCCTCGTCCAGCTTGCGCTTGGCGTCGGCGTGGGCGGCGACGATGAGGTCGGCGAGGATCTCGCCCTCGCCGGAGACCAGCAGACTGTCGTCGATGGTCACGCCGGTGATCTCGCCCGCGCCCCTCAGGGCCACGGTCACGAGCCCGCCGCCGGAGGTGCCGGAGGCGGTGGTTTCGGCCATTTTCGCCTGGGCGTCCTGCAGCTTCTGCTGCATCGCCTGGGCCTGTTTCATGAGGGCGTTGAGGTCTGTCATGGCCTCAAGATAGGCGCTGACCCCGGCTTCGGACAGGCCTGAAAAACAGCAACAGAATTTGTTTCGATTACCCTTGAACCAATTTCTGCCGACGCCATTTAGCAGCTACCACTGTTGCTAATAAGGACCTCCCTCATGGCCTTCGACTCCGTTCCCGCCCGCGACCTGCCCCTGCCGGACACGGCGCTGGACCAGCTGTTCACGGAGGCGCGCACGCGCAACGCCTGGAGCGACCGGCCGGTGTCGGAAGACCTGCTGCGCAAGCTGTACGACCTGACCAAATTCGGCCCGACGGCGGTCAACGCCACCCCGGCCCGGTTCGTCTTCATCACCTCGCCCGAGGCCAGGGCCCGGCTGGCACCCCTGATGTCCGAGGCCAACCGCGCCAAGACGCTGCAGGCCCCGGTCAATGTGATCATCGCCCAGGACCTGGCCTTCGCCGAGACCCTGCCGAAGCTGTTCCCGCATGCGCCGGGCGCCAGGGACTGGTTCGCCGATCCGGCCGCCGCGCGCGAGACCGCCTTCCGCAATGCCTCGCTGCAGGGCGGCTATTTCCTGCTCGCGGCGCGGGCGCTGGGCCTCGACGTCGGTCCGATGTCGGGCTTTGACGCCGCGGGCGTGAAGGCCGAGTTCTTCGCCGGCACGACGGTCGAGCCGAATTTCATCGTCAACCTGGGCTACGGCACGGACGAGAACCTGTTCCCGCGCTCGCCCCGGCTGAGCTTCGAGGAAGCGGCGTCGATCCTCTAGTCCGGATCAGGCCCGCCCGGCACAGCCCTGATCGCCGATTCGAGCGCGAGGTCGGCAAGCTCGACGGCGAGGCCGATGTTTGAGTCGACCACCGGCTCGAACAGGGCGCGGGCGGCGTCGGGATCATCCTCGACCGAGGCCGCCGCGGCGTAGCTGGCGGACATGTGGCGGTCGGCACCCTCGGCATAGGTCTCCGAGATCAGCACGCCCATGGAGTCCTCATAGCTGCGCATGATGCACTGGTGCCCGATCAGGCCATCCCGGTGGATGCGACGGAAATGCACGACCGGACCGCCGAGGGGATAGAGGGCGGCGCAGGCCTGGGCGTCAGCGAGGACGGTCTGGCGGCCCTCGGTAGCGGCACCGCTGTCGGTGACCGAGTTATTGTTCTCGAACCGGAAGCTGTAGGCCCAGCTCGCGTCGCCTTCCGGCGGGGTCGGGAAGGCCGCGCGCATCAGCGGCTCCATTTCACGCATCAGGTCGGAGATATCGACTCCGATGGAGTCGGCGACCGGCCGGAGCTTGTCCGCCATTTGAGCGATGAGGGCCGGCATGCTGTCGAGAGCCTCGCGGGTCTCCTCAGCGGCGTCTTGCGCCCCCGCCTGTGAGGCGGCTGTCAGGGCCAGAACCGCGCAGGCGGCGGCGAGCGTGGTGTGGATCTTGAGCATGGCATTCCCCCGAGGATAGCCATCAGTCCTCACCCGTCTCAGGAAAGCGAGAGCCGGGCACTACCGTGACAGGTTCCGTCAGGATCAGTCGTCGAGGTCCGGGGACTCGTCCGGGATCACCGGCAACTCCACCGCCGGGGCCAGGGTCTTGATCTCGCCGATGACAGCACCGGGGAAGGCCTGCATCACCGCGACGACGAAGGGGTCGGCCTCGATTTCGGCGCGCTCCTCGCCCCGTTTGCGCCGATCAACCTCGATCATGGTCTCGCCGCCGCCCTGGCCGTTGGCGGCGATCAGCCAGGTGCGGCCGGTCCAGTCCTTGAGCCGCGCCGCCAGCTTGCGCGCGAGGTCCATCGGCGCGCCGTCGAGGCTTTCATAGGTGATGGCACCGGGCTTGAAGGCGACCGGACGGACGAAGCGCTGGACGTCCATCTGCAGGCCGACCTCGCGCTTCTCGCCGATCAGGGCGACGACCTGTTCGAAGGTCTGCGGGTCGGGCGTTGCGGGAGCAGCGACGGGGCGGGCGGCCAGTTGCGCCGAAGCGCCGCCGCCTCCCCCGCCGCCGGACGGGCCGCGCTGAGCGGAGCCGCCGCCGGACATGGGCTCGCCGTCGCGCAGGGCCTTCAGCGCCTCTTCCGGCCCCGGCAGGTCGGCGGCGTAGGCGAGGCGGACGATGGCCATCTCGACCGCGTCGGCGGGATTGGGGGCGCGGCGGACCTCGTCCAGCGCCTTGAGCAGCATCTGCCAGACGCGAGCGAGGGTGCCGGCGGAAATGACCGCGCCCAGGGCGGTCAGCTTCTGGGCCTGGTCATTGGGCAGGCGCGTCGCCTGTGGCCCCAGCATCTTGGCCACCGAGGCAGCGTGGCAGTGTTCCAGCAGGTCGTTGGTCACCTGAACCGGATCGGCGCCGTAGCCGTAGAGGGTGCGGAACAGCTCCAGCGCCTCGGGCGTGCGGCCGGCCATGATCGATTCGAACAGGGCGATGGTCTGGCTGCGGTCGGCGAGGCCGAGCATGTCGCGGACGACCTCGGTCTTGACCGTCTCGCCGCGGTCGCCCTGCACCAGCGCCTGATCCAGCAGGGAGAGACCATCGCGGACGGACCCCTCGGCGGCGCGGGCGATCAGGGCCAGGGCGTCCTGTTCGATCTTCATCCCCTCGCGGTCGGCGATGCGGGCGAGGTGTTCGACGAGGATTTCCGGCTCGACGCGGCGCAGGTCGAAACGCTGGCAGCGGGACAGGATGGTCACCGGCACCTTGCGGATCTCGGTGGTGGCGAAGATGAATTTGGCGTGCGGCGGCGGCTCTTCCAGGGTCTTCAGCAGGGCGTTGAAGGCCTGGTTCGACAGCATGTGGACTTCGTCGAGGACATAGACCTTGTAGCGCGCCTCGACCGGGGCGTAGCGGACGCTCTCGATGATGTCGCGGATGCCGTCGATGCCCGTGTGGGAGGCGGCGTCCATCTCGACCACGTCCATATGCTGGCCGGCCATGATGGAGGCGTCGTGCCGGCCCTGGTCGGTCAGGGCCAGCGACGGGCGGTCGATGCTGTCGGTCTCGTTGTTGAGGGCGCGGGCCAGCAGGCGGGCGGTGGTCGTCTTGCCGACCCCCCGCACCCCGGTGAGCATGAAGGCGTGGGCGATGCGGCCGGTGGCGAAGGCGTTGGTCAGGGTCCGGACCATGGCCTCCTGGCCGATCAGGTCCTCGAAGGTGTGCGGCCGGTATTTGCGGGCCAGGACGGTATAGGCCGAGCCGTCGTCGGCATGGGCCGCCGGGCCGGTGTCGGCCGGGGCGGCGGCTTTCGGTGCGGCTTTCGCCTCGACGGCGGGCGCAGGGGCGGCGGCGGCCTCGGCCTCGGCCTCGCGCATGCCGGCGGGTTCGGGCGAGCCGAACATGTCGTCGGTGTCGGGATCGCGCTCGACCGCATCCGCGTCGGGGGCGTCTTCCTCCCACGGAGGGCCTTCGAGACTCGGGTCGACGTCGCTCATGGAACCGTCTTACCGCGAGAGGGCCGCGTCGCGCACCCCCTCGCCGCAAGACATCCCCGCTTTCGCGGAGGAGACGGAGCCGGTCAGTCGGTCAGGTCGCGAATCTGCCCGCCGTCGGCCCGGATTCGCGCGATCACCTGCTTGTGCAGCCAGATGTTCATCGTGGCCGTGTCGGAGGTGTCGCCGGTGTAGCCCAGCTCATTGGCCAGTTCCTTGCGCTCGGCCAGCGTCGAATCCATGCCGGTCAGCTTCATCAGGTCGACGATGGAGGTGCGCCAGTTCAGCTTCTGGTCGCGCTGCTCGTTCATGAAGTCGAGGATGCCGTCGACGTCGACCGGCTGGGCGGCCGGGGCGGAGGTGGTAGCGGTCGTGGTCGGGGTTGCGGTGGGGGCCGGGGCGGACGTCG
>JAUYAG010000167.1 GCA_030693575.1 Brevundimonas sp. | reverse complement strand
CAGCACCGGCGCGGTCAGGGCGGGTTCGGCCAGGGGCGCGGCCGCTTCTTCCGGGCCCTGCATCAGCATCATGGTGCCAATGCCGCCGAGCGCCAGCACGGCGACGGGGGTCAGGATCATCCAGGTCCTGATCTTGCCCTGGCCGCCGCGGGCCTTGCCGCGACGGGCGTAGACCGGGACGAAGGGTTCGTCGTGGGTCAGGTCGGTGCGCGGCGCCTCGATGCGGTCGCCATAGGGATTGGATTGATCAGCAGGATAAGTCACGGACATGATGGTTCCTCCAAAAAACTCATGGAAGAAACAAGTCTGTGAGATCGCGGTTCCGCGATTTCTGGTCGGCCTTCAAGAAACACCGTTGCCGCCACATGTAAGGCGGCAACGGTGCATCTTTATGCTCAAGCAATACTGAAGCGATGCCTCAGAAGTTGGTGAGTTCCGAAATCGACAGGACGGCGGGCTGGGGATCGCCGCTGGAATAGGTGCCGACCCAGATTTCATAGCGGCCGGACACCGACCCCAGGGTGACCAGCGGGTTGTTGTCCTCGCCGGTGTCGTCGTCGCAGTACCATTCACCGTTCGGGCCGTTCACGACCAGGGTGGTGTCCGCCTTGGACAGGACCGAGATCTTGATGTTCAGCGAGCCGTTGCCGTTCCACTGGAAGCGGTAGTCGGGCGAATTGGTGATGAAGCCGGCGCAGCCGCTGCCGGCGTTGGAGGCGCTGATGTCGCCGCCGGCGCGCAGGCTGACGAGATGCGGGTCGGGCTGGAAGCCCGGCGCCAGGGTGATGGTGCCGTAGTTGGGCTCGGCGTTGTAGTCCTGGGCCGCGACGGGTCCGGCCAAGGCCAGGGCGCAAACGGCGGTGAGAAGATATTTCATCAGAAGTTCCCCCGAGGATCTTCCGGCCCCACGCCGCCGATCCGCGTTCGGTGATTAAGCCTTGCCGTGTCGTGTTCCACAAGCGGCTGTCAGACTTCGGCAGGTTCACCCCGCGTCACCGCCGCATCGGCGCCACGCCCCGGCGCAAACCGGCGCTCTTTGGCCTCTAATCGCCCCTGAGATTCCCCTGCCGGTTGACCGCGACCGACGGCTTGTCCATCACCAAGGAACGGGCGACTTTCCATGGAGTGATGAGGACGATGGGTCTGGTGGCGAACATCAAGCGCAACATGCGTTTCGCCAAGGGGCTGCGCCGTCTGCTCAATCGCATCAAGCCGATCGAGCTGGATAGCGCCGATCTGGTCTGCGACGACTGGGAAGAGTCGGTCGACAAGTTCGGCGACCGGGTCGCCATCGTCGATGACCGGCGGACGGTGACCTATCGCGAGCTCGACGCCATGGCCAACCGGTTCGGCCACTGGGCGCAGAGCCGGCGCCTCAAGCGGGGCGACACCATTGCCCTGGTGATGCTGAACCGGGCCGAATACATCGCCGCCTGGCTGGGCTTCGCCAAGGTTGGCGTCGCCACCGCCCTGATCAACACCAATCTGACCGGCCACGCCCTGGCCCACTGCCTGTCCATATCCAACGCCTCCCAGGTGGTGACGGACGAGGACTGCTGGAAACGCGTCGAGGACGCGCGCGACCTGTCCGGCCGCAACCTGATGCTCTGGGTGCTCGGCCTGCGCGACGAGGATGAGGCCGATGAGCGGCGCGGGCTGGACAAGCCGGTGCGCAGCGGTTCGTCGGTCCGACCCGCGCGGTCGGCGCGTCTGGGCCTGACCAACCGCGACACGGCCCTGTATATCTATACCTCGGGCACCACCGGCCTGCCCAAGGCGGCGAAGATCACCCACGCCCGCGCCCGCACCTATATGCGCGCCTTCGCCGGAGCGACGGGCGCCACCGAAAAGGACGTCACCTTCAACGTCCTGCCGCTCTATCACTCGACCGGCGGGCTGGTCGGAGTCGGGCCCGCGCTGCTGAACGGCGGCCAGCTGGTGCTGCGCAAGCGGTTCTCGGCGACGAATTTCTGGCCGGATGTGAAGGCCACGGGCGCCACCCTGTTCGTCTATATCGGCGAGCTGTGCCGCTATCTGGTCAACTGCCCCGAAGCCCCGCACGAGAAGTCTCACACGCTGCGGCTGGCCTTCGGGAACGGTCTGCGGCCCGACGTCTGGGCCGACTTCCAGAAGCGGTTCGCCGTTCCGAACATCCTGGAATTCTACGGGTCGACCGAGGGCAATGTCTCGGTGTTCAATTTCGATGGGAAGCCGGGTGCTATCGGACGCGTCCCGCCCTTCCTGAAAAAGCAGATCAATTTCCGGCTGGTCCGGTTCGACATGGACACCGAGGAGCCGGTCCGGGGCGCAGACGGTCTGTGCCAACTGGCGAAGGCCGGCGAGGTCGGCGAGGCGCTGGGCATGATCGGCGACGACATTCGCCACGCCTTCTCGGGTTATGCCGACAGGGCGGCTTCCGAGAAGAAGATCCTGCGCGACGTCTTCGTGCGCGGCGATCGCTGGTTCCGCACCGGCGACCTGATGAAGCAGGACAGCGAAGGCTACGTCTATTTCATCGACCGGATCGGCGACACCTACCGCTGGAAGGGTGAAAATGTCTCGACCGCCGAAGTCGAGCAACGGCTGGCCGACGCGCCCGGCGTGAAGGAAGTCATCGCCTATGGCGTCCCGGTGCCCGGTCACGAGGGCAAGGCCGGCATGGTCGCCCTGGTCGTCGAAGGCCGGTTCGCCGCCCGTCCGTTCGCGGACTGGGTCGATCAGGAACTGCCGACCTACGCCCGGCCCGCGTTTGTGCGCCTGATCAAGTCAGCCGACACCACGGGAACCTTCAAATACAAGAAGACCGATCTGGTCGCCGACGGCTTCGATCCCGACAAGGTCGACGGTCCGCTTTATGTCCGGGGCGGCAAGAACGGCTATACGAAGTTCAGCGAGGCGGCCCGTGCGGCCATCATGGACGGCGAAACCCGGCTCTAGACCCTGTTGTGGATTCCGGTCGGATCGACCTGAATCCAGAAAACGGTCAAGCAACATACGGGCGCGAAATCCGGGCCCTGGCGGACTCCGCAGGCCAGGACCGATTTCGCTCCAGAGCGGCGGTTCGCAACCGCCCCTTAATCATTAACAGCGAAGGTCGGCGTCTCCCACGCTCAGGACGCTCCGGCTTTTCATGTTCCAGATCATCGGCATCGTCCTCCTTTTCGGCATGGTGTTCGGCGGCTACACCATCGCCGGCGGCAAGATGGGCGTGATCCTCCACTCGCTGCCCTATGAGATGATGATGATCGGCGGCGCGGCGGTGGCGGCGCTGGTGATGTCCAACTCGGTCTCGACCCTCAAGGGTGTGGGCGGCGGCTTCGGCAAGGTCTTCGCCGGGCCCAAATGGAAGAAGCAGGACTACAAGGACCTGCTCAGCCTGCTGTTCCAACTGACGAAGACGATGAAATCAAAGGGCGTCATCGCCCTCGAGAGCCACATCGAAAAGCCGGCCGAGAGCACCATCTTCCAGAAATACCCCAAGGTGCTGAAGGACCATTTCGCCACCGACTTCATCTGCGACACCCTGCGGATGATGACCATGAACCTCGAGGATCCGCACCAGATCGAGGACGTCATGGAAAAGCAGCTGGAGAAGCATCACCACGAGGCCCTGGGGCCCGCGCATGCGCTGCAGAACATGGCCGACGCCCTGCCGGCGCTCGGCATCGTCGCGGCCGTGCTGGGGGTGATCAAGACCATGGCGGCGATCACGGAGCCGCCGGAGGTGCTGGGCGGCATGATCGGCGGTGCCCTGGTCGGCACCTTCCTGGGCGTCTTCCTGGCCTACGGCCTGGTGGGTCCGCTGGCGGCGCGCCTGACGCAAATCATCGACGAGGAGAGCGCCTACTACAAGATCATCCGGTCGGTTCTGGTCGCCCACCTGCACGGCAACGCCGCCCAGATCTCGGTGGAGATCGGCCGCGGCGACATTCCGTCATCGGCCCAGCCCTCCTTCCTGGAAATGGAAGAATCGCTTTCGGCGGCCCCGGCGGTCGCCTGATCTTTCGCCGCTGACCCTGTAACCTTTCACGCGCCGCCTTGGGTTGGCCGGGACGCCTTGTCGGCGTCTCCGTCACGGGGGGGTGAGTCGCCCGGGCGTTGATTCGCCCCGGTGACCCTGCCGCCATCGCCGCCGGGGCGGCCGCCCGGGCCCGTTCGGCACCGCCTGGCGAGCCGATGCACGCGGAATTCCGGCCTTGGGGTCACGCGGGTTCACGAATGCGTGAGAATTAGGCTTGGCTTTCGCTCACGTTCCCGTTATCTCCGGAACTGCGAGGAGTTCATGACCTCGTATGACCCTTCTGAAGGAATAAAATTATGCGCATCACCGCTCTGGTCGCCGCTTCGGTCGCCGCTCTGGCCCTGGCCGCCTGCACCCCCGCCGCCGACAAGGCTGAAGAAGCTCCGGCCGCTGACGCCGCTGCTGAAGCCCCGGCTGCCGACGCCGCCATGGCCCCCGCTGCCGACGCTGCCGCTCCG
>JAUYAG010000126.1 GCA_030693575.1 Brevundimonas sp. | reverse complement strand
AGCTTCACCCGCCTGCGCGCCGCCGACGACCGGGTGATGATGCCGGCCGAATACCTCTCGGTCGCCGAGGGCGAGGGTCTGGTCCCGGCCATCGACAACCTGCTGCTGTTCCGCTGCGCCCAGATCGTCCGCCGGCTGGCGCGTCAGGACCGCAAGGTCGGCGTCTTCTGCAACGTCGCCCTGTCCTCGCTCGGCGACGAGACCTTCTTCCCCCAGTTCCTCGAATTCCTCTCCGAGAACCGCGACCTCAACCAGGCCCTGATCTTCGAGCTGGGCCAGGCCACCTTCGACGCCCGCGGTGCGGTCGAGGCCCGCAACATGGCCAAGCTGGCCGACCTCGGCTTCCGCTTCTCGATCGACAAGGTCCAGACCCTCGACCTCGACTTCGCCGACCTGCAGAGGTCCGACGTCAAGTTCATGAAGGTGGCGGCCGACCTGCTGATCGAACAGCTGCTCGACCTCGACGGCGCCTCGGCCCTGCCCAGCCTGCGCGACATCTCCGCCGCCGACTTCGCCGGCCTGACCCGCCGCTACGGCATCGAACTGATCGCCGAGAAATGCGAGAGCGAGCGCCAGATCGTCGACATCCTCGAACTGGACGTCTCCATGGGCCAGGGCCATCTGTTCGGCGAACCCCGCGCCATCAAGGAAGCCGTCCTGGCCGAGACCGACCCCCCCGCCGACTTCATCCGCTCGACCCTGCGCAGCGCGGATCACCGGCGGCGGATGGGGTAGGAGACGGGGCTCGTGAAGAATCCCTTGCCCCTCAAGACCTGGGGGCTGATCGCCATCGGTCTTCTGTTGCTCCTGGTGCTTCCACCTCTGCTCTATGTCGGGGTGTTGGCGTATGCCTGCTACAGTGGCGGTGGGTGCGTCTGAGAGCGAACGCGGAGATTCCTTGTCATCCCGGACGCCGCGAAGCGGCGATCCGGGACGCAGACCTGCAAAGCTGGCCCCTCCCGGAAGCGGCGTCAGCCGCTATCCGGGAGACAGGTCAGGCCGGGCGCGATGGCCACCCTGCTTCCGGACAAGCGCTGCGCGCTTTCCGGAAGGCGGCAAGGAAAGAGCCAATGCCGTCCCGGCTCTCCGCTTCGCTTCGGCCGGGATGACAAGAGTCAGCGCCTACCACCGCCGCCCGTCTTCCCGCCAGTAAACCCGCTCCCGCCCATACCGCCCGTCGCGGTTATACCCGCCGTAGCCGTAGCCGCAGGGATCCTCTTCCTCGGACAGTTCGCGCCCGATCAACGCCCCGGCCAGCGCCCCGATGCCCGCCCCTTCCTCGCGCTTGTCGCGCCCGGCCACCGCCGCCCCGACCGCCGCGCCCAGGGCCGCGCCCGCGCCGCTCGCATACTGCCGGTTCCGCTCATAGTCGCGCTCGCAGGCCGAGACGTAGCCGTCGCCCATGGTCGCGCACCCTGACAGCGCCAGCCCGCAGGCCGCCGCCGCCGTCATCGTCACAATCGACCGCATACCGTGTCTCCCTCTGGCCCCGGAGATCGAACGCCGGGCGGGAAGGGGTGTTCCTCTCTTGCTATAGTCATTCCGGGTCTGCGCCTCGCAAGCGCGAGGCTCCGCCCGGAATGACGATAGCGGCAGGGGCCTTCGACCGCTGACAATCCGCCGATTGCCAGCATATCCCGCGCCGCCAACCGCCTGACTCCCCTCGCCTTTCAGAAATTGCAGCGTCACGAACCATCCGCGCTGGCGCCGCGCCTCATAATCTCCCCATCCCGTCGGTGGGGAGGGCGTCGGATCCAGCGCCTCGATGTCGGCGGGCTGTGGTCGAGCGATGAAGCCCGGGTGGAGGAGAATCCGGGGGTCCTCGTGGAGGTCGATGGATGGCCTCTGCTTGCTCGCCGCGCGCCTGGGGACGGGACCGCTACTGACTGAGATCAGCACGTTCCGCCGTCCGGTCCTCCCGCAAGGGGCGGCCGGGCAGCCGGCAAGGCCCGAAGCAAGGGCCGCCAGCCGGCGGGGCGCGTGGAAAACGGCTGCGCGGGGCAGGCGCCGTCCCTTCCCGACCGTGATTTCACGGGCGGATCAGAAGGGCGGCCAAGGCAGGCTTCGTCGAAACGGTAAAACTATCAAAGCACCGGGCGAGGCCCGGCCGCCCCGCGCCCTCCCCACACCGTTTGGCGACAAACGGCGATGACTCACGCCCTCTTTGCTGAAAGGCCCGTCCATGTCCCGAAGCCGCCGTCCCAAGCTGACCGATCGTCTCTACATCCAGACGCTTCAGCGCCTGCGTCTCGAAGGCCTTGAGACCGGCCGGTTCCCACCGGTCTCGGATCGGGAGATGATGTATCTGCAACTGTTCCGCGCCGGACTTCGCCCTGACCGAAACGACTTCATCGTCTCGAAGCCCCTGCTTCAGCTGGAGGCCGTTCTCATGGACCAGGATGCGGAAGCGGCCGCCGATGCCTCGCCCTTCACCCCCGCGGCCGAACCCGCTATCAGCCCCCCATGACCCTCCCCCACGCCCTGAACGGCCTGTCCGACATCGCCGCCGACTACGACCTTCTGCTCTGCGACGTCTGGGGCGTGATCCACAACGGCCGCGAAAGCTGGCCCGACGCCTGCGAGGCCCTGAGCCGGTTCAATCGGGACCACGGCCATG
This sequence comes from Brevundimonas sp., assembly GCA_030693575.1. Lineage (GTDB taxonomy): Bacteria > Pseudomonadota > Alphaproteobacteria > Caulobacterales > Caulobacteraceae > Brevundimonas. The sequence goes on along the minus strand of JAUYAG010000126.1, from coordinate 5,017 downwards.
TCGTCCTGATCTCCAACTCGCCGCGCCCGGCGCCGGGTGTGGTGACCCAGCTGGACGCCCTGGACGTGCCGCGCGACAGCTGGCGCGCTGTCGTCACCTCGGGCGACGCCACCCGCCACGAACTCGCCAAACGCGCGCCCGGACCGGCCTGGATCATCGGCCCGGACCGCGACTGGCCCCTCTATGAGGGCCTGGGCCTGCAGGTCGCCAAGGGTGCCGCTGACGCCGCCTTCATCTCGGTCACCGGCCCGGTCGATGACGAGACCGAAACGCCCGAGGACTATCGCGAACGCCTGTCGGCCGGCGTCGCGCGCGGCCTCGAACTGATCTGCGCCAACCCCGATCGCGTGGTCCAGCGCGGCGACCGGCTGATCTATTGCGGCGGCTCGCTGGCCGACCTGTACGAAAGCCTCGGCGGCCGGGTCACCATGGCCGGCAAGCCCTTCGACCCGATCTACGGCCTGGCCATGGCCGAGGGCGAGCGGCTGCTCGGCCGACCGGTCGATCGCTCCCGTGTGCTGTGCATCGGCGACGGCGTGGTCACCGATGTGCTCGGCGCCAACAAACAGGCGCTCGACTGCCTGTTCATCGCCCAGGGCATCCACGGCGACGCTGCCCGCGGCCCCGACGGCCGCCTCGATCCGGCCCGCGCCGCCGAGCTGCTGAAGGCCGAGACGACCTGGGCCCGCTACGCCGCGCTCGATCTGGCGTGGTGACCACGGCCATTTTTGCTTCGGGGCGCTTCGGCCGGAATCCAAAAAATGGCCCACTCAGAGGCAAATCGCGCTAAGGCCGGGCCATGACCGAAATTGTGACGAAACACCCCTCCGGCGGCTACATCCTCGAGGAACTCCACGTCGGCATGACGGCGGAGACCAACATCCTCGTCACCGAACAGCGCATCCAGCAGTTCGCCGACGCCTCGGACGACCATAATCCGGTGCATATGGACGAGGCCTTCGCCTCGAAGACCGCCTATCGCGGCCGCATCGCCCACGGCCTGCTCTCGGCCTCGTTCGGCTCGGCCGTGGTCGGCACCATCCTGCCCGGGGCCGGGGCCATCTACCTGTCCCAGACGCTCGGCTTCCACCTGCCCGTCCGCATCGGCGACGAGGTTCTGGTCCGGGTCAGCGTCAAATCGGTGGACCCCGAAAGCGCCCGCGTCGAACTGGACTGCGAGGGCTTCGTCCATGGCAAGCTGATCATGGACGGCGTCGCCCTGGTCCGCGTCCCCCGCCGCCGGCGCCCCGCGAAGGACTGACCTGGTCGTGATCGTCACCGATTGGCGCGACCTTCCGGACGAGCTTCGCGGCGCGGCCGTGGCCATCGGCGCCTTCGACGGCGTCCATCGCGGTCATCAGGCCGTCATCGCCCAGGCCCGCGCCGCCGCCGACCGCCTCGCCGTTCCTCTGGCCGTGGTCAGTTTCGACCCCCATCCCCGCCGCTGGTTCCAGCCCGACGCCGCCCCCTTCCGCCTGATGACCCCCGGCCAGATGGCCCGGGCCATGGCCCCGCTCGGCGTCGACCGCCTGCACCTCCTGCCGTTCGACGCCACCATGGCCGCCATGACCGACGAGGTCTTCGTCGAACAGGTTCTGGTCGAAGGCCTCGGTATCCGCCACGCCGCCGTCGGCTTCGACTTCACCTATGGCAAGGGCCGCACCGGTTCGGCCGAGGGCCTGCGCCGCCAGGGCGAGGCGCTGGGCTTCGGCGTCACCGTCGTCGACCGTGTCGATGACGGCGACGGGCTGAAACTGTCCTCCTCCGGCGTCCGCGAGGCGCTCAAGGCCGGCGACATGCCCCGCGCCGCCGCCATTCTCGGCCGCCCCTTCGCCATCGAGGGCGAGGTCATTCACGGCGAGAAGCGCGGCCGCACCATCGGCGTCCCCACCGCCAATGTGTCGATGGCCGACTACATGCGGCCCGCCTATGGCGTCTACGCCACCCGGACCCGTCTGCCGGACGGCCGCGTGATCGACGGCGTCGCCAACCTCGGCGTCCGTCCCATGTTCGAGATCGACCAGCCCCTGCTGGAGGTCTGGCTGTTCGACTTCAACGGAGACCTCTACGGCCAGACGGTCGAGACCCAACTGGTCGCCTTCCTCCGCGGCGAGATGGCCTTCGACGGCCTCCCGGCCCTCAAGAAGCAGATCGACGCCGACGCCGCAGCCGCGCGGGTCGTGCTCGCTAGCTGATCGCCGCCATCAGCTGTTCCGTCAGCGCCGGCCGCCCCGGAACCAGCACGTCCGAGACCTTCCACATCGGCCCCTCCTTGACCAGTTTCAGCGTCTGCCGCTTCGTCTCGCCGAGATTGGTAAAGACGACCGCCGCCTCGGCGGCCTGGGGCCCCGACTGTGTCACCGTCACCGAAACGAGGGTGAAGTCGCCGCTGTCCTGACAGTCGCAGATCGGGTCGTAGTTCAGCGTCGGAACCTCGCCCGCCGCCTTGGCGAAATCCGCGCCGATCATGGCGTTCAGCATCCTGTCGTAGATCGGATCCTGCCCCGGCCGCAGCGGCTCTCCCATACTGGCCCCCGGCGTGGCGTGGACGGCATAGAGGGCCCGCACGAATTCCTCGGGCCCGACCCGCGCCGCCTCATAGATGGCCGGCCGTCCCGGCGGCAGGGCTGCCGGCGCATCGGCCGGCTCGACGGCTTCATCGGCCGACGGCGAACAGGCGGCCAGCGCGGCGAATGCGGTGACAGCGATCAGGACATGACGCATCGGAACCCTCCCATGAGCCCCCGACTATCCCGCCGCCGCCCGCGACTGGCAATCCCGGCTGGCGTCCTGCCCTCCCCGTCTGCTAGACCGTGCGCACCATGACCGTCCGCGTGTTTCGCCCGATTTCGATTAGCCGCCCGGCGTAGCGCCGCAGGGCTCTGGCCCCGTGCACGCCGGGATCGATACCGACGCGAACGATCACACATCGACGACGAAACGAGACTTCATGGCCGACGCCAGCGACACGCCTTCCACCGGACGCGACTATCGCGAAACCGTCTTCCTGCCCGAGACGCCCTTCCCCATGCGCGGCGGCCTGCCGCAGAAGGAGCCGGCGATCATCGAGCAATGGGGCGACCTCTATGCCGCCCTGCGCAAACAGCGTCAGGCAGAGGGCGCGCCCCTCTACGTCCTGCATGACGGCCCGCCCTACGCCAACGGCGACATCCACATCGGCCACGCCCTCAACAAGACGTTGAAGGATTTCGTCGTCCGCAGCCGCTTCCTGCTCGGCAATGACGTCGACTATGTCCCCGGCTGGGACTGCCACGGCCTGCCGATCGAGTGGAAGATCGAGGAACGCTACCGCAGCCAGGGCAAGCGCAAGGACGAGGTCTCCAAGGCCGAGTTCCGTCAGGCCAGCCGCGAATACGCGACCGGCTGGATCGACGTGCAGCGCGAACAGTTCAAGCGCCTTGGCATCGTCGGTGACTGGGACAACCGCTACGCCACCATGGACTTCTCGACCGAGGCGGCGATCGTCGGCGAGTTCCACAAGTTCAAGAACTCGGGCCAGCTCTACCGCGGCTCCAAGCCCGTCATGTGGTCGCCGGTCGAGCGCACGGCGCTGGCCGATGCCGAGATCGAATACCACGACCACGTCAGCCCGACCGTCTGGGTCAAATTCCCCGTCACCGGCGCGACCGACAGCCACCCCGACGACCTGCTGGCCTTCCGCCACGCCAATCCGTCGATCGTCATCTGGACGACCACGCCCTGGACCATCCCGGCCAACCGCGCCATCAGCTACGGCCCCGAGATCGCCTACGGCCTCTATGAGGTCACCGCCATGGAGACCGGGCTGGAGTTCGAGCCCTGGGCGAAGCCGGGTGATCGTCTGATCGTCGCCGACAAACTGGCCGAGGACGTCTTCAAGGCCGCGAAGATCGCGACCTGGACGCGGGTCTACGACCTGAACCCGTCGGGCCTGGAGTGCGCCCACCCGCTGGCGGCCCTCGCCCCCGGCTACGGCTTCTCCGTGCCCCTGCTGGCCGGCGATCACGTCACCGACGACGCGGGCACCGGCTTCGTCCACACGGCGCCGGGCCACGGCGCCGACGACTTCGAGGTCTGGAAGGCCCACGGCCATCACGAGGTCCCGGACACCGTCGACCCCGACGGTGCCTACTATGACCACGTCCCCCTGTTCGCCGGCCTCAAGGTGCTGGAGACCGAGGGCAAGAAGACCGGCAAGTTCGGGCCCGCCAACGGCGCGGTGATGGAAAAGCTGATCGAGGCCGGAAACCTGCTCGCGCGCGGGCGGATGGAGCATTCCTACCCCCACAGCTGGCGCTCCAAGGCCCCGATCATCTTCCGCAATACGCCGCAGTGGTTCATCCGGATGGATACGCCGCTGGCGGACGACGCCACCCTGCGCGACCGGGCGCTGGAGGCCATCGACAAGACCGACTTCCACCCCGAGGCCGGCCGCAACCGCATCCGCTCCATGGTCGAGGGCCGTCCCGACTGGCTGATCAGCCGCCAGCGCGCCTGGGGCACGCCGCTCGCCATGTTCGTCGACAAACAGACCGGCCAGCCGCTGGTCGACGCCGAGGTCGACGCCCGCATCACCGCCGCGGTGGCCGAAGGCGGTGCCGACGCCTGGTTCACCCGTCCCGACGCCGACTTCCTCGGTGCCCACGACCCGGCGCGCTACGAGAAGATCGAGGACATCCTCGACGTCTGGTTCGACTCCGGCTGCACCCACGCCTTCACGCTGGAAACGCGCGACCCGGCCCATGGTTACACCGGCGACCGCCCCTCGCACTGGCCGGCGGACCTCTATCTCGAAGGCTCGGACCAGCACCGCGGCTGGTTCCAGTCCAACCTGCTCGAAGGCTGCGGCACCCGCGGCCGCGCCCCCTATGACGCCGTTTTGACTCATGGCTTCGTCGTGGGCGAGGACGGCCGCAAGATGTCCAAGTCCCTCGGCAACATCGTGACGCCGCAGGATGTGATCAAGCAATCCGGCGCTGACATCCTCCGTCTCTGGGTGGCCTCTGCCGACTACGCG
>JAUYAG010000111.1 GCA_030693575.1 Brevundimonas sp. | reverse complement strand
CGTTCAGCGCCTCGGCCTTCACGGCGGCGAAGCCCTCGGCCATGTCGGCGTCGGAGTGGGCGACGCGGATGCCCTTGCCGCCGCCGCCGGCCGAGGCCTTGATCATGATCGGATAGCCGATCTCATTGGCAATGGTGACAGCTTGCTCGGTCGTCTCGATCAGGCCCATGTGGCCGGGGACGGTGGAGACGCCGGCGGCGGCGGCCAGCTTCTTGGAGCTGATCTTGTCGCCCATGGCGTCGATCGCCTCGGGATTCGGGCCGATGAAGGCGATGCCCTCGTCGCGCAGGCGCCGGGCGAAGCCGGCGTTCTCGCTGAGGAAGCCGAAGCCGGGATGGACGGCTTCTGCGCCCGTTTGACGCACCGCTTCGACGATCCTGTCGGCCAGCAGATAGGACTGGGCGGCGGGGGCCGGGCCGATGAGCACGGCCTCGTCGGCCATTTCGACCGCCAGCGAGCCGGCGTCGGCTTCGGAATAGACCTGCACCGTGGCAATGCCCATGCGGCGGCAGGTCTTGATGATGCGGACGGCGATCTCGCCGCGGTTGGCGATCAGGATTTTGGAGAACATGTGTCTTTGAATCTGAAGCGAACGTGATCGCAGCGTGGGATGATCGCCCCGATTAGGCCGCGATCCCACGGGAGTAAACCGAGGGGGCGTTCACCTGAGCCGGGTATGGGCTTGGCAAGGGCGGTTCCGATGGGGTTTAACCCGTTCCAGTTCCGTTCATCGCCGCTCTTCCAATCTTGATCCGTCCCTGTCCCGCTTACTGGCCTGGAGCCTGACCTGATGTCCCGACCGCTTACCTTTGTCGCCGCCGCCGCCCTGTCGCTCGTTGTCAGCGCCGGTGCCGCCTACGCCCAGGATTTCCGGGCCCTGGCGCGGCAGGATCTTCAGAGGTCGCACGACGAACTGGCCGCCAACCACCCCGCTCCCGCGGTTCAGGGCGCGGCCAGCCAGGGCTTCCGCGCCTGGCTGGACAGCGGTCTGCAGGAAGCGCTCGGGCTTTCGTCGCGCGTGAACAGCGGCGACAGCCACGCCTATCTGCTGCGCTATTACGCGGGCGGCTTCCGCGATTCGAACATCCGGGTCAGCCCGACCTTTGAAGGCATGGGCCCCTATTTCGGCATCAGCTGGCCCGGTTTTGCCACCGGCTGGCGTGACGGCCGCTATGTCGTGACCTATGTGAAGGCGGGCACGCGCGGCGGGCCGCGGGTCGGCGACGTGGTCACCGGCTGCAACCTGACCCCGATCGAGGAATTCGCCCGCGACAAGCTGGACCGCTGGGAAGGCAACCTCGAGACCGAGGCGGGCCGGGTCACCTCGGCGCCCTATCTGATGTGGAACCGGAACAACCCGTTCACCACGGGCGTGCCGTCGCAGTGCAGCTTCCAGTCGGGCCGCAGCCGTCCGCGCGACATCCAGATCCGCCCGATCCCGGTCGTGCCCGGTGATCTCGAGGCCGCCTACCGCGCCACCGTCTATATGCCGCCCGCAACGCCGCTCGCCGTTGAGACGGTCAACGGTCGCCCGTGGCTGCATGTTCACTCCTTCGCCGACAGCGCCGGCTGGCCCGCCTTCAACGCGGCCGTCGAGGCCCAGGCCGCCACCCTGCGCGGGCCGCAGGGCTTCGTGCTGGATCTGCGCGCCGCCTCGGGTTCGGGCGAGAACTCCTCGACCGCCCGCGGCTACGGCATGGCCAACCGCATCTGGACGCCGGAGTTCACGGTCAGCCGCCAGCCGGCCGCCGGTGACATCACCTACCGCGCCACCCAGGGCAACCGCGACTGGTACGCCGCCGCCCTCGGCCGCATGGAGGCTGATCCCTATTTCGTCCAGGAATCGATGTCGGTGATCGAGCAGACACGCGAGATCGTGGCCGCCTATGACGCCGCCATCGCCGCCGGCCGTGCGACCTTCACCCTCGCGGGCCGCCCGGCCGTGGCCGACACCGGCGCGCCGAACCCCGTCCAGGGACCGGTGATCGTGCTGGTCGACGCCGGTTGCTCGGGCGGCTGCCTCGACACGCTGGACCTGCTGTCCAAACTGCCGAACGTCCGCATCGCCGGCTCGACCACGGCGACCGACTCGATCTTCGTCGAGCCGACGCTGCTGCGCCTGCCGTCGAACTATTCGGACCTGAGCTACGGCCACAAGGCCTGGACCTCGCGCCCGCGCGCCAACAACCAGCCCTACACTCCCGCGCAGGGCCTCGTTTACACCGGCAACCCGGTGGATGAGACCGCGGTGCGGGCCTGGGTCGGAACGCTGTTCCAGTAAGCAGGACAGCCTCGAGAGACAGGAAAGGCCGGCCGGGACATCCCGGCCGGCCTTTTCATTTTTGCCGGCACTCGTGATGCCTGACCTTAGCGACGGATCGGGGACCATTCGCCGCAGACCCCGGGACATGGCAAGCGCCGGGCCGAACGTGCACTATTCCCATTCAATGCGGTGTCGAACGCCGGCCCGCCCCGACGAACGGATGCATGATGAGATCGATCAAAACCTTCGCCCTTGTCTCAGCCGTGATGGCGACACTCGCCGCATGCTCCGCCCCGGAGCCCGCAAGCCCTGCTGCCGAGGTGGTCGATGCGGCCAACAGCACCGTGAGGGTGCGCGGCACGGTCCAGTCTGTGACAGACGGCTCGATGACCGTTCAGACCTATGATGGCCGAACGGTCGCCGTGCCCATGGCGGCGACCACGCGTTTTGTCTGGGTCGTATCATCCAGCCTTTCGACCCTCCGGGACGGCGACTTCGTCGGGACGGCGACAACCGGCCCGAAGACGGCCCTTCGTGCGCTTGAGCTGGTGATCTTCCCTGAATCGATGCGCGGCACCGGCGAGGGGCACTATCCCTGGGACGTGCCGGGCGTTGTCGCATCGCGCGGCGGTGGGACGGTCGAGTCGAGCGCCATGACCAACGGCACGGTCGAGAGCCAGAACGCGATGACCAATGGGACCGTCCAGGCCCAGAGCGCGATGACGAACGGCACGGTTGCCGGCAATGAAGCGTCGTCCGGCGGCCGCAGCCTGACCATCGCCTACGAAGGCGGCACGGCAAACGTCACCATTCCCGAGGGAACGCCGATCGTGCGTTTTGAACCGACCGAACGGCCTTCCCTGGCGGTGGGACAGAGGGTGTATGCCGTCATACCGAAGGGGACGACCTCTGCCGGCTTTGTGGCCATGGGCAAGGACGGCGTGACCCCGCCGATGTAGCCGGCAGGCGGTCAGGGTCGAGGGCGGGTTTCAGGATCGACTGGAACCCGCGCCCGTCCCTTCCTATTTCAGGGCCATGACCGATCCAGACACCGCTCCCGCCCTGCGTTCCCCGTCCGGCTTTGACCTGACTCCGCCCAGCGACAGCCAGCGGGTTGCGCTGGAGGCCGACCTGTCCGCCGAAGAAAAGCGCGTCCTGCTGGCGCACGGCACCGAGGCGCCCTTCTGCGGGACGTTGCTGGGCGAGAAGCGGGCAGGGGTGTTCTGCTGCCGCGAATGCGGCCTGCCGCTGTTCCGCACCGGAACCAAGTTCGAGAGCGGCACCGGCTGGCCCAGTTTCACCGAGCCGGTCGATCCGGCGCACGTGCGGGCGATCACCGACCGGTCGCACGGCATGACCCGCACCGAGACCCGCTGCGCCCGCTGCGACAGCCATCAGGGCCATGTGTTCCCCGACGGGCCGGGACCGGGCGGCCTGCGCTACTGCATCAACTCGGTGGCGCTCAGCTTCGTCCCCGAGGGCGGGCGGTTGCCCGACCCGCTGGGCCGCGGCGACGGGACGGCCTGACCTTGGCCTCATTTGAGGCTAGGGTGATGTTTCGAGTGGAGTTCCTTGCATGGCCGTATCCGGATTGATCCTCGCGGCCGCACTGCTGGCCATGGACCCTGACGGCATCGTCGTCACCGCTCCGGCCACCACCGTCGATCTCGGAGCCACCGTGCAGCCGGTCGCCGCCTCGACCGAGGGCGCGACCCAGGATGCCGTGCCGCACGGCCTGTCCACCGATCAGCAGATCGACCGCTGGATCGCCGGCCGCTCGACCGCCGACAAACCCTGGGCCGAGGCCGCCAACGAACCGGTCGACGATCGCAAGCCGCACGGCGAGGTCAGTGTCAGCATCGGCACCGGCGGCTATCGCGACTACGGCGTGGCCGTCTCCCTGCCGCTCGGCGAGAACGGCCGGCTGGATCTCCGCTATCGCCAGGTCGAGAACGGCTATCCCTACGGCGGCTACGGCGGCGGTTATGACCATCCGTACTTCGACGACAGCGGCTACGCCTTCCCCGGCTATCCGTCGCCGCAGGCCGCGGGGGACTATGAGAGCCGTCTCATGCGGCCGGGCGGACCGCCGCGGCGTTATCCTCTGGTCCAGCCGAATCGCGCTGACGGGGACTGACGTTCAAGGTTCCGCACACCTTGTCATCCCGGACGCCGCGCAGCGGTGATCCGGGACGGAGCGCGCTAGCTTGCTGAACCTCCCGGAAATCGCCCTGCGATTGTCCGGGAGAAAAGTGGCCACCGCACCTTCTGTCCTGACCTGTCGCCCGGATAGCCGCTGACGCGGCTTCCGGGCGCAGCAATGGGTGGCCGCAATCGTCCCGGCTCTTCGCTGCGCTTCGGCCGGGATGACAAGGTTCGGAGTTGACGAGAGGCGGTCCCGTCATGCTGACGGCCCTGGAGCGGAAAAGGGAGGGGCTCGCAGGAGCGCCGGCCATTTTGTCTTCAGAGATGGCAACGCCGCGGGGAATCGAATCTGCGACCCCGACCTTGCCGGGCAGACCCTAGCCCCTCCGCGGAACGAAGGACGCCAATAACAGGACGGCACCGATCCCGGTCAACCCAATCGCGATGTAGCCAAAGACGTTGAACCAACCCAGGAATTCCAGAAAGTCGAGCCGACCTGTCTCCAAGGCCGCGAGCCACTGTCGGTCAAAGAGGAGATACACGCTGAGCAACAGACTGCCGCCGGCCAGACCAAGCGTTGTGCCGATCATTCGAAGGTGAGATCGATTCATGTCCTTGGCCATGGCTGATGTGTCTTGCCCTTTAAAAGGGTACATCTGGCGCAGAACAGGCACAAGGTGTTTCAGGTCTTGGGAGGGCGTGTCGGCTCATGGGTGAAATCCGCCTGCTAATGGCGGGTCAGGAATGACTCTCACGGCCCCAGACAAGCAAACGGGGCCTGACCAGAAGGCCAGACCCCGTGAGTTCTCAGATGGTGCCGCCGGGGGGAATCGAACCCACGACCTCAGCCTTACCAAGGATGCGCTCTACCACTGAGCTACGGCGGCCTGTTCTGAGGAAGCGGCCCTATAGCCAACCGGGGACAAAGGGGGAAGCCCCCGAAGCACATTTGCTTCGCGATCGAAGCAAATGTGCTTCGAATGTATCGAGGCGCGAAATCTGAGCCCTGAACGCGAGCGGCGTCCAGGGCCGATTTCGCGCGATGCACCCGCTTGCGGAAAAGTTCTGCAGCGGGTCTGATCGGGGCATGGATGAGTCCGAGACCGCCGCGCCCCGACCCGACCTGCCGGCGAGCCTGCCGGACCCGCTGGCGCCGGCGAAAACGCCCGCGACGGCGAGGGCCCAGAGGCTGGCCACGGCCCTGAGGGACAACCTCCGGCGCCGCAAGGCGGCGGGCCGGACGAACCGGCCTGCAAAGCCGAGCAACTGAATGTCATCGACCGGACCGATGTCGGCCTTTCGCCGGGGTGGTTGTCCGCGCTAGATAGCCGATCCCCCCTTGCGCCCTGCACGGGGCCGCAAGAGACGACATGGACAGCATCGCCATCACCGGCGGCGCCCGGCTGAACGGAAGCATTCCGATCAGCGGCGCCAAGAACTCCGCCCTCAAGCTGATGGCCGCCTCGATCCTGACCGATCAGCCGCTGCTGCTGACCAATATGCCGCGCCTGGCCGACACCAAGTTTCTCGGCCGGCTGCTCGAGGCGCTGGGCGTCCAGGTCAGCGAGCGTGACGGCGCAGACGGGCAGGAGACGCTGTTCCACGCCGCGGCCCTGACCTCGACCTTTGCCCCCTATGACCTGGTCCGGCAGATGCGGGCCTCGTTCAATGTGCTGGGGCCGCTGCTGGCCCGCACCGGCGAGGCCAAGGTGTCGCTGCCCGGCGGCTGCACCATCGGCGCGCGGCCGGTCGACCTGCACCTGCAGGCCCTGACGGCCATGGGGGCCGAGATCGAGCTGGACGAGGGCTATGTCATCGCCCGCACGCCGAACGGGCTGAAGGGCGCCGAGATCGAGTTTCCCTTCGTCTCGGTCGGAGCGACCGAACATGCGCTTCTGGCCGCCGTGCTGGCCGACGGCGTGACCGTGCTGCGCAAGGCCGCGCGCGAGCCCGAGATCGGCGACCTGGCCCGCTGCCTGACCGCCATGGGCGCGCGGATCGAGGGGATCGACACGGATGTCCTGACCATCACCGGCGTCACGTCCCTGGGCGGGGCGAGCTGGTCGGTGATTCCCGACCGGATCGAGATGGGCTCCTACGCCGTCGCCGCCGCCATGACGGGCGGCGAGGTGCGGCTGACCAGGACCCGCCCTGAGCTGATGACGGCGCTGACCGAGAAGATGATCGAGGCCGGGGTCGAGGTGACCCCGACCGCCGATGGCGTGATCGTGAAACGTGACCCCGCTGTGCGGCTGAAGGCGGTCAATGTGGCGACCGAGGTCTATCCGGGCTTCGCCACCGACCTGCAGGCCCAGTTCATGGCCCTGATGACCACGGCCGAGGGCGACAGCGTCATCCACGAGAACATCTTCGAGAACCGCTTCATGCACGCGCCGGAACTGGCGCGGCTCGGCGCGGACATCTCCGTCCACGCCGGCGAGGCGGTCGTCAAAGGGGTGCCCGTTCTGCACGGCGCCCAGGTCATGGCCACCGACCTGCGGGCGTCGGTGAGCCTGGTCATCGCCGGCATGGCGGCCGAGGGCGAGACCACGGTCGGGCGGGTGTATCACCTCGATCGGGGCTTCGAGCGACTGGAAGAAAAGCTGAGCGCCTGCGGAGCCGAGATCCGGCGGGTCAGGGACGATGCGAATGAGCACTGAAGCCGGCGAGGCGGAGACGGAGACGGGGGCGGACGTGGGCGCGCGCGCGCCGGTCGAACCGCTGCGCCTGCTGGCCGAGGACGCCGACGACCTGCACATCATCTCTGCGGCCCTGCAGGACGCCATCCTGCGCCCGGTCGACATCGTCTGGGAGCCGGCGTCGCGGCGGGTGACGCTGAAGCTGAGCCGCTTCTGCTGGGAGTGCGGCGGGACGCGGGTGATGGCGGCGATGCAGTTCGGCGACGTCATCGCGGTCAAGAGCCGGCGCCTGCCGCGCCTGCCCGAGAGCGCGCTGGAGCTGCTGGCCATGGAGTTCGCGCCGGATGAGGCGCCGGGCGGGCGGGTCATACTGATGTTCGCCGGCGGCGGCGACCTGCGCATCGATGTCGAATGCCTCGACGCGGTGCTGACCGACCTGTCCGAGCGCTGGCCGGCCAGACAGGCTCCGAGCCATCTGTCGGAAGAGGCGGATCCCACGTGAGCGAGCACCGGCTGACCTCGATCGACCTGGACGCCGCGACGCTGCAGTCCGCGACCGCCGAGATCGAGCACGAGCGCCGGGTCGCCATCTTCGATCTGCTGGAGAAGAACAGCTTCGAGCCGGCGGCCGCGACGGGCGGCCCCTATGCGCTGAAGCTGTCGCTGGTGGACGGGCGGCTGGCCTTCGACATCACGGGGCCCGAGTTCCACCGGGCCCACGGCCTGTCGCTGACGCCCCTGAACAAGGTGGTGAAGGACTATATCGCTATCTGCGACACTTATTACGAGGCCCTGCGCGGGACATCACCGGCGCAGATCGAGGCCGTCGACATGGGCCGGCGTGGCCTGCACAACGAAGGTGCCGAAGTCCTGAAGGCCCGGCTGGACGGCAAGATCGCCATCGACCACGAGACGGCGCGGCGGCTGTTCACGCTGGTGACGGCGTTGTACCGGCGGGGATGAAGCGAGTGGCTAGTGGCTAGTGGCTAGTGGTTGGCCGGCACCTGTGCGACCGAGCGGTCCGCGCCGCCCTTCCGCCGCCAGCGATGCAGCCAGTCACTAATCACTAGCCACTAGCCACTAGCCACTCTTTCGCTTCACCTCGACTATCCCGCCATTTTCAGGCATACGCCCGCTCCTTAACGACGCGCGCTTTCGCCCGGCGCGCGTTCTGACTCCTATTTTCAGGGCGCGAGAGGCCGCATGGCTAAGGAAGAACTGCTCGAGTTTCCCGGCGTCGTCAGCGAACTGCTGCCGAATGCGACGTTCCGCGTGCTGCTCGAGGGCAACGATCACGAGATCATCGCCCACACCGCCGGCAAGATGCGCAAGAACCGCATCCGCGTGCTGGCCGGCGACAAGGTCCTGGTCGAGATGACGCCCTATGACCTGACCAAGGGTCGCATCACCTACCGCTTCAAGTAAGGGCGCGCGCTTGTCGCGTCCTGAACTCGTGCTGGCCTCGGCCAGCCCGCGCCGCATCGAACTGCTGGCGCTGGTCGGGATCACGCCCGACCGTGTCGAACCCGCCGACATCGACGAATCGCCGCTGAAGGACGAGACGCCGTCGCGCCTCGCCGCGCGTCTGGCTGTGTCCAAGGCCGAGGCCGTGGCGGCGGGAGCGCCCGACGCTGTGGTGCTGGCCGCCGATACCGTGGTCGCCGTGGGCCGCCGCCTGCTGGAGAAGCCCGCCGACGAGGCCGAGGCCGTCCGGTTCCTGAAACTGCTTTCGGGCCGTAATCACAGGGTCTTCACGGGCGTGGCTGTGACCGCCGGCGTGCGCACCACCCACCGGGTCGTCGACACCCGCGTCTCCTTCAAGGTCCTGTCCGATCCCGAGATCGCCGCCTATGTCGCCTCGGGCGAATGGAGGGGCAAGGCGGGCGGCTATGGCATCCAGGGCCGGGCGGGGGCCTTCGTGACCCGACTGGTGGGCAGCTATCCGGCCGTGATGGGCCTGCCGCTGTTTGAAACCGTCAATCTGCTGAACGGCGCGGGCTGGCGGTCGTGAGCCTCGAGGTCTTCCTCGACGACACGCCCGGCGAGGTCCGGGGCGTGGTCGTACGGGATGGCCGGTTCGAACATCTGCTGATCCAGCGCGAGGATGATGTTCCCGGGTATCGCCTCGGTGCCCGCTCCATCGGACGAATAGTCGACGTTCACCCCGGCCTGAAGGGCGGCTTCGTCGATCTGGGGACGCTCGAGCAAGGCTTTCTGCCGTTCCGCGGGCAGGACCGGCTGACGGCCGGCCAGAAGGTCGAGGTCGAGGTCTCCGCCGAACCGCGCGAGGGCAAGGGGCCGACGCTGCGTCTGATCGGGGCCGGGGCGGGCGAGCCGCGCCTGCTCGCACCGGGTCCCACCGTCGCGGAGATACTGGCCCGGCTGGCGCCCGGCGTGACGCCGATCACCGGGGCGGCGGCGATCCAGGCGAGCCGGGCCGCCGAGGAGGAGGCGCTCTGGCCCGGCGAGCTGTTCATGGACACCGGTCTGGACCTGAGGGTCGAGCGCACCCGGGCCCTGATCGCCGTCGATCTGGACCTCTCGCCGGCGCCGGGCGTGGCCTTCGGCGCGGCGGCGCGGACGCGGGCGAATCGGCAGGGACTGCACGCCGCGGCGCGCATGATCCGGCTGAAGCGCTGGGGCGGACTGGTGGCCATAGACCTGATCGGCACGGGCCAGGACGGCGAGTCCGCCATGACGGCCGCGAAGGCGGCGTTCGGCGACGATCCGGACGTGGTCTTCGGTCCGGTCAGCCGGTTCGGCGTGCTGCAACTGGCCTTGCCGTGGCGGCGAACGCCGCTGGAAGAGGTGCTGAACGGCCCCGACCAACGCAGACGGCCCGGGCAGCGCGCGCAGGATATTGTCCGGAGCCTGGGATTCGCCCTGCTGTCCGACACGACGATCGCCCGCCTCACGGTCCGGGCGGCGTCGGAGGATGCCCGACTTGCGGCGCCGCTGGTGGCGCGGCTGGGTCCGCGGGCCCATCTGGTGAGTGATCCGGCCGTCGCGCCGGGTGCCTTTGTGATCGAGGACCGGTGACCATGGCCCTGTGCCCGACCTGCCGCCGCCAGCCGGCCGACGCCAAATACAGACCCTTCTGTTCCAAGCGGTGCGCCGACGTGGATCTGCAGCGCTGGTTCACCGGCGGATACGTCATCCCAGGCGGCGCGGACGAGGTCCCGACCGCCGACCCGAACGAAGACTGATCAGACGGCTGGACACCCCCGAACGGCTCGCCTATAGACGCCGCCTCCGCGCCGCGACGTGTGCGCCTGGGTAGCTCAGTTGGTAGAGCAGTGGATTGAAAATCCACGTGTCGGTGGTTCGAATCCGCCCCCAGGCACCATCGCCCTTTCCCGATCGGGGAAAGAGACGGGTGCCGTTCATCAAAATGTCGTTTTCCGCCTGAATCTTCGGCTTCGGGTGTGCTGGCTCCCTTGCGAGGGGAAAAGCACCACCCCGCACTTGACGCTCTGGTATGCGTTCGCCAAAGGAGCTTGACCGCGTTCCTTTGCGGGCAGTTGGTGGAGGCGGGGAAAACGGTTTCCCCAAGACCGCCAGCGCCGCGCCGGAAGCCAACAGGCAACCGGAAGCGTTAGAAGGCGTTCCAAGGATCGGGGGATTTCCTCCGCATCGGCGGACTAGAATTTCATCGAGAGCGGTCGTCGTCTGCGGCCGTTTCTTTTGGGTTCCACAAGTCAGACCAAACAGCAGGAACTGGCGAACTATGTTCGATATCAAGAAGACCAACATCCTCCGGGCCATGGCCGCCGCTGGCGTCCTGATGGCCGGCACGCCGGTTCTCGCGCAGGATGCCCCCGCCACCGATCCGGCCGCTGCAGCCGCCGCTCCGGCCGCTGCCCCGGCCGCCACTGAAGCCGCTCCGGCCGAAGCCGCCGAGCCCGCCGCCGAGTCCGCTCACGGCAAGCTGA
Source organism: Brevundimonas sp. (assembly GCA_030693575.1). Lineage (GTDB taxonomy): Bacteria > Pseudomonadota > Alphaproteobacteria > Caulobacterales > Caulobacteraceae > Brevundimonas. Next base: position 2,319 of record JAUYAG010000111.1, on the reverse strand, counting down.
CCCCGGCCTCCATGTTCATGGAAGCGGACCCCGTCGTTAAGGTCGTGATGATCGGCCTCGTGCTGGCCTCGATCTTCTCCTGGGTCCTGCTGCTCATCAAAATGTTCGAGTTCGGCGCCCTGAACCGCAAGACTGACCAGTTCCTCGAGAGCTTCCGTCAGGCCCGCACCATTGCGGACATGCGCAAGGTCGCAACCGCCGACGAGTTCGACGGCAACCCGCTGGCCGACATGGCCGCTGCGGCGACCGACGAGATCGAACTGTCGCGTCAGGCGGGCCTCTCGGTCACCGGCGATCACGCCGACTCGGCCCTGATGCGCGCCCAGCAAGCCGTCGCCGCCGTTCAGGCCGGCCTGGCCAAGCGCCTCTCGGGCGGCCAGCAGTTCCTGGCCTCGACCGGTTCGACCGGCCCGTTCGTGGGTCTGTTCGGTACGGTTTACGGGATCATGAACTCGTTCATCGGCATCGCGAACACCAACACGACCAACCTGGCCGTCGTCGCCCCCGGTATCGCCGAGGCGCTGCTGGCCACGGGTATCGGCCTGTTCGCCGCTATCCCGGCGGTTATCTTCTACAACTACTTCAACACCCGCATCTCGGCGTACGGCACCCGTTCGGACGGCTTCAGCGCCGAACTGACCAACGCCATCTCGCGTAACCTCGACAAGGGAGCGTAAGCTCGATGGCCGCCAAACTTTCAGGCGGCGGCGGCGGCAAGTACAACGTCGAGCAGAACAGCGAGATCAATGTCACGCCTTTCGTGGACATCATGCTGGTTCTGCTCATCATCTTCATGGTGGCGGCCCCTCTTGCCGCACCCTCCGTGGAAGTGAAACTGCCGCGTGCTGTCGCTCCGCTCGCCGCGAACCCTCCGGTGCCGATCTACATCTCGATCCAGAGCAACGGGCAGGCGTATCTCGGCGACTTCCCGGTGGCCCTGGACCAGATCGGTCCGGAGCTGACGGGGCAGATCGGACGTCGCAATCCCGCCGACGAGCGCATCTTCATCCGTGCAGACCGCACGACCCGATACGGCGACTTCATGCAGGTCATGAATTCGCTGCAGGACAACGGCTTCTACAGCGTTGCCCTGGTCGGTGAAGATACGGCTCCCCAGTAGGAAACGGTGAGATCATGACAGATATCGAATATCACCGTTCCCGATACGATGCGCCGAAGCCCAAGGGTCTGTTCGGGGTTCCCCCCGGCGTACTGCTGATCAGCATCCTGGTGGTCAGCATCCTGTTCGCGGTCCTGGCGTTCTATTTCATCAACGCCCAGTTCAAGTTGAAGGAGATCAACTACTCCGACGACGCGGTGGACGTGGAGCTTATCGAGCCCATCCCGCCGCCTCCGCCGCCGCCGCCTCCGCCGCCGCCGGACACGCCCCCGCCGCCCAAGCTGCAGGTGCGCCCGCCGGTCGTCGTTCCGAACGCGCCGCCGCCTCCGGTGACGCTGCCGATCGAGCCGACGAAGAAGGAAGACCGCGTCGAATACCGGGGTCCTCCGGTGATCGTGCCCGGCCCGCCGCCGCCTCCCGCGCCCCCGGCTCCGCCGCGGCCGTCGGTGGTGACCAACCCCTCCTGGGGTCGTCGGGTCGACCCCGAGTACCCCGAACGCGCCCTGTCGCGTGGCGTCGAAGGCGGAACGGTCCGGGTCAGCTGCGCCCTGCAGCCGAACGGCAACCTCACGGATTGTCGGACGCTCTCGGAAGACCCGACCGGCATGGGCTTCGGCTCGGCCGCCCTGGCCGCCGCCCGTCGCTCGCGGGTTACGCCGGGGACCGTCGACGGCGCCGCCGTCGGCGCCCGGGTGGAATACACTGTGCGGTTCCGGCCGCCCGAGTAGTCCGAGCCCAAGGCAATATCGTCTACGCCCCGGAGGTACGCCTCCGGGGCGTTTTCGTTTTCGACCGGGAGCCTATCCATCTTCCGGCGCGTTCAGACCTCGACCTCTGCTGGAGATGCTTCCGTATGATCCGACCGCTGACCCTCGCCGCCCTGGCCGCCACGGCCCTGCTGGGCGCGTGCGCCTACAATGAAACCCTCGGCCGCAACCAGTTGCTGATCATCGATGACAGCGCCCTGACGCAACAGGCGGACGCCGCCTGGGCCGAAACCCTGCGAACCCAGCGGGTGTCGTCAGACGCTGCAGCCAACGCCCGCATCCGCCGGGTCGGAGACCGCATCGTCCAGGCTGCGGGTCTGAGCGACCGGCGCTGGGATTATGCCCTGTTCGTCAGTGAGAGCCCCAACGCCTTCGTCCTGCCCTCGGGCAAGATCGGCGTCACGACCGGTCTGCTCGCCCTGGTGCGCAACG
>JAUYAG010000104.1 GCA_030693575.1 Brevundimonas sp. | reverse complement strand
GCGCTCATCATCACCGGCGCTTTGGTCGGCTCATCCGGCGCTATCCTGTCCTACATTATGTGCCACGCGATGAATCGCTCCTTCATCTCCGTCATTCTCGGCGGCTTCGGTGCGGATGCGGCTGTCGGCAACGGCAAGGTCGAAACGCGCCCTGTGAAACAGGGTTCGGCAGACGACGCAGCCTTCATTATGAAGAATGCCGGTTCCGTCATTATCGTGCCGGGCTATGGCATGGCGGTGGCGCAGGCTCAGCATGCGCTCAAGGAAATGACCGATCATCTGAAAAAAGAAGGCGTGAAAATCTCTTACGCCATTCATCCGGTCGCCGGTCGTATGCCGGGCCACATGAACGTGCTGCTCGCCGAAGCCAATGTGCCTTACGATGAAGTCTTCGAGCTTGAAGACATCAACAACCAGTTCGCGCAGGCCGACGTGGCCTTCGTCATCGGTGCCAATGACGTCACCAACCCGGCCGCCAAGACCGATCCGAAGTCGCCCATCTTCGGGATGCCGATCCTCGATGTCGAGAATGCGGGCACGGTGCTGTTCATCAAGCGCGGCATGGCGGCGGGCTACGCCGGGGTCGAGAATGAGCTGTTCTTCAGGGACAATACGATGATGCTGTTCGCCGACGCCAAGAAGATGGTCGAGGGGATTGTGAAGGCGCTGTGATGGGGTGGTTAGCCCGCGCCATCGCAACCGCGATCCTCTGTCTGTCGCTGTCGGGATGTTCGACAATTCTGCTCGTCAATGTCTCGGGCGAGCTTCAACGGCCAGTATTCACGCCGGAACGCCGAGCCGGACCGATCTGCCTTTCAACACTGACGATCCACAAGGCTGTTGAATCGCAGCCCGAGGGCCAACCGGTCTGGAAGATCGAAGCCCGCAACGGCGAATGTATAGGGTTCGCTCGCCTCGCCTATGGTGATGCGCCGGACGGATTTGTGGAGTTGGTCGCCGCCATGCCCCTTGAGTCGGGCGTGGTCTATTCCGCCCGTGGCCGAGGCGACATACGCGGACCGCTTGGCGCGATCTGGGTCGGGGGTGGAACTTACATCTTCAGCGGAGATGCTTGGCGACGCTATCCGCGCTGACCTAAGCCGCCGCGCTCTCGACCTTCAGCACCCCAGCCGCCTTCATATCGGCGTGCAGCGCATCCGGTGCCCAGTCGTAGCCGTTGGGCCAGGTGAGGCCGCCGAACTCGAGGAAGACGCGATCAAAATAGGCGGGGTCCTCGAATGGCCGGGTTACGGGCGTGTCGCGTCGCGCCAGATCCGAGAAGTCCCACTCGCCTGCGCGGCCATCAGAGAACCACAGCTTCAGGCGCCAGGGCCCAAGCCGTTGCAGTTTGCGAATGCGAACAACGTCAGTTGTCATTGTCGGCGTCAGGTCCCGGAATCCGTTCAGGCGTCATGTCGTTGCGTACGGCGATCCATGCTGCCCGCAACTCGGTCTTATACATCTCAATCCAGCGCTGGACGAGCTTACGCTGCGCCAGGGGCAGTCTGCCGCCGATCAGGCGACCGGTTTCGATATCGAATTTCGCCTCCCGACCGCCGTGGTAGGCGTGGAAATGCGCCGGCGCATGATCATTGAAGAACATGCGGATGGCGACGCCCTGAAAGAAGGATATCGTGGGCACAGGACATACGTAGCGCGGCATGGTTGTGTGATCCATCCTTGGCCTTGAGCTGAACGGCTTCCCCCTGCGACACCCCGTCAGCCGTTCGCGACATTCCGTCCGGCCCCTCTGACCCGTCTCGCGCGTTATGTTGGCTGAGCGCCGGCTCATCGCGGCCAGGGCGCTGAAGGACTGCTCCCATGGTCAACAAGATCCTCGCCCCCGACGACCGCGCCCTCGATGAGGAGCGCGACGCCGAGCCCGTCATCCATCACGAACCGAAGGGCTTCTCCGACCGGTTCGCCCTCGGCTTCACCAAACTGCTGCGGTTCTCCGCCGATACCTTCTTCGCCAAGAAATACGGTCACCGCGCCATCGTGCTGGAGACGGTCGCCGCCGTGCCGGGCATGGTCGGGGCGACGCTGCAGCATCTGCGCTGCCTGCGCGAAATGCGCGACGACGAGGGCTGGATCCGCACCCTGATGGAGGAGGCGGAGAACGAGCGGATGCACCTTATGACCTTCATCGAGGTGGCGAAGCCGACGTATTTCGAACGGCTGGTGGTCCAGCTGGCCCAGGCGGTCTTCTATATCGGCTTCTTCCTGCTCTACCTGATCTCGTCGCGCACGGCGCACCGGGTGGTCGGCTATTTCGAGGAAGAGGCCGTCATCAGCTACACCCTGTATCTGAAGGAGATCGACGAGGGCCGCTCGCCCAATATTCCGGCCCCGGCCATCGCCATCCACTACTGGAAGCTGCCGGCCGACGCGACGCTGCGCGATGTCGTGCTGAAGGTGCGGGCCGATGAGGCGCATCACCGCGACGTCAACCACGGCTTCGCCAGCACTCTGGCCAAACTGCCGCCCAGCCCTGTACCGTCGGCCCCCTATCCGCCCCATGCCACGGAGTTGAGGGGCGCAGCCTGAGGGGGAGGGCGACCATGGCGTATGAGGCCAGGACGAAGCCGACCGAGGTCTCGGTCGCCGACTTCATCGCCGCCGTGGAGAACCCGAAGCGTCGTGCCGACGCGGAGACCCTGTGCGCCCTGCTTGAGGAGGTGTCCGGCGAGCCGCCGAAGATGTGGGGGCCGTCGATCATCGGCTTCGGGAGCTATCACTACCGCTATGCCAGCGGACATGAAGGCGACGCGCCCCGGCTGGGCTTCTCGCCCCGCAAGGCCCAGACCGTCCTCTACCTCATGTCGGGGTACAAGGGGCAGGAAGCCACGCTCGCGCGTCTGGGCAAGGTAAAGACCAGCGTGTCCTGCATGTACATCAACCGGCTGGACCAGATCGATATGGACGTGCTGCGCGAGATGGCGGTCGCCTGTCTGGCGCACATGCGCGAGCTCTATCCCGAAGACTGATCAGGCCGCCATGCGGAAGTCTTCGGCGGGGTCGAAGGCCGGACGGGCCTCGTCCCACAGGGCGTCCTCGTCGGCGTAGCGGGCGGACAGGCGGGCGTCGATGACGTCGATCACCTGTTCCTCCAGCCGGTCCCAGATCACGGCCAGATCGCCACAGCCTTCGGCCTCGCAGGGCACGATCAGATAGCGGCTGGCGGCGATGGCGGCGTGGGGGGCGAAAGAGCGGGCCATGGGGTGTCTCCAGGGAGTGGGTCTCTGTTGAAAGTCACCCTGGAGCAGCGTTGCGTCAAAAACGGTCGTATGCCATCGTCGGGCCATGAGACAGGACAAGGCGGCCGTGGTGATCGAGCTGGCGCGGCGGATGGCCGCCAGCGCCGAGGGCCTGACGCTGGACGAGATGGCGCGGGAGAGCGGCGTGGGCCGGCGCACCGCCGAGCGGATGCGGGACGCCGTCCTGGCCCTCTATCCCGCCGCCGAGGAGGTGTCGGACCCGCCGACCAAGCGGTGGCGCATCCGCGGCGGCCTGTCGGCCTTTGAACAGGCCCCGACGACGACCGAACTGGTCGAGCTGAGCAAGGCGGCGCAGGGGCTGCGGGCGGCGGGGGAGCCCGGCCGGGCGGCGGCGCTGGAGGGGCTGGAGCGCAAGCTGAAGTCGGCCATGCGCTCGACCACCCTGAACCGGCTGGCGCCCGACCTTGAGGCGCTGGTGCGGGCCGAGACCATCGCGGTCCAGGCGGGGCCGCGACCGTCGGCGGACGAGGCGGTGCTGGCCGAGATCCGGCAGGCGATCCTGGCGGGACAGCCGCTGGGCTTCATCTACAGCCGTCCGGGGGCCGAGGCGCGCCGGCGCAGCGTGGCCCCGTGCGGGGTGATGTTCGGCCGCGCCAACTATCTGGTCGCCGCCGACCGCGAGAGCGGGCGCATCCAGACCTTCCGCCTCGACCGGATGAGCGCCGTGCGGGCCGAGGACGGGGTCGCCGCCCCGCCGGCCGATTTCGACCTCCAGGCCTTCGCCAGCCAGTCGTTCGGCATCTATCAGGACGAGATCGAGGATGTGGTGCTGCGGGTGACGCCGGGCGGTGCCGCCGAGGCCCGGGCCTGGCGCTGGCACCCGACCCAGGCGGTCGAGGACCTGCCGGATGGCGGGGTCGAGGTGCGGTTCCGGGCCAGCGGCATGCGCGAGCTGGCCTGGCATCTGTTCAGCTGGGGTGACCAGGTGCAGATCGTCGCGCCGGCGCGGCTGAAGGACGTCATGGCCGCGGAGCTGGCGGCGGCGCAGCGCGCCCTCGATCGGACCCAAGCCTGACCAAAGCTTAAGCTGACGGGGGCGGCAGCGCCGCGCTACGCCGAGGCGTCAGACGGAGAGGGGCCCATGCGTCCGGTGTTGATCGCGGCTGCGGCCGCTTTTGTGATTGTGGCGGGTTCGCCGGAGGCCTCGGCGCGGCAGGCGACGGAGGAACGTCCGGCCGGACCCTCCCGACCCGCCGTAACCGTGACCCGCGATGGCGACACCTGGACAGCTGACTATACGCTGGACCGCGACGCCCCGGTCTGGGCCTTCTTCCGCTCGGCCCTGATCCAGGAGTCCCGGCGACCGTGGAGGCTGGAGCAGTGGCGGGTCATGACGCCCGGCGTCGTGCTGGAACGGGCCGGGCACTACGACATCCTGCGCGCCGCCGACGGCGGGGCGGTCCCGCGCGATGTGAGCATCGCCTTCACGCCCCGGTCGGAGAACCTCGAGGCCGACTACGGCGTGCTGGCCTTTACCGACGGGTCGGTGGCCCTGCCCGGCGGCCAGTTCGATGTCTTTCCGCTGACCTCGGTCGAGGCGGCGGCGGCGGTCCCGCAGGACCTGAACGGCTACGCCTTGCAGGGTGAGCCGGCGACGGTGACCTGGCGCGACCGGGCCGGGCCGGTGCTGTTCCGGGGCGAGCGGCTGGCGGAGGCTGTGGCCGTCGAGGCGGACACCTATGTGCTGTTCGGCCGGGCCGACATGGTCGAGAGCGCGCGACTGGTCACGGTGGCCGATCCGGCGCTGCCGGGATGGATCGGCGGTGTCCTTCGGGACTTCGCCCCGCGGGTGGCCGATGTCTATGCCGCCCGGCTGGGAGCGGGTCAGACCGACCGGCCGACCATCATGCTGAGCTGGGCCGGTCCGACGCCGGGCATGACCTCGATGGGCGGCAGCGTCATGCCGGGGTTGATCGTCATGCGGTTCGAGGGCTCGGGCGTCGTCGAGCCGTCGGCGCGGATGCTGGCCGTGTCGCGCTGGTTCGTCGGCCATGAGAGCGCGCATTTCTGGCTGGGCCAGACCGTGCGTTACGAGCGCGCCCGCGACGCCTGGATCACCGAGGGCGGGGCCGATCTGATGGCCATCCGGGCGCTGGAGGCGAGCGACCCCGACTATGACGCGCGGGCCGAGCTGCAGCGCGAGGTCGACGACTGCGTGCGTCTGGCCGTCGCGCCGGTGACCGAGGCGGCCGGGCGCGGCGAGCACCGGGCGAACTATGCCTGCGGGGCGGTGTTCGCCCTCGTGGCCGAGGCGGCGCAGCGGCGGGCGACCGGCGGCGACTGGTTCGACTTCCTGCGGCCCCTGATCGACGCCAGCCGCGAAGACGGGGTGCTGACGCGGGACGAATGGCTGGACGCGCTGGATGCCGTGTCGGGCGATGCGACGCTGCGCCGGGGTATGGAGACGCTGCTGGACCGCGGTTCCGACGACCCTGCCGCGATCATTGCGGGCCTGTTCGACCGTTCAGGGGTCGCCTGGCACCGGGACGGGGATCAGCCGCGGCTCGACTGACGGGCCTCCGCGCCGGGTTTCGATGCCCAGAGCGAGCAGAGCGGCCGACCAGTCGACAAACTTCAGGGCCGGCGGCGCGCCGCCGACCCGTCCGTGTACAACGACGACACCACCGGGGAAGCCCTCCAGTTCGCCGCCGTAAGCGTCCAGACTGCCAAGGCTTTCGACCCGGGGTCCGCCGGGTCCGTCTCGTACCGCGACGCGACCGAGCCAACGCAGATCGTCCCGCTCGATCCGCCACAGCGAGAGGGCGGCGCGGTCGTGATCGAGGCTGGCCAGATAGGAATGCGGCAACGTCGACAGGACCGAGACACTGATGCTGCGCGGGATCGAGGGCGGGCCCGACTGGCCCATGAGCCGAGGCGGGCTGGTGACCTGCGGATTGAGCGAATATCGCCAGAACCCACGGCGCGCATGGCCGACATAGAGATGGTTTTCGCCCGTCACGATGGCGCATCCCGCTCCCGGCCGGTTGATGCGAAAGCGCTGCACTTCGCGCGAGACAAGGCCGCCCTGCGGGTCCTCTGTGATGCTCAGATGTCGTGCTTCGCCCCGGCGATCGAAAACCACGACCGAGATGCCGGGGTCGATCTGGCGCATGCAGAAGCCCCGTGGCTCGGACAGGTCCGTCACGATTTCGCCCCAGCGCCGCATCGGCTGATTGTCGCTGCTATCCAGCCGGAAGAGGACGATCCGGGTTCGGCCCGAAGACCGTTCGGTTCCACCGACGACGACGACGTAGCTGTTTTCAACAGCGAGGGCGGCGACGTCGATGTCCGTCAGTGAACCCGCAGGCAGGCTTTGCCCGGTTGCTCCCGAAAAGTCGCGAATGTCCAGGCCGCCGGCGGCGGGGGCGACGGCCACGAAGCCGGTGTTCACCAGGGCGGTCGGCGCACGACCGTCTCCCCACCAGCTGGTGATCTGCCCCAGACGGCTGGGGGAGATCGGTGGTGCCGAAGCCTCCTCCAATGCTGTCACGGGTACCGGAGGTGGAAGGCTGGCGCAGGAGGTGAGAAGCAGCACCGTGAGACAGAGGGCGAAGCGAACTGACATTCCCGGTTCTCCTGCAAACTGGAAATCAACCCTACTTTGTGCCAAACGGCAATGCGGGGACCAGTCTATCCCCCCGCGAACGGATACGGACTGACCGACTTGGCCCAGTCGTCCACCACCAGCGGGCGGTCGATCGGGGCGGCGGCGCGTTCGGCGCAGGGGTGGCGGTGGCAGAGGCGGCAGGCGGGGCCGATCGGGGTCACCTCGGGGGCGATCAGGTCGAGGCCGCGGGCATAGGTCAGGCGGTGGGCGTGTTTCAGCTCGCAGCCGAGGCCGATGGCGAGGTCGTGGCCCTCGGTGAAGGCGTCATGGCCCTGGCGGTCGACGGTGCGGGCGAGGGTGAACCAGCGGCCCCCCTCCTTTCCATCATGGCCGGGGGTCTCGATGATCTGGGTGATGACCCGGCCCGGCGTGCGGAAGGCGGAGTGCAGCCGCCAGCGCGGGCAGGCGCCGCCGAAGCGGGAGAAGGGGAAGGCGCCCGAGGCGAACCGCTTGGAGATGTTGCCGGCCTGATCGACCCGCATGAGGAAGAAGGGCACGCCGCGCGCCGTGGGCCGCGACAGGGTGGTCAGGCGGTGGGCGGCCTGCTCATAGCTGACTCCGAACCGGGCCTGCAGCCGGCCGAGGTCGTAGCCGGTCTCCTCCGCCGTGCGCTGGAAGGGGGCGTAGGGCATCAGGATGGCGGCGGCGAGGGTGTTGGTCAGGGAGACCTTGAGCAGGCGGCGGGTGGGCTCGTCGGGCGCGGCGGCGGCGTCGGCGAGGGCGGTCAGTTCGCCGTCATGCTCGGACAGGGCCAGCTGGAAGGCGACGGCGAAGGCGCGCGAGGCGGGGCCCAACGTCTCGGACAGCAGCAGCCGTTTGCGGTGCGGGTCGTAGCGGCGGGTCCATTCGACCATGACCTCGGCGGGCAGGGTGCGGACGCTGAGGCCGTGGCGGGACTGAAGGCGGGCGCGGACGCGGGTCTCGAACGGTTCGCCGGGGGCGTCGGCGGCGAGGGCCTCGGCGAGGTCTTCTCCGAGCGTGTCGAGTTCGGGGAAGTGGTTGCGGCGCGACTGCACGTATTCGCGGACCCAGTCGGACGGGCTGTCGTCGTTTCCGCCCGTTTCCGCGCCGTCGCGGGCGCGGCGGTCGGAGAAGGCGCGGTACAGCCGCAGCAGGGCGTCGGCGGCGGCGGGCTGGTCCTCGGCCAGCTGGACGATCTCGTGGCGCGGCACCGCCAGGCCCTGGAAGACCGGATCGGCGAAGGCCTCGGCCAGTTCGGCCTCGGACGCGGGGCCGGCGCTCTGGCCGAGCGTGCGCAGGTCGACGTCATAGGTGTCGGCGAGACGCAGCAGCAGCTGGGCCGAGACGGGGCGCTGGTTGCGCTCGATGTGGTTGAGGTAGGAGGGCGAGACGCCGAGATCGACGGCCATGGCCGTCTGCGTCAGGGCCAGATCGCGGCGGAGCCGCTTGAGGCGGCCTCCGAGGAACAGCTTGCGATCAGCGGCGACGTCCATGGTCGCATGTAGTCATAAAGTGACTTAACAGTCTATGTCATATCATGACTGAATGACACGATATGACTGCCGCCGGCTGTGTCATTCGTGACTGTCGCGTGTTCTGCTCCTCGAGACCCGCGGCGATGGCCGCATTCCCGAGCCGAGACCGTCATGACCAGCTTCGCCCACCTCGTTCCCTCGCCCGTCGGCCGTTTCGACGGCATCGAACGTCCCTATACGCCGGAAGACGTGCGTCGCCTGCGCGGCTCGGTGCCGATCACCCATACGCTGGCCGAGCGCGGCGCCAACCGTCTGTGGGAGCTGCTGCACGAGGAGCCCTTCGTGAACGCCCTGGGCGCCGTGACCGGCAACCAGGCCATGCAGATGGTCCGCGCGGGGCTGAAAGCCATCTATCTGTCGGGCTGGCAGGTCGCCGCCGACGCCAACACCGCCGGGGCCATGTATCCCGACCAGTCGCTGTACCCGGCCAATGCCGCGCCGGAGCTGTGCCGCCGCATCAACCGCACCCTGCAGCGCGCCGACCAGATCGAGCATGCCGAGGGCGGGGCCAAGCGCGACTGGTTCGTGCCGATCGTGGCCGACGCCGAGGCCGGCTTCGGCGGGCCGCTGAACAGCTTCGAGATCATGAAGGCCTTCATCGAGGCCGGCGCCGCGGGCGTCCATTTCGAGGACCAGCTGGCCTCGGAGAAGAAATGCGGCCACCTGGGCGGCAAGGTGCTGATCCCGACCCAGGCGCATGAGCGCAATCTGATCGCGGCGCGACTGGCCGCCGACGTCATGGGCGCCCCGACCCTGATCGTGGCCCGCACCGACGCCGAGAGCGCCCAGTTGATCACCTCGGATGTCGACGAGCGCGACCAGCCCTTTATCGACCGCGAGAGCCGGACGCCCGAAGGCTTCTTCCGCCTCAAGGCCGGGACGGGGCTGGACCACTGCATCGCGCGCGGCCTCTCCTATGCCAAATACGCCGACGTCCTGTGGTGGGAGACCTCCCACCCCGATCTGGACGACGCGCGCCGCTTCGCCGAGGCCGTGCACAAGGAGCATCCGGGCAAGCTGCTGGCCTACAACTGCTCGCCCAGCTTCAACTGGAAGGCCAAGCTGGACGACGCCACCATCGCCAAATTCCAGCGCGAGCTGGGAGCCATGGGCTATAAATTCCAGTTCGTGACCCTGGCCGGCTTCCACAGCCTGAACAACGCCATGTTCGAACTGGCCGACGGCTACCGCGATCGCGGCATGGCGGCCTATTCCGAGCTGCAGCAGCGCGAATTCGCCAATGAGGCCGCCGGCTATACCGCCACCCGCCACCAGCGCGAGGTCGGCACCGGCTATTTCGACCAGGTCGCCACCGTCATCTCGAACGGCCAGTCGTCCACCACCGCCCTGAAGGATTCCACCGAGACCGCCCAGTTCGTGGCGGCCGAATAAGGAGAGAGACCATGCAGTCCCTGAGCAGCCCCACGGCCATCATCGATTTCTGCCTCGCCCCGTTGAACCTCGACACGGGCACCGAAGCCGAACGCGAGGTGCGTCGCCGCCTCGAACACGTCATCAAGACCTTCCGCGCCAAGGCGGCGCAGCCGGTCAGCGTCGACTTCTCGCGCATGCCTTCGCAGGTCATCAACGAGGCCGCGCACGGCTACGAATAGGGCGCCGGTCTAGGCGGCGAGAGAGGCCGCGGCGGCGTGGGGCAGGGTCGCGACCAGCTGGAGCAGTTCGGCGGCGTCGAAGGGCTTGGCCAGATGGCGGTCCGCGCCGGCGGCCTCGGCGGCCGCGATGTGTTCGGCAAGGGCGTTGGCGGTCAGCATGACGATGGGCGTGCGCGCCAGACCCATGGCCGCCTCGTTCAGCCGGATCTCGCGGGTCGCGGTCAGACCGTCCATGACCGGCATCTGCATGTCCATCAGGATGATGTCGAAGCCGCCGTCCTGGCAGGCCTGGACCGCCTCGGCACCGTTCTCGACCGAGGTCAGCTCGACGTCTGCCTGGGCCAGGATCATCTCGACCACCTTGCGGTTCACCGGATGGTCGTCGGCCAGCAGCACGCGGACGGTGGCGGCTTCGCCGTCCGTCGGCTGGCAGATTTCAACGACCTTGGCGGCGGGCGCTTCGGCGGCGTTGAACGGGATGGTCAGGATGAAGGCCGAACCGCCACCGGGCTCGCTCTCGCAGTCCAGATAGCCGCCCATCATCTCCGCCAGCTGACGCGAGATGGCGAGGCCCAGACCCGAGCCGCCGAACCGGCGCGTGATGGCGCCGTCGGCCTGTTCGAAGCGACTGAACAGACGGTCGCGGGTATCGCTGTCGAAGCCGATGCCGGTGTCCTCGACCGAGAAGCGCAGCGTGGCCCCCCCTGCCTGATCCGGGCCGGTGGCGACTGAAAGACTGACGAAGCCGTTTCCTGTGAACTTGACCGCATTGGACACGAGGTTGGCCAGGATCTGCTTGATCCGAACCACGTCGCCGAGGATCCAGCGGTCCGCTTCCGGCGCGATCTCGACGAAGAACTGCAGCCCCTTGGCCTCAGCCGAGGTCTCATAGAGCTGGGCGGCCTCGCGGACAGCGCGACCAAGATGGACGACGTCGTTGGCCAGTTCCAGACGACCGGACTCGATCCGCGCGAGGTCGAGGATGTCGTTCAGAAGGACCTGGAGCGTGTGGCCGGAGGACTGGACAAGAGCCAGCATCTCTTCCTGCTGCGCCGACAATGGGGTCTTGGCCAACGCCTGGGCCACACCCATCACACCATTCAGGGGCGTTCGGATTTCGTGGCTCATATTGGCCAGGAACTGGCTTTTGGCGCTGTTGGCGGACTGGGCGAGGTCACGCGCCTCGGCGAGGGCCCGCGCGTCATTCTTCAGGTCAGTGATGTCGGTGCATACCGAGACGATTCCACCGGTCGAGGTACGGCGGTCAGAGACCCGCAGCCATCGGTCACCGGCTATCCGCTGTTCGAAGGTGCTGGTCAGGGCGCTTCGGGCGTCGAGCCTTTCCTGAATCCATTCGGCCTTTCGCCCGGGGACGTCGAGATACAGCGTCTCATCGAGGCCGATCTCGATGATCTCGCGGAAGCTCATGCCGGTCCTGAGCGCCGCTGACAGCGCGGGATTCTCTTCCGCATAGCTATGGTTCCACAGCAGCAGCCGATCATCGGAGTCATAGATGGCCATTCCGTCCGGCATGGCGTCCAGCGCCTCACGAACCCGTTTCAGGGCACCGGACTGCGACGCCCAGGTCGTCCATGCGATGACGGCGGCGACGCCGGCGATGGCGAGCACCATGGCGACAATCACGCCGGTCATCACGCCGCTCGAAACGGTGAGGCCTTGATCGACGCCTGTGTTCGGCGTGATCACCAGCCCGCTCATGGCGGTGAAATGCAGGAAGGCCACGGCCAGGGTGCCGGCGAGCGCTGTGCCCAGTCGGCGGGACAGGCCGGGCCCGTAAACCGCGCCGCCTCCGAGAAGCGCGATGGCAAGACCGCCGCCGATCGCAAGCGCTGCAGGCCCGGGTTCCCAGCTTATTGAGCCGGCCAGACGCAGTCCCGAAATGCCGAGGAAATGCATGCCCGCGACCCCGGCGAGGGCGACAACGGCGGACAGGGCCCGGAAAAGGCGCGTCGGGCGCAACATCACCGCCGTGGAGGCAAACCCGAAGCTGGACAGGGCGATGGCGAACGAGCCGACCGTCGGCCACACGGCGTAGCGGATCTCCTGACCCGGCTGATAGCCGTGCAGGGCGACGAAATGGGTGGTGAAGACCGCCAGGCCGGAAATGAAGGCCGCCAGGACAAGGCCCTTTCGGCGTCTGGAGCCGATCTGCTGACGGGCGGCGGCCAGCAGGTGCAGGGCTGACGCCATGCCGAGGATGCAGATCAGTCCGGCGGCGAGAAGCCAGCGGGCGTCATGCTCGGTCGTGATGGAATACAGGATGTGGTCCAAAACGCCCCCCTTCGAGAGCGATTCTGGCGCCAAGGGGTGAAGAAACTGTGGGCAACGGCTAAGCTTGCGTCAGGCGGCGACGACGACCTCGAAGGCGCGGCCCATGACCTTGACCGGATTGACCTGACGGTCGCCGCGACGGACCTCGAAATGCAGGTGAGGGCCGGTCGAACGGCCGGTCGATCCGACCAGGCCGATCCGTGCGCCGGCCTCGACGGCGTCGCCCGAGGCGACGTCGAGGCGGCTGAGGTGGCCGTACAGGGTGGTCATGCCGTTCGGGTGGCGAACCTCGACAAAGCGCCCGTAACCGGCCGGATCATAGCCGGTGCGCAGGACCGAGCCCTCGGCGGCGACATAGACGCCCGTGCCCCACGGCGCGGCGATATCCACGCCTTCGTGGTTGCGAGCGGCCTGTCCGGGCAGGCGGCGCAGGCCGAAGTGCGAGTTGATCTCGTAGTTCCGGACCGGGGTCTCGAAGGCGATGAGCCGGGTGACGGGTCCGGCAGGCTCGGCAACGGCGGTCATCGGGGGCGCTTCCGGCGCGGCGGGGGTTTCGGCCGAGGCGTTGTCAGTGGCGGCGGTCAGGGGCGCAGCGGCCATGGCCAGCACGGCGACGGCGGCAAGGCTGGCGGCCTGGCCTGAGTGGATGAGAAACGACCGGGCGGTCGGCAACAGGCGTCGCATGGCGGCGTCGGCTCCGTCTTCGGCTCAACGAGCGGGAGGGGGCGCCGGCGGCCGCAACGAGCGACACACTGCGGCCAGCGACCGGAAGAGCGCCGTTCTAAGACTTCGTGGGGCGACTTTGGGGCGGGCGGGGGCGGCAGGTCGTCGCAGGCCGGGAACGAAAAAGGGCGCGCGACCCGAAGGTCGCGCGCCCCGTTTCCCAGGTCGTGAACGGTCTACTGCAGCGGCAGGCTGAAGGAGATCGCACCGACATGGCTGTCGGCAGCGTCGCCGAAGCGGCCGCGGTAGCCGAGCGTCATCTTCACCGGACCCATGTCGGCCTCGACACCGGCCGAAGCGATCAGGGAACCGCCGAACGGATCCTCGATCTCGCGGGCCAGGATCTGCGCCGGGTTGGCGGCGATGCCGGTGCGAACGGCGTCGCTGCTGTCACCGAAGCTGTCGCGATAGCCGCCTTCAACGAAGAAGCTCATGCCTTCGCCGCCGCCTTCGGCCCGCAGGGTGAACTCGCCGCTGGCGGCCTGGACCGTGCGGTCCTGGTAGCTGTACTGGGCCGCCGGACCCTGTTCGACATAGCCGTTGACGTCCGTCGAGACCCAGTTGACGGCGACGCGCGGCGACAGGCCGATGCCGCCCATATCCATCCAGAACCCGCCCTGGACGCGGGCACCGATGCTGCCCCCGTCCGTCTCACCGGTGTGGATGATCGGAGCCAGCGAAGTGATGCGGGTGATGTCGTCATACTGGTCGATCGAGCCGCCTGCGACAGCGTTGATGAACGTGCCGCCCGAGCGCCAGCCGCCGTAGACGTCGAAGGCGTAGGACGTGACGTCGAAGGCCATGGCCCCGGCCTCGACTTCGGTGGTCCGGTAGGTCGCCGCGATTCCGAAGCGGGCGCTCGGCGACATGACGTGATCCAGGCCGAAGCGACCGCCCCAGCCGGTGGTGTCGGCGGCCGCCACGGAGCCGCGGGCGTCGGTCTCGACGCTGTCGCCGATGGCGCCGAAGGTCAGGTGGGTGCCGGCCTGCCAGTCAGCGCGACCGGACATGCCTTCGCTGGAGAGGTCCAGCAGGTCCTCACGCTGGCGGAAGCCGGTCTCGGCCTGGACGGTCGATTGGGCACCGATGTCGCCGTAGTAAAGGTAGTCATTGGCCAGTCGGGCGATCAGTTGGTGGCCCGCCGCCGTCGGGTGGACGCCGTCCCAGAACAGATAGGTGTTGGGCGTCGCGCAGACGGTAATGCCGTTGAAGCAGGCGTCGGTCACGTTGGTCAGACCGAAGGCCCCGGGGTTTGCGGTCAGGGCCGCGCCGACCTTGTAGATGTCGAACAGAATGATGTTGGTGCCCGGACGGGCTGCGGCCGTGGTCATCAGACCGGCGAGCAGGGCGCTGTTGAACGAGGTGCCGGCGAACTCCGCGAGCGGAGCGGCGGCGGTGCCGCGGAACTGCGGCGCGTTGCCGAGGCTGGGAATGTTGCCGACGAGGATCGTCCCGGCGCCGGCAGCGGCGATGCTGTTGACGAGGAATGTCATGTCAGCGGCCGCGGCCGAGACGACGGGGGCGATGGTGCCGGTCGGGTTCGCCGAGGCGCCGGCGGCCGGCAGGCCCTGGAAGATGTTGTTGGCGCCGCCGAGGATGCTGACGAGATCCGTGGAGCGGAAGGTGCCGCCTCCGCTCGTATAGGCCAGCAGCTGGTTGCGCATGCCGGGCGGGAAGGCGGAGCTGTCGGTGCGGGCACCGCCGTAGGCGTAGTTGATGCTGCCCGTAACCGGGGCGCCAGCTGCCGAGCGCCCGGCGTTGAAGCCCAGGAGCTCGGTGAACACCGCGCCGTTGGAGAATCGACCCTGGAAGTATGGCGGGGACGTCGGCTGGGTGTTGCCGCTGGCGGCGTACAGGTTGCCGTTGTCGCTGAGGCTGTCGCCGAAGACGACCAGGCGGCTGTAGGATTGGGCGCTGGCGGCTGACGCCACGCCGCCTACGGCGGCCACGGTCAGTGCGGCAAGCGCCGCGTTGCGCAGGAAACGAGACATCGATGATCCTCCCTCGGCCGTCATCATGCGACCGTTGGGGAACACTGTGCGCCCGTTTCGCGCCCGCGCAAGATGCCGCCGGGGAAGCTTCTAGTGCAACATCCGGAACCGCAGCGTTCCGGCCACACTGCGCAGGCTCTGCAGGGCCTCCGGATCGTAGTCGCGATCGACGTCTGTGATGACGTAGCCGGTGCGTTCGTCGGTCTTCAGATGCTGGCCCAGGATGTTCAGCCCGGCGGCCGCGAGCGCCCGGTTCAGCTCGGCCAGGACGCCGGGCTGGTTGCGGTGGATGTGCAGGATGCGGTGGGCCCCGTCGACCTCGGCCAGCTGCACATTGGGCAGATTGACGCAGAAGGTGGTGTCGCCCCGGTTCAGATAGGCCAGCAGCCGTTCGGCGGCGAAGGCGCCGATGGCCTCCTGGGCCTCCTCGGTCGATCCGCCGATGTGCGGCGTCAGAATCACATTGGGCAGGCCGCGCAGGGGGCTGTCGAAGGGGTCGGCGTTGGTGGCGGGCTCTTCGGGGAAAACATCCACGGCCGCGCCGCCGATGCGGCCTGCACCCAGGGCCTGGGCGAGGGCGCCGACATCGACCACATGGCCGCGCGACAGGTTCAGCAGCAGGGCGCCTTCCTTCATCCGCGACAACTGCGTCGCGCCGATCAGGGCGGTGTTGTCGGTGCGTCCATCGACATGGAGGCTGACCACATCGCTTTCGGCCAGCAGGGCGTCGAGCGAGCCCATGCGGCGGGCGTTGCCCAGCGCCAGCCGCTCGGTCAGGTCATGGAAGATGACCCGCATGCCCAGACCTTCGGCCAGCACCGACAGCTGCGATCCGATGGCGCCGTAGCCGACGATGCCGAGGGTCTTGCCGCGCAGTTCCCGCGAGCCGGTGGCGGACTTGTTCCACACGCCCCGATGCATGGCCGCGGACTTGTCGGCGACGTCGCGCAGCAGGGCGATGGTCAGGCCGACCGCCAGTTCGACGACCGACCGGGTGTTGGAATAGGGGGCGTTGAACACCGCCACGCCCTTGGCCGCCGCCGCGTCGAGGTCGATCTGGTTGGTGCCGATGCAGAAGGCGGCGACAGCCATCAGCCGGTCGGCGGCGTCCAGCACGCGCGCGCTGACCTGGGTCTTCGAGCGGACGCCCAGCACATGGACGCCGCGAATGGCCTCGATCAGGGCGTCCTCGTCCAGCGCGCCCTTCTGCGATTCGACGGTGTAGCCGGCCTCCTCAAGCCGTTCGACGGCGGCCGGATGGATGTTCTCCAGCAGCAGGATGCGGATGCGCGCGCGGGGATAGGACCAGCGGCCGGCGAGGCCTTCGGCGTGCAGGAACTCGTCCATCGACGGCGCTTCGGCGTCGGCGGCGGCGACCACACGCTCGCGCCGGACGATCTCGGTGAAGGCGTGGAAGCGGTCGGCGGCACCGGCCAGCCTGACCTCGGCGTCGGTCCAGCCATCGCCGATCATGACGACCGGCCCGGGCAGGCCGAGTGCGCGGATGACAACGGGTTTGCCGCCTGCCTGGGAGAGAGGGTTGCGCTCGTCCACGCCGGCAACCCGGCCCTCCGCGTCGTACACCAGGTCGTTGCACAGGACCTGTTCGGGCGGCACGTGCAGATGGGCGGCGAGGGGGGCGATGATCTCGCGGAAGCCGCCGGACAGGATGACGATCCGGCCGGCGTTCTCGCGGAAGAAGCGCAGGTTGCGTCGGACCGAGGGCGTGCCCTCGTCGAGGATGCGGTTCGCGAGTTCGGCCACATGGGCGCGGGTCAGGGGCAGCAGGGCCAGGCGGCGGCTGAGGGCCTCTCCGAACGGCAGGTCGCCGGTCATGGCCTGACCGGTCAGGGCGGCGACCTCGGCGCGGATCGCGGCGGCGTCGGGTGCGCCGGCCAGGGCGATGTCGGCCAGCACCTCGAGCGTCTCGATGCGCACGAGCGTCGAGTCGAAGTCAAAGACATAGGTGATCTGGTCGGCCATGGCGGGACCTTGGCCGACCTTCGCACCTGCAGCAATAAGAGAGTGCGCCGGCCCTAGAACTTGCCGAGACTGCGGATGCGGCTGTCGGGACGGCGGACGTCCAGGGCGGCGGCACCGATGGCGGCGGCGATGGTCGCGACGGCCAGCAGGGCCCCGCCTTCCTTCGCGTGATCGCGGGCGTAGTCGCCCGCGTCATGGGCGTAGCGGCGCGCGGTCTTGCCGTGTTTCTTCAAGGCCTTGCGGGAAGAATGTCGCGCGCCGTGGAGGAGTTTTTCACCGCGATGCCGGGCGTCGTCGCCCAGATCGGAGGCGCGCTCGCCGGCTTCGGACAGGCTGTGGCGGACCGTCTCGGCCAGATCGCCAAAGCGATCGCGAAGGCCGCCGGTGTCGATCCAGCCGCGCGGGTCCAGCCGGCCGCGGATGCGCTCATACCGCGTCGGGCCGTTGCGCTGGCTCAGGATGAGGGCGGCGATTCCGACGCCGGCCAGCACGGCGAGGACGCCGCTGGAAATGCCGGGGTGTTTGCGGACTTCGGCGAGGGCGGAAAACTGACGAACCATCGGATAGTGAACCTCTTCTGCGAGGCCGTCGTCGTTCGGGTCGTAAAGCCCGTCGTCGTACGGCTCATAGGCGGAACTCCTGTCCCGCATCAGGGAAGGAGCGAACCGGGCGAAGAGTGGTTCCGCCAGACCGGGCAGGACGGAGTAGAAGCTGGCGATCAGACGGCCCCCGCCACCGACGGTGATCTCGCGGATCGGATGGCTGGCGCAGTACAGGATGGTGTCGGCCACGACATGGGTCGCATAGACCGGCTGGGGGTTCTGGGTGGCGTAGCCGGTCAGGTTGCGGGCGTGCTTGCTGTACGGGCTGTCGACCGCCGCCGGCTTGACCAGGCTGACCGTGATCGCGGCGTCCTCGCGCATCAGCTCCATGCGCAGGGCGTTGGTGAAGCCCTTTACGGCATGTTTGGAGGCGGAATAGACGCCCTGGATCGGCATGGGCGCGTCGGACAGGATCGAGCCGACATTGACGATGGCCCCGCCGCCATACCGTTTGCGCAGATGTTCGGCCGCGACCAGCGACCCGTTGACCACGCCCCAGTAGTTGGTCTCGAACAGCCGCCGCTGGTCGTCGAGGCTGGTGGCGCTGATGGCGCCGTAGATGGAGACGCCGGCGTTGTTGACCCAGGTGTCGAAGCCGCCGAACAGGCGGACGCATTTCTCGGCCGCCTCGGACAGGGCCGCGTGATCGGCCACGTCGGCGACCGCCCAGGCCGCCCGCGCGCCCGTCGCCTGCAGTTCCTCGCACAGCGCCTTCAGGTCGTTTTCGCCCCGCGCGATCAGAAAGACGCAGGCCCCCGCCCGCGCCGCGCGGCGCGCCGTCGCCAGGCCGATGCCGGAGGTGGCACCGGTGATCACGATGGACTGTTCGTTCAGGGGCTTGAGCGTCGCTTTGGTCATGAAACCGCCGGGTCGGTGTGTTCGGATCGGACTGCTGGAACGGGGTCGCAACCCCGCCGGTTCCTGCTGTAGCACGCAGGCCTTACCATTCGCGACTGGTGCGCCTATCTGACGGCGCTTCCCCTGTTTCGCCGTTTCCGAGGACCGCCCGTGACCGATCACGCGCATGACCACGCCGCACCCGCGCCCGTCGACGACCTGGCCGCCGCCTTCCAGATCGAGGGCTGGCCCGTGCGCGGCCGCATCGTGCGGCTGGGCGAGACCATCGACACCATCCTGTCGGCCCATGCCTACCCCGAGCCGGTCGCCGCCCTGCTGGGCGAGGCCTGTGCGCTGGCGGCCCTGGTCGGCTCCAGCCTGAAGTTCGAGGGCCGGCTGATCGTCCAGGCGCAGGGCGACGGACCGGTTCGCTATGTCGTCGCCGACTATGACACCAACGGCCACATGCGCGGCTATTGCCGCTTCGACGAGGACGAGGTCGCGGCGGCGTCGCAGGGGTTCGCCCGGCCGGGCGCGCGCTCGCTGCTGGGGCAGGGGGTGTTCGTGATGACGCTCGACCGCGGCCCCGACTTCGAACGCACCCAGGGCATCACCCCGATCGAGGGCGAGAGCCTGTCGCTGGCGGCCGAACACTATTTCCAGCAGTCCGAGCAGATCCCGACCAAGGTCCGGCTGGCGGTCGGGTCGGTGGTCACGGACGAGGGCGCAAGCTGGCGCGCCGGCGGGGCCCTGATCCAGCTGATCGCCGGCGACGACGCGCGCGGCTCGACCGAGGAGGCGTGGGACCGCTCGCGGGCGTTGTTCCAGACGCTGGCCGACGACGAACTGCTGGACCCGACGATCACGCCCGAGACCCTGCTGTACCGCCTGTTCCACGAGGACGGGGTGCGGCTGGAGGACGCCCGGGCGTTGGTGGCGCAATGCCGCTGCTCGCGCGAGCGGATCGCCAGTGTGCTGACCTCGTTCGACCCGGCCGAGCGGGCGGACATGGTCGAGGCCGACGGCAAGATCCGCGTGACCTGCGAATATTGCGCGACGGTCTATGAGCTGGAGCCGGAAGAGATCGCGGCGGGCTGAGGCGGTTCAGTCGCTGTCCGGGCAGATCAGGTCCACGCTCGGGAAATAGGTGCGATAGCGCCGCGCGTCGCGGGTCAGCAGGGTGTAGCGCCGAACCACCGCATGCGCCCCGATGAAGAAGTCGGGCAGGGGTGAACGGCGCTCGCCTCCGCGCTTTCGGTAGGCCTGATAGGCGCGGCCGGCGAGGAAGGCGGCCGACCAGGGCAGCTCGTCACGGCCAAGCCCGACCTGTTCCAGAAGGTGATCGACTTCCGAAGCCCGTTCGAAGCGGGCCGAGATCTCTGCGTAGACCATTGGATTCACAAGCACGGGACCTCGCGAGGCTGCCCGCGACAGGGCGGACTCGGACCATGCTTGCCATTCGCTCCCGGGTTTCAGGACGTCGAAGATGACGTTGCTGTCGACAAGAACGGGCGTCACTCGTGGTCGAACCGACGGGGTGGTTCATGGACCGTGTCATTGTCCGGCTCTTCAGGCAGGTCTTCCCAGGGTCCGCGCATCATCTCGAACAACTCGTCAGACGTCATGTCGAGGTTTGCCGTCCCAGCATTCCGCAGCCGCGCGACCAGGCGCTCGCCGCGCGACAGGCCGTCGGCCGCTTTGAGCACCACCTTGCCGTCCTCGATCACCCATTCCACCTCGGTATGCGGCAGCAGGCCGGCCCGTTCGCGGATGTCGACGGGGATGGTGACCTGGCCCTTGCTGGTGATGCGCATCGCGGCCTCTGTAAGAGGTAAGAATGTAATACTTCTTACATCCGGCTTCAATATGCCAGCGCGATCCCGTCCTTGCGCATCTCCGTCGCCGCGCCATAGGTCCACGGGCCGCGCCCGTTCACCTGCCGGACCACATTCTGATAGCCGCCGAAGCCGCCGTTCGGGCCGCCCAGCACCCAGCCCATGGCCTGCAGCTGGGCCTTCGACGCCGCCGGCACGCCGGTCTCCAGATGCAGCACGCCGACGCCCTCGGCCGGGTGGCCGGTCGGTTCGGAGGAGCCCTCGTGCTGCCAGCGGGGCGCGTCCCCGGCCTCCTGCGGGTCGAGGCCGTAGTCGACCATATTGATGATGATCTGGGCCTGCCCCTGGGGCTGCATGCCGCCGCCCATGACGCCCATGGCCATCCAGGGCTCACCGTCCTTGCAGGCGAAGCCGGGAATGATGGTGTGGAAGGGGCGTTTGGCGGGGGCATAGACGTTGGGGTGGCCGTCGGTCAGGGCGAACAGTTCGCCGCGATCCTGGAACATGAAGCCGAGGGTCGAGCCGTCGGGGCCGTCGGGGACGAGGCCGGAGCCCATGCCGCGATAGTTGGACTGGATCCAGCTGACCATCATGCCGTCCTTGTCGGCGACGCTGAAATAGGTGGTGTCGCCCTGCGTGGGCGCATCGCCGGGGAAGGCGCGGTCCATGACCCGGTCGGGCCGGATCAGGGCGGCGCGCTCGGCGGCATAGGCCTTGGAGTTCAGCCATTCGACCGGGGTGCGGCTGAAGCGGTCGTCGGCGAACCATTTGGCCCGATCCTCGAACGCCAGCCGCTTGGCCTCGGCCTGGTGGTGGATCGAGGCGGCGGACTGGAAGCCCATGCCCTTGAGGTCGAACCGCT
>JAUYAG010000096.1 GCA_030693575.1 Brevundimonas sp. | reverse complement strand
GAAGCGCGTCCTGCCCTGCGCCGTCTGGCTGTCGGGCGAATACGGCCTGAAGGATCTCTACGTCGGCGTCCCCGCCCTGATCGGCGCCAACGGCGTCGAGAAGGTCATCGAGTTCACCACCAATGACGACGAGAAGGCGATGTTCGCCAAGTCGGTGGAGTCGGTCCAGGGCCTGATCCAGGCCTGCAAGGACATCGACGGCAGCCTCGTCTAGGGCGCTAACGCTCGCCGCACGGCGGCTCGCGGCTTGAGCGCCGTGCATGGAAAGAAAAAGGCCCCGGAGCGATCCGGGGCCTTTTGTTCTTCTCTGCTTTCGTCATCCCGGCGATGGCCGGGATCCAGCGAAGGCGCGACTTGCCGGCGGATGACGCTGCTATTGCGCGGCGGCTGCCGGTTCGGCCGCCGCCGCCAGCCCCTGGGCGAACTGGCGCAGCATCTGCAGCCAGATCACCGTCGGCTCCTGCAACTGGCCCGTCCCGGCGTTCGGCAGGACGACGTCATACTGCACCACCGCGGTCGCCTCTCCGCCGGGCGCGGCCGGAATGTGGAAGGCCTTGAGGAAGCGATTGTCGCGGTTCCAGGCGTTGATCTGGTCCGCGGTGATCGGGCCCGAGAAGATGGCGCTGAACTGGACGTCGTCGCACAGGCTGGGCCCGCAGCCGTAGAAGGTCAGGTTCCAGGGCAGGGGCTCGTCGGCGATGTTCAGGCTGGTCACCCCGTCGCTCACCACCGGCTCGCCCACCGAGCCGCCCAGGCTGGTCAGCCAGGCCCTTGTCTCGGCGACGGTCACGCCGTTGGTTGAGGCCGCCGGCGGCGGGGTCTGGGCCAGGGCCGCGCCGGGCAGGGCGACAGACAGGGCGAGGGCGGACAACAGGACGGGCAGGCGCATGGGCGATCTCCAGGGACGGCCGAAGTTAGATCGACACGGCCAAGCGGAATTGTGGCGCCGGCCTACGCTGTTCTCTCACGCGCCAGCCAGTCCGCGCTGGCCATTTCGTTGAGGCGCGAGACGGTACGCTCGAACTCGAAGGCTCCGACCCCTTCCCGATACAGGGCCTCGGGCGCCGCCTCGGCCAGCACCACCAGCCGCGTTCCGGCTTCGTACAGGGCGTCGACCAGGGTCACGAACCGCCGCGCTGCCTGGTGATTGTCGGGTCCCAGGATCGGGACATCCTCGAGGAACAGGGTGTGGAACCGCGCGGCGATGGCCAGATAGTCCTGCGGCCCCAGCGCGGTCTCGCACAACTCCGCAAAGGTCGCCCGCGCCAGTCCGCCGTCCGTCCGCGCGATCACCACCTCGCGCCCCAGCACCTGCAGCCGGGTCGGTGCCTCCTGCTGCTCGCCCTTCAGCTGCCCCCACAGGCCCTCGAAACCCGTGCGCCGCCCCATGTCGGTCCCGGTGTACCAGACCCGCGTCCCCATCAGCCGGTCCAGCCGCCAGTCGCGCGCGCCCGAGACGCTGACCACCACGCATTTGCGCTCCAGCATGGCGATGAAGGGCAGGAAGAGCTGGCGGTTGATCCCGTTCAGATACAGCTGGTCCGGGGCCCGGTTCGAGGTCACCGCCAGAACCACGCCGCGCTCGAACAGGGCCTCGAACAGCCGGCCCAGGATCATGGCGTCGGCGATGTCGGTCACCTGCAGCTCGTCGAAACACAGCAGTCGCGCTTCCGAGGCGATCAGCTCCGCCACCGGCTTGATAGGATCGTCGCCCTTCGACTGGCCGAACACGGCCTTGCGCGCCTTCGCATCGCCTTCGCGCCACTGGCGGACCAGATCGTGGACGCGGGCCATGAAGGCGTGGAAATGGGCGCGGGTCTTCCGCGGCTCGGGCACCGAGGCGCAGAACATGTCCATCAGCAGGGATTTGCCCCGCCCCGGCGGCCCCCACAGATAGACGCCGCGCACCTCCGGCACGGTGCCGAACAGGCCGCGCCGACCCAGGTCCTTCTCCAGCCGCGTCAGCGCCTCGACCACCGGAATCTGCGACGGATCGGGCGTCAGCCGGCCTTCGGCCAAACGACGGTCATAAGCGGTGCGTATGCGTGAGGGCATCGTTCTCGGGCTTAGCGGCGCCCGCGACCGCTGAAAAGCGATTGCTTCGCGCCCGCGAAAGCCCACATAGGCAGCCAACAAACAAATTCCGCCCTCAAGCAGCGAGCGACCGCGTCGCGAGCGTAGGGCGTCCGAAGGACACCAAGCATGGGTTACAAAGTCGCCGTCGTGGGCGCCACCGGCAACGTCGGCCGGGAAATGCTGAACATCCTCGAGGAGCTCGAATTCCCCGTCGACGAGATGCACGCCGTCGCCTCGCGCAAGTCCAAGGGCGTCGAGGTGTCCTGGGGCGACAGGACGATCAAATGCGAGGACATCGAACTGTTCGATTTCTCGACCGTCGACCTGGTGCTGATGAGCGCCGGCGGCGACGCCTCGCGCGCCTGGTCCGAGAAGATCGGCAAGGCCGGCCCCATCGTCATCGACAACTCCTCGGCCTTCCGCATGGACCCGGACGTGCCCCTGATCGTGCCGGAGGTGAACCCCGACGCCATCAAGCTGGCGACGCGGAAGAACATCATCGCCAACCCCAACTGCTCGACCGCCCAGCTGGTCGTGGCGCTCAAGCCCCTGCATGACGCGGCGAAGATCAAGCGTGCCGTGGTCTCGACCTATCAATCGGTCTCGGGCGCCGGCAAGGCGGGCATGGACGAGCTGTGGAACCAGACCAAGGCCATCTACGGCCTCGGCGACGCCCGGCCGAAACTGTTCCCCAAACAGAT
>JAUYAG010000086.1 GCA_030693575.1 Brevundimonas sp. | reverse complement strand
TTGCCTCGACCGGCACCTGGCCGAGCGCGGCGATCAGACTGCGATCATCTGGGAGGGCGACGAGCCGACCCTGTCCGGCAGCCTGACCTACCGCGAACTCCACGCCGAAGTCTGCCGCATGGCCAATGTGCTCAAGGGCCTCGGCGTGGTGAAGGGCGACCGGGTCACCCTGTATCTGCCGATGATCCCCGCGGCGGCTGTCGCCATGCTGGCCTGCGCCCGCATCGGCGCCGTCCACTCGGTCGTCTTCGGCGGCTTTTCGCCGGAAAGCCTGGCCGGCCGGATCGAGGACTGTGGTTCGAAGATCGTCATCACCGCCGACGAAGGCCTGCGCGGCGGCAAGCGCGTGCCGCTGAAAGCCAATGTCGATGCGGCGCTGCAACGGCCGGGCGCCGGCATCGTCAAGACGGTGCTGATCGTCTCCCATACCAACGCCGACATCCCGATCGTCGCGGGCCGCGACGTCCGCTACGGCGAGGCCAGACACGGGGTCAGCGCCGACTGTCCCTGCGAGCCGATGAATGCCGAGGACCCGCTGTTTATCCTCTACACCTCAGGCTCGACGGGCAAACCCAAGGGCGTGCTGCACACCACGGGCGGCTATCTGTTCTGGGCGGCCTGGACGCACGAGCTGGTGTTCGACTACCGCCCCGGCGAGGTCTTCTGGTGCACCGCCGACGTCGGCTGGGTCACCGGCCACAGCTATTGCGTCTATGGCCCCCTCGCCAACGGTGCCACGACCCTGATGTTCGAGGGCGTGCCCAACTATCCGGACTACAGCCGCTTCTGGCAGGTCATCGACAAACACCAGGTCGAGATCTTCTACACCGCCCCGACGGCGCTGCGGGCCCTGATGCGCGAGGGCGACGGGCCGGTGAAGGCGACCAGCCGCACGTCGCTGCGTCTGCTGGGCAGCGTCGGCGAGCCGATCAATCCCGAGGCCTGGCGCTGGTATCACGAGGTGGTCGGCGAGGGCCGCTGCCCCATCGTCGACACCTGGTGGCAGACCGAGACCGGCGGCATCCTCGTCTCCCCCCTGCCCGGCGCGACCGACCTCAAGCCCGGCTCGGCGACCAAACCCCTGCCCGGCGTGGAACTGCAACTGGTCGACGCCGAGGGCGCGGTTCTGGAGGGTGCCGCCAGCGGCAATCTGTGCATCACCGACAGCTGGCCGGGCCAGATGCGTACTGTCTGGGGCGATCACCAGCGCTTCTTCGACACCTATTTCAGCGCCTATCCGGGCAAGTATTTCACCGGCGACGGCTGCCGCCGGGACGAGGACGGCGACTACTGGATCACCGGCCGGGTCGACGACGTCATCAACGTCTCGGGCCACCGCATGGGCACGGCCGAGGTCGAGAGCGCCCTGGTCCTCCACGGTGCCGTGGCCGAGGCCGCCGTGGTCGGCTTCCCCCACGACATCAAGGGCCAGGGCATCTACGCCTATGTCACCCTGAACGCCGACGTCGAGCCGCACGACGATCTGAAGCGGGCGCTGGTCGCGCATGTGAGGACGGAGATCGGGCCGATCGCAGCGCCCGACGTGATCCACTGGGCACCGGGGCTGCCGAAGACGCGTTCCGGGAAGATCATGCGGCGGATTCTCCGGAAGATCGCGGAGGGGGATGTGGAGGCGTTGGGGGATACGTCCACGCTGGCGGATCCGGGGGTGGTGGAGGAACTGGTCCGCAACGCACCGCCCGACTGCGGATCCGAAAGCTAGGTGTTCAGTCCCGGCCGCCAGATCGTTCCGGTCGTCTGGGGATGGTTCGGGCGGTAGCTCGTCCGGCGCTTTCGTTAGCATTGCCTTGAGAGGGGCGTCGAAGCGTTGCTCTGGTTCCAAATCTGGCATTAGGTCGCCTCCATGGGGCGGATACGAACACGTTTGAAGAATCACGCTGGATGGGCGGCTTTCCTCCTGATCGCGATCATCGGCTCACCACTGATCTGGGAAGTCTTAAAGCCAGGGCAGCCAGACCTCCCCAGATTTGAGCGGCTTCAAGCAAAGCAGACCGACTACTATCCCGGCGGCGGCCAGTGTCGCCCAACCCGGCCGCGACCGCCCGCCAACGGGGAAGACGCGTTAGAACGCCAACGATGCGCCGACGCCGCTGAGGATCACCGCCTCAAGGAAGACGATCTGCGTCAACAGGCCCGATCTGCGGACGCTGCCGAAGCGATTGTTTGGCTTACCTACAAACAGTCCACCACATTGGTAGTCGGGACAATCTTGGGCTTCCTTACCTGGGTCGCGGCGATGGCCGCTGCTTGGTACGCGGGGCGCGCTGCTCAGGCGAGCTTCCAGATCGCTGATCTGGAAACGCGTCCAATCCTTTCCTTGGGATCGGTCCTTATCAAGGACGTCAATGCTGAGCGCTACACGCTTACTGTATGTTGGACGAACATCGGGCGCGTCCCAGCCATTGTGACGGGCGGGCAGCCGTTCCGACACGTTTCTCCATTCGGAGGGGGGGACCCCACGCTGGATCAAATGGTGCGCGACGGCGCGCCGATGCAAGCCGAGGTCCTGAATGCCGTTATCGCGCCGGGCGAGAGTTACAAAGGTGCCGCCTGCATAGTCCGTGGTTGCCATTTCCAAGAGCGCGTGAGTGTCGCCTTTGTAATCACTTACGGCGCGGCGGTCGGCATTACCGACCGCTCGTTCGAGACTTCGGTGGCGCTTCAGGTCGTTCCAATGGTGGCTGCCGAAGGGCCTCTCGTGGAACTGGCGGAGGAATGCCTTGGTCAGCCCCTCCCCGGCCTTTACCCCCTCGGCCCGGTGGGCAACGACCGGATCATTGCCGTTGAAACGCGCCCGGTCAGCGGCGGCATTCGCATGACTTGACAGCTCCGCCACCACCACAATCCCCAGATCGTGTCCTAGCCCCCAATGGAGTGGCGGCTCGCACATGTTCGGAGAGGGTTCACCCCGAATATCGGCTGGTCGCAGACCTGATCAAAAGAGCTGCGGCATCGAAAAAAAGTGATGGTTTGCGATGCGAGCTGGCTCAGACATTTCTGTCTTCCCCGAAGCATCCGATTGTGGCGCACCTCAATCTCGGTGGAACGTATCAGTCGGTGCGAAGGTCCCCATCCGTGGTTAAGCTCTCCACCGACGGAGGGCCGAGCCAATCGTGAGCAAGTCTCAAGCGCGCACAAGGCGTTTGTCGGGTATTTGAGAGCTCGCACCTGCTCGAACAGCGTTTTGAAATCGACCCACGAGGGTCAGGCCCCTTCCAGCCTCTGCCATGGCGGGTCCACCGGTGAGCACTTGGAGGCATGGACAGTTTCCGGACTGGACACTATCGAAATGGCGCGCAGCCCAAGCAGGTCCATTCGGCAATAGCGGGAGAAATCTTGTCCATTTCCAACGAGGCGCACGGCGCTGTTCACTCCTGGATGTTCCAGGCCGCCTTGCCGCTCTGGGCGGACAAGGGCATCGACAAGACCTTTGGCGGGCCCGTCGAGGCTTTGACCGGCGACGGCCGGGGAGTCGCCGACATCCCGTTCAAGCGTACCCGGGTGGCGGGCCGGCAGCTCTATGTCTTTTCGCATGCAGCCCTGCTGGGCTGGTCTGAAGGACGTTCGGTGGCCGAGCAGCTGTTCGAACACCTCACGACGCGGGCTTGGGGTGGGGTCGACATCGGCTGGCATCGCCTGATTGCGCTGGACGGTGCACCGCTCGATCCGACCCCCGACCTATATGACTATGCGTTCGCGCTGTTCGGCCTCGGCTGGTATCACAAGTTGACGGGCGACAGTCGGGCCTTGGATCTCGCGCACCAGACCCTCGACATTCTGGATCGGCTATTCCGTCATCCTCAAGGCGGTTTCCTGCACGAGGTTCCAGCAGCGCCCCCGCGCCAACAGAACCCCCATATGCATCTTATCGAAGCGGCGCTCGTGCTCGCGGAAACCAGCGGGGACGGCCGGTTCCGTGCCTTGGCGAACGAAGTCCACGACCTGTTCGTGCGGCGCATCGCTCGACTTCCCGAGGGTATCCTTCCAGAATTCTTCGAGGAGGACTGGCGGCCCGTCGCAAACCAGATCATCGAACCCGGCCACCAGATGGAATGGGCCTGGATACTGGGGCGGCACCAAGCGCTCACGGGTCACGACAATACGGCCGCAATAAAATCCCTGATGAGCTGGAGCGAGACCCACGGTTTCGACCCCTCGACCGGCTGGACCAGGAACCAGATTGGCGTCGACGGCCGAATTCTGAACGGGGGGTCCCGATCCTGGCCGAACACGGAGCGAATCAAGGGCTGGCTGGCCCTCGAAGAGTTCACGGGCGTTGACGCTTCCGCAGCGGTGCAGTGCAGCCTGGAAGCCCTGTTCGCCTGGCATCTCAAACACGACGTACCGGGATGTTGGCATGACGCCTTTGACGCCGACGGCCGCCCCTTGACCTCAACCGTACCCGCCTCGACGCTATATCATGTGTTTTTGGCGTTCGCCGAGGTTCTGCGCCTTGCAGTCCCGGCCTCGTCGGATGCCGGGCGATGATCCGACAGGCCGTTTTTCTGGTCGGCGGCAAGGGCACCCGACTGGGCGAACTGACGCGGGATGTACCGAAACCGCTGTTGGAGATCTCGCCGGGGGTCCGCTTCCTTGACGTCCTTCTGGAGGAAGCGGCCCGGCACGGTTTTTCCGACATCGTCCTCCTGGCTGGCCATCTCGGCGAGTCGGTGCAGCAGATCTACGATGGCCGCGTGATGCGGAACGCCAAAGTCCGGGTCATCCGGGAACCCGCGCCCATGGGAACAGGGGGAGCCCTCCGGTATGCAGCAGAAAGCCTGGATCCAGCCTTCGTCATGGCGAATGGCGACAGCCTTTTCGAGTTCAATCTCCGCGCCCTGGCCACCCCCCTCAAGGAAGGCGTCTCTGCGAGGATCGCCCTGCGTGAGGTTCCTGACCCGTCGAGGTATGGGGCTGTTCAACTCGAAGGCGACCGGGTCGTTGGCTTTGTCGAGAAAAGCTCTGACCTGAAAGGGCCCATGCTGATTAACGGCGGCGTCTATGCCATGTCGATCAATGTCCTCGATCTGATTGACGGTCCCTGCTCCATCGAGACAGACGTCTTCCCGCGGCTGGCCGCCGAGGGCAGGCTCGAAGGTCGACGGTTCGACGGCTATTTCCTCGATATCGGACTGCCCAACACCCTTGCCCGCGCCCGCGCCGAGATTCCTGAACGGCACCGGTTCGGCTGCGCCTTCCTCGATCGCGAC
Source organism: Brevundimonas sp. (assembly GCA_030693575.1). Taxonomy (GTDB): domain Bacteria; phylum Pseudomonadota; class Alphaproteobacteria; order Caulobacterales; family Caulobacteraceae; genus Brevundimonas. Next base: position 31,758 of record JAUYAG010000086.1, on the reverse strand, counting down.
GGGGTGCTGAATCACGACAACGGCTATACGCATCGCCCCGAAGACCTGACCTGGACGCTAGGCGCAATCCGGGCTGTTCGCCGCCTGAACGATGCCGGCCTTCTCGTGATCGTGGTGACCAATCAGGCCGGCATCGGAAAAGGCCGGTACGGCGAGGCCGACATGCGAGCCTTCCACGAGGCAATGAACCGGGAGCTGGCCGAACCGGGCGCCCATATCGACGATTTCTACTTCTGCCCCTACCATGAGAACGCGACCGTGGACTGCTATCGCGTCGCGAACCACGAGGACAGGAAGCCCAACCCGGGGATGCTCCTCCGCGCCGTTAAGGATTGGCGTATCGATGTGGGTCGCAGCTTCATGATCGGCGACAAGGACACGGATATGGAATCCGCCGCGCGCGCCGGGGTCGCCGGCCACCTCTATAAGGGAGGGGACCTCGACGACTTTGTCAGCGCCCTCCTGTCAGCGAACGACTCACCGGTCACAGCGGGTCGAGCCGGGGCTCGTGGGGGCGCATCGCGAAATAGCTGAACGTGCCCTTGAAGCTGGCCTTGAGTGCGGCGAGGTTCCGCTTCAGCAGGCCATGTTCGACGAAGTAGTAGACTAGGAAGACCGGCAGCCACGCCAGGGCGGCCAAGGTCCCGAAGTGCTTCCTCAGATAGTAGAGACGGTTGCGGGACGTCATTTTCGCGGTGAAGGAGGACGCGCCCCCGCCCGTTGACCCGCCTACCTTGTGGATCAGGGTCGCCTCGGGCCAATAGCCAATCTGGATGCCGGCGCGCTCGAGCCGCAGACAAAAGTCGGTGTCATCGAAATAGACGAAATAGGACTCATCCATGAGTCCGACTTCGGAAAAGATATCTCTGGCGACAATCATCGCGCAGGTTGGGGAATAGGTCACGGTTTTCACCGCATCGAACTGGCCCTCGTCCGGTTCTCCGATGCCTGTGTGAAAGCCCGTGTGGCCCCGCCGCGGATTGAAGCCGCCGCCTCCGTACCAGATGTGGCCCTTCGGCTCGTCGAAATGGATCTTGGGGACCGCGACCCGCCACTGCCGGCTCCGGCACCCCTCAAGCAACTGCTCCAGGAAGCGAGGGTCGAAACTGGTGTCGTTGTTGAGCAGCAATACCCAGTCGCAACCGTCCTGCAGCGCCTGCAGAATGCCTTGGTTGTTGCCCGCGGCGACGCCGGTGTTGATCTCGTTCAGGGTAATCCGCCAGCGAGGGTCGTCCATCGCGCCAAGCAAGGCGGGAGTGGCGTCAGCAGAAGCGTTATCGATGCAATACACAGTCCAATTCGCATGCATCTGTCCGCGCAGGGACTGCTCGAACTCGGCGAGAAACCCCGCCGAATTGTAGGTCACCGTCACGATTCCGATCTTGTCCGTCGCCATGCCGCGCCCCGCTCAGTTGTCCAGGGCCGCAGGCTGACCGCCGCCAATGAGGCTCCGGATGCGCGCAATGTAGTCGGCCCCGATCCGGTCCCAGGAATGCATCTCGATGGCGTAGCGGCGGGCAATCTCGGTCTGTTCGCCATAGCTTGCAGGCCGCTCGGCGACGGCCATCAGAAGCCGCGCCCATTCCAACCCATCCTGGACGTCCGCGACCTGATACCCCCCCTCCGCCTCCTTCAACAGGCCCGAAGCGACCGACGGGGACAGAACGCTCGGAAGACCCATCGCGAAATACTCAAGGACCTTGTTCTGAATCCCTGTCGCAACCCGCATGGGGGCGACAGCGGCGAAACAGTCCGCACAAGCCGCGCCGATGGAGGCGACCCGACCCGTAACAACGACCCGTGGCAATGCTTCCAGGCGGCGCTTGAGCTTGGGGGAACAATCTCCGATGACCTTCAAGGTCATGTCCTGCGGCAGGGCGGGAAGGACGTGCTTCGCGAACCAGAGGACGCTCTGCTTGTTGGGGAAGAAATCGACCCGGCCGACCAGGGCGATTGACCGCCCCTGTCGATCATCCGGCGCCACATAGTCCAGCCCGGACAGGTCCACCCCTTGGGTCGAGACGAGCAAGCTGTCCGCCCCCAGTCCGATGCGCTCGGCGTCCTTGGCGGTGTGCAGGCTGACAAGGTCGTACCGCCTCGATTCGCTGCGTTCGAACTCAAGCAGCCGTGACGCCTCAATCTGGCTTACAATTCGCCACGGGGAAAACAAGGGCCCTTCACGGGCGGTCTGGGCGTAGTTGGCCGAAAGGGCGTCGCACATCTCGAGGATCGAGGGAATGTCGATGCGATCGGGCTTCATCCCGGACGTCCGAACGAGGTGGAAGATCACGACGTCTACGTCCTTGAGGGCCTCCACGACCGCCTCCGCCTGCGCGCGGCAATCGAAATATCCGACCTGCAGCGGCTGCCCCTTCAGACCCGCCGCGAGCGCCCCCGCCAGCGACCCCGGCAGCGTTCGGCTGAAGCACCGAATGTCCTGAATGCCCGTCGCCTGTCTTAGCGCGTCGACATCCTCCGCGCGCGGGTTTCCCTGCGCGAGGAGGACCACGTCGAACTCCCGCTGCAACAACCGTATCAGATGGAAGATGCGCAAACGCTCTCCGCTGACGGGCGGAAACGGAAAGCGTGGCGTGACCAGCAAGAGCCTTTTGCGTTCCTTCACGTCACATCCCAACACTGATCGCGCGCCTCCTAGGCCAGAAGTCGTCGGCGCGATCAAGCGAAACATCAGGCTACGATAGCCGTGGCGCGCGCGCCATGTATTATGCGAGTTGATCAGGTTGCATCCAACACGGCGCTGCGCATCGCCACGTCGTCGGGTCTGCCTCACGTCTGGAAAGCTATGCATGCGTATACTGGTGACAGGAGGCCTCGGCTTTATTGGAGTTAAACTCGCCCGCAGATTGGCGGATGCGGGTCATGAGGTGGCGCTGTTCGATAGCCTAACAGCGCAGGTGCATGGCCCCCTGCCACAGCTTCCGTCTCGGGATCTGGAGGATTTCGAGATCGTCCGGGCCGACATTCGTGACGCCGATGCGCTCACCGCCCAGGTCCGAACCGCCGACGCCGTGGTCCACCTTGCGGCCGAGACCGGCACCGGCCAGTCCATGTACCGGATCGCCCACTATTACGACGTCAACGTGCGAGCCACGGCCATGCTGCTGGAAGCGCTTGCGGCGACCGGGCCGGAAGCGAAATCACTGGTGATCGCATCCAGCCGGTCGATCTATGGCGAGGGGGCCTATACGACCCCGGACGGTCGGCTGGTGGTTCCGGACCCCCGCAGGGTTGAAGACCTCGCCGCCGGGCGCTTCGAATCGGTGGGACCAGGGGGCGAGCGTCTTGAGCTTCGCGCCACGCCGGAAGAGGCCCCGACAAAACCGGCGTCCATGTACGCGGCGACCAAGCTGGCGATGGAAGAAATGTGCCGGGTCTTCTCGGACAGCTATGGCGCACGCGTTGCGGCGCTTCGCTTCCAGAACGTCTACGGCGCGGGACAGTCGCTGACCAATCCCTATACCGGAGTGCTCTCGACGTTCTCGACCCGAATGCGGCTTGGCAAACCGATCGACCTGTTCGAGGACGGGGAAGTCAGCCGCGATTTCGTCCATGTCGACGACGTGACCCGATCGATCGAACTGGCTCTGCAAGCCGGCATAAAGGGCTATCGCGCCTTCAATGTCGGCTCGGGCGAAGCGACGCCTATCCGGCGGATGGCCGAACTGATGAAACAGATTCTCGGCTCCTCCTCGGAGGTGGCGGTGACCGGCAACTTCCGGGCAGGGGATATACGGCACTGCTATGCCGACGTTTCCCGCGTACGGGAGGAGTTGGGCTTCGAGCCAGCGATCTCTCTTGAGGATGGCCTGCGCGGGTTCTGTGATTGGGCGCTCACCCTGGCCGTCCCGGACGATCGCTCGGAGGCCGCCATGGCCGAGCTCAACGCGCGCGCTCTGGGGGGCGGCCGCTAGGGTCCGGACTCTTTCGCGCCAGTCGCCACGCTTGCGGCGATGAGGATCCGCGAGGTGGTTGGCGACGAGCTATCAGCCTAATACGCCGACCAATTCCGCCCATCGTCCATTGCTCCCTCCGAGTCACACAGCGTACAATCTACCGAGGCCCGAAGCGCCGCTGAATGAACCTTGGCAGCAAATCAGAGCATAGAGTCAGATCAGAGCAATTTGGATGTCTGTTGAAACCGCAAGAACGCAAGGCGCTTCAATCGAGGGCGCTGCCTACGAAGGAGAGCGCTCAAACGCCATGTCGACCACCGAGCCGACGATCGCGCGTGCGCCCGCTGCGGCTGCACACCATTGCCCGGTTTGTGGGGAGACCGGCCGCGAGCGCCTCTATCTTGCGCGTGATCGCCACTATGGCATCCCCGGACAATGGCCGGTCGCGCGCTGCACCGGATGCGGCCTCGTCCAGCTGGCTCCGATGCTGTCGAACGAGGAACTTGGAAAGCTCTATCCTACCGACTACTACGCGTTTCAGGATATCGCCGCGAAACGATCCACCCTCTTGGGTAAACTCAAGAAGATCTTCTTCCGCTCGCTGGAAGTAGAGGACCCGCATTTTGACAAGCCGGGCCGGGTACTGGACTCGGGCTCAGGCAGCGGCTGGGCGCTTGTGCCTTTCAAGGAGCGCGGCTGGGAGTGCGTGGGAATCGATCCCAGCGCTGCCGCGGTGGATTTCGGGCGCAAGCAGTACGGAATCGACCTCGATGTAGGAACGGTTCAAACCATCCAATATCCAGACAACCATTTCGACTATATACGCTCCAATCACTCGCTCGAGCACGATCCGGACTGCGCCGATACGCTGAGAGAGTTCCGCCGCATCATCAAGCCGGACGGCAAGCTGCTGATCGGCGTACCGAACATCGAGAGCGCCCCCGCGCGCTTTTACGGTGAAGATTGGTGGTATCTCTGCGCGCCCGTCCACACCTACAACTACTCGCGTCGCCACCTCACGCGATTGCTGGAATCCGCCGGTTTCGAGGTCGAGCGCGTGCGCTATTGCGGCGATTGGGGCGGCGTTCTGGGCAGCATGCAGATCCGCTTGAACAAGGCCGACCCCGCCATGACCGCTGACAAGGGGTTCCTTGTCAACTCCACGCCGATGAAAGTGCTGGGGCAGGGCGTATCCCTCATCTTGAATCTGGTGGGTCAGGGCGACTGCATGGAAGTCACGGCGAGACCGAAGTGAGCGGGAGGGTTCATCCAACCGGCGCCGTGGCTGAGACGGGGGCGGGAGCATCCACCTGGTGTTTGACCACTATCCCAGGTCCCCGTCGCGACGGGCTGTACAGGTAGACCGCCTGCCGGGGAGTCGCGTCCGTCCCACTGAAGCCTGATACATTCTGGCGTTCGCTTTTGATCCGGCGCGTTTTCCTTTCAACGCAAGACCCCTTCGACGCTGCGCCGGCCCCGGTCGCCTCCACCACCGACTACGCCCTAATGAATGGCAGCGATCCGGTCGAGGCCGTCTTCGAAAGTCGCGAGAACAACTCCTCCCAATGCTGAAGCGATTTTTCTCCAATGCTGCCGCAAACGCCTTCAGTGGCGGGATGGCGGCGGCGTATCAGTTGGTTGTCGCGGCGTTGGCGGTGGCTACATGGCACGGCGCGGACTTCGCGGCATGGGGACTGGCCATGTCGATCGCCGCCATGGCGCCGATCCTCTCCGCGAGCCTGTCCAGCGTCATGACCCGGCGATTGGTCGAAGCGCGCCACCGCGGACCCGATATTATCGAGGCCGCAATCGTCTTGGCCGGACGACGTATCAGTTGGGGGCTGGCCGGCATTGCGTTCGCGACCCTGTTCCTGGCTGGTGCCTCGATACAGGGCAGTTCCGACGTGGGGGCGCTGTCGACGGGCAAGTTTCTCGTCCTGCTCACAATCATGTTGTCAACGAACGCCTGGCTCCTGCTGTGGCAGGTGCGTTTCGGCCAGCACTATGCCGACGAGTTGAACTGGCTGCCTGCGCTCACCCTCGCGATCGCCCGCGCAGGCGGCGTAGCGGGCATGATTGGCACCCTGGCTTTCGGGAGCCGGGATCTCACAGTGGTCGCCCTCGGGTTGGCCGCGGGCACCTGGATCGCCCTGCTTGCCGCCCACTTGGCGTTGCCCAGCCCCAGACGCATTGGGAGCGCCATCTCGCCGACCCCAATGGAGGTCCGCAACCAGCTCCGGATCAACCTTCGGGTGCAGTTCGGCTTCGCCATCGGCTCCGCCTCAAGCCTCATCGTCCAGTACAGCATCCCGCCGCTTATCGCGCTTATCGAACCGCAACACTTCAATGCGTTCTACTTGGCCAGCACAGTCAACGTGGTGGTGGTCGGCCTGCTTTCAGCGGCGATGTTGGCGCTGCTGGCCCCTTTCACCCGCTGGCACGCCATCGGCGCTTCTCGACGTGTGCGCCGGATCGCGCTGCTCAGCCCAGCCCTGTGTGCTGGCTTGAGCCTGGCTGTGCTGTACGCCTGCTGGCTGATGCTGGAGATCATACTTGACGCGCTGGCGGTCCACACCTCCGATATCGCCGATATTCGGCTCTTCCTCGCTCTTTTGGGACTTCAGACGATCGTCCGGACATCTGCTATGGGCTTTGCCACCATCGTGGCCGCGGCCGGAACTTCGCGGCAAATGAGCATTCCGTTGATGATCGAAATGCTCTTGGCCTTTACGGTGGCCGTCCCCTTGGGCTGGCTGTTCGGCGTGCAGGGGCTGCTGCTGGGTCTGACGCTCGCCGCCTTGGTCGGCAGCCAGTTCAGCAGCAGGCCGTTTACGTTGCTCTTCATGACCGCAGGGACTCCCGCCCGCGCGGCTTTCGCCTCACTAATGGCGGCGCAGTTGATCGGTTCAGCGATCTGGTGGCTGATAGTCGGCCCCAGCACATTCACCACTGCGTTGCTGTAACAGTTCCAAGGACAACTCAGCATGACCAAGCGACTTGTACGCAGTTGGGACGTCTTTGACACGCTCATCGCGCGCCGCTGCGGCGCCCACGATGGGATATTCAAGATCATGGGCGACACCCTCGGGCCGGAATTCCGGACCAAGCGGATTCGGGCCGAAGCTGTCGCGCGCGAGTCTAAGTACGACCTCTCCATTCACGACATATACGACCAGTTGCAACGGGAGAACGGCTGGACCGCGCAGGAGCGCCAGAGCGCGCTGGATCTTGAGATCAGCACCGAGTTTGAGAACGTGATTCCGATCGCGGAAAACATGTCACTCGTACGCGATGGCGACATCCTGGTATCCGACATGTACCTTTCCCAGGATGTGATCCTCGGGCTGCTTGGCAGAGCTGGATTTGACAAGTCGATTACGCTCTTTGTCAGCACCTGCGGCAAGATTGACGGAACAATATGGAAACGCGTCAGGGATCGGCACGTCGTCCTGAAGCATACGGGCGACAATCCCGGTTCGGACTTCCTTCGACCCCTGCAGCATCTCATCCCCGCCGGTCTGACAAACGCCAGCGCTGATACGCCCTGGGAGCGGTTCCTGCTTGCGAACGGCGCACCGCTGCTGAGCCGTTACGTCCGTGAGATGCGCCTTCGCATGCTCCCCCGCGCTTTCGCGAAGTCTCGCGCCGTTCAGGCGTCACAGATCGAAGTCAATTTCCCTTTGCTTCTGCTCGCCAGCGCCTCGCTCGTCCTGTGGTGCCGCGATCACGGAATCTCGCGGGCCCTGATGTGCAGTCGGGATTGCATTCTGTGGGCGAGACTTGCGGAGACGGTCGCCCGCCGCGCCGGTGACGGCCTCGCGGTCGAGTATTTTCTGATCTCGCGAGTGGCCGCGCTGAAGTCTACCGAGCGTTACCTTGACTATGCGCGTCGCCGCATCACCGCGGACTCCGTGGTTGTGGACCTTTCGATGACCGGCACGTCGCTCGCAGGGTTAGCCGACCGACTCGGCATTTCGGAGGTCAAGGCGTTCGTTATCGCGCTCCACCGGAGCGCCGGGTCGTTGTACGGCGACAAATTTCAGTCCAAGGCCAAAGTAACGTTCGATTACTTTCTCGCAGACGTTTTCCATCATGATCTGGAGGCCTTAAATCAGGCCCCGACAGCCTCTATTCACGACGTCACAGAGACAGCCGACAGGCTGTCTGTTGAGTACGGCGACGAGAACCGGTCACCCGCCGTTCTGGAAGCGGTGAACGTCCAGAACGCCGCCTTCATCGACATGGTCGACCATTTACCAGAGGCCGTCATCGACGAAGCCCTCGCTCTCGCACGTAGCACTCGCCTGTTGTTTCTTATCCGAGAATGCGAGCGACATGCGGGCGACTTTGAGACGATCATCACGCGAGCGAACCCGGGTGCCGCACTCAGGAACGACCCGAACGGAATTGCTCTGGGCCTTCCGTATGTGTCGACGAACCCGGTCAACGGGTGGCTCGCCCTTGTCAGCAAACGCATGCTAAAGCCCCTGTTTCGCCCGGGAGCGCCGCTGCACGCCTACAGCACAGTCCCAAACGTGATACTTCGCAGGATTAGAAAAAAGTGCTGACAGATATTCTGATTAGAAGGGCGTCCGAATGAGCAGCTTTCTGCAGTACGCGTGGGCGAAGCGCGAAAAATGGTGGGGTAAGCGGGACGTTGCCGCCGCGATGGCGGGGCGACAGTTGGTCCGGACCCAGTATAGGTTCGCCGGCAAGCTCGCCACGCTGGCCAGGGGGCTGGCACCGGCGCGCATGGATGTGCAGCCGCTCAAGAGGACATCCAATCCGTTCATCGAGTACGAGATCGGAAGATTGGGTCTCAGGCCCGCTCCAATCGCCACAACGATGCGGGAGTCCTATGCCCAGTGCAACGACGATATTATCGTCGAAGCATTCCTTCGAGCCCGGCTCTCCAAGACCGGCCGCAGCATGTCCTCGGTGCGCTACCTCGAGATCGGCGGCAACCACCCGGTCCAGACGTCCTCAACCTACCTTCTGTACCGCGCCTGGGGCGCCCGAGGCTATATTGTAGAGGCGAACGCCGGGCTGGCCGAACGACTGCGGGCCGTCCGCCCTGGAGACCAGGTCATCCAGACTGCTGTCAGCAACAAGTCGGACAAGACATTGTCCTTCCACATACACGAACTCGACGAACTCTCGTCGCTATCGCCGGAAAGCATTGTTGATCCCGGCGCGGTTGGCATGCAGGGGAAGATTGCACGGGTTGAGACTGTGCCGAACCTCCACATCAACGACTTCTTCGACGCCCATATCCACGAACCGCTCGACTTCATGTCAATCGACATCGAGGGGCTGGACTTACCCGTGTTGCAGGCGCTCGCGCCCGCTCATCGGCCTACGCTGCTGCAGGTCGAATGCATGGATCCGGTCCTGCTCGCTCAATTGAGACAGACGCTGGAACCGCGCGGCTATCGGCTTGCCGCGATCACAGACGTGAATGCAATCTTTGTGCAAGATTAGCAGACAGGCCTGTCTCCGGATTTCCCCTGCGTGAACCTGCCGGGCGGGTGATGTTGCGGCCATGGCGCCGCCGGTCGACGGCTTTCACGAGAGCGAGCATCCTGCGGCCGCACCCGGCCCATTAGACTCGATCACAGCCGCCACTCGGCGATGGCTAGGGTGGCGGCGCACGATGCAGTTTGGTGGCTATACTGACCGTATCGTCGCCGTCGCCCATAGCCATCGCCGGTTCTTGGTTGCGACCTGACCTTCGATGACCCGAGTCACTACCTGCCGGCGCGAGCCACCGGGTCCGGAGATGCTCGCCGAACAGCAGCGCGCCAAGACGAGCCACGGACATGCGGCCTCTATCCGTTGAAGGATGGCGGGCCGGGCCGCCTGCCGTGAAGGACATCCGCACCACTCGGCGTCGCCACCCGGCCGAACAGGCGAAACAGGCAGCGAAGACCCCGATCAGCCCGCGCCTCGTTCCCCGGGAACAGGCACCGCAAGAGCCGTGGCCCCCATCGCCATGGCGAACCAGACATAGGGCAGGTGGAACGGGGCCAGACTGAAAAGCGATCCCAGCAGGACGGCGGGCAGCAAGGCTCTGGCGACGTGGCCCGGCGGACTGGCTCGGTAAGCCTTCCACCAGGTGGACAGGTACAATGCATAGCCGAGCGGCCCGAGGTACAGCAGGAGCTTGCCGTGCATGGAGGAGATTGAGGGAATGTCGCCTTTCAGGGCCAGGATTTCCCGGGCCACCTCGGGTCGGAAGAGCTTGTAGAAATAGATCGTGTCAGCCCCGAACCCGTATCCCAGCCAGGAGGACATCGTCGTGATCACATGGGTCAGCGGGCCGGCAAAGCCGTTCCAGCGGTCCACCCAACTGCCGCCCGCCAGTTCGCCCGTCGCATTATATGAATAGAGCATGTAGCGAATGGTCAGCGATATGTAGTTGTCGGGAAACAGAAAATAGAGCGTGGCCAAGCCGACGGCGACGAAGGCGAGTACGAACACACCTCTCCAGATTCGCTTGAACCCGCCGTACTTCACAAACAGGAAGCCGATCAGTTTCAGATAGCCGGTCGTGCTGAAGGTCAGACCAATCAGCAGCGTCGTCCCGCCCAGCCCCGGCAGCAAATACGTCCTTCGTTCGTACAGCAGGTACAGGGCCGGAATGACGGCGAAGACCGCGTAGTCGGCAAGGTGCGAGGGTTCTGAAGACAGGCCCTGAACCCGGAAATCGCCGTTGAAAAACTGCAGCAGAATAGCGACAATGTTCGGGATCGACCCCAGCAGCAACATCCGCATCGCATGGCTCTGCCCACCCCGGACCAGGGCGTCGGCGAACATGAGGAAGCTGGTGAACCCCAGCACGAAGCTAAGCGCCTGACGTGAGCCCGCAATCGTGCGCAGGTCTTCCATCAACTCGCCGTCCCGCGGATCAGTGAGGATGAACCCGAGGGCCCATAGAGTCAGCATCCACAACAGGCAGATGAACAGGCGACCTGCGATCGTTCTGGCGGCAGGCGTCAGCCGGAGACGCAGCGCGCACAACACCAGATAGGGAAGCGAGAATACCGAGGTAAGGGGCAGCGTCTGCGCCGTGCTGGCGAGGTCGAAGCCGAGCAGATAGGTCAGACTGTCGTAGGGAAGAAAGAGGAACGGCAGGCTGGCGATAAACCGATCGAAACCGGTGGCCATGGGCGGAGGGGCTTTTGCCACGACTACGTCTGCATTGTTTACGTCAGCGGTCACCGCGTTGCATCCTTGAGCCGGCCGACAGGAGCCATCTCAACCTCAGCAACCGGCTGCGAGGGCGTTCGCGTCGAGGCATTCGCGCCTTTGCCGAGCCAGCGCCTCAGGCGCACATTCACTCCCGTCATCGCGCGCAATCCCAGGGCTCGACGCGAAATGGCCTTCAGATCGAAGCCTTTGCCGAACAGATGCATCCCGGAGCTCACCGCTTGGTATTCCGCGCCGAGCCGCTGGGCGATGAGTTCCATTGAGCGGTGCGTGTAAAAGGTGATGTGCCCATTCCGGGGTCCGGCGTAATACCACTGAGACAGCTGACCCTTGCCCAGCCTCGCCGACACGGTCTTGGTGCCGACGATGGCGAGAAAATCGTCGGTACGGCACAGGCCGAAGGCCTCCGCCAGGCTGGCCTCAAGGTCGACGAAATGCTCGAAGACTTCGAACGAGGTCAGGAACCTAGCGGGAGCCGCCCCTTCAGGCCGTTCATCAACCCCGAACGGGTCAACGCAGAGGAAGCGCATGCCGGCCTGGCGCATCCGCTCGGCGAACACCCCCGCGCCACCGCCATAGTCGTTCCCGGCGTCCTCGTCACGCCAGTACGGCTTGAGCAGCGCCCTCACGAAGCGGGCGTCCCGTTCGGGCCTGATATGGCTGAACTCGGGATCGATCCGCCTATAGTCATCATTATACACGAAGCTTGTCCAGGCACCCTTGTCGAACTCATCAAAGAATTCGGTGAAGACAAGGCCGCACACATCGCAACGTCTATAGTAGACAGGGATGCCTACAAGATCGTCAGGATAGAAAGCGTAGTGGCATTGCTTGTTCAGATCGACAACATCAAACAGCCGGCTTGGCTGTGCGCAGAGCTTGCACGGGCGCTCGGGCTGCCTGGAGCACTCAATGAGCCGGGCCGCGGCATAGGCAGGCAGATCGAAATCACCGCGCATCAAGGCAGCACCCCGCAACTTCGGGCTGATCGGACTTGAAGTGGTATCCATCCTTCATGAGGAGGGTGCCGCCTTCAGGCGCGCGGTGTCGCCGCACACCGGGCACGGGTGAGTGCCCGCCTTGGTTCGATCTTGCTTCATGGCCTTTGAATTCTGCGCCTTAAGCCCGGACGAAAACGGGCTCCGGAGAGCCTGGTCAAATGTGCTAGCGGCTGATAGTAGCTTGAGCAATAGCCGATGCCGTCGGCCTCGGCCATGCGCGGAAGGGCTTTCAGGTCGTGCGGAAGATGGGCCGCCAGGTCTCGGTGCCCCGGGCGGTGAAGCGCGCGGTCGTCGGCCGCTGCCCCGACGCGGCTTCGAGCGCCTTGATGACGTCGGCCCGCCGCTCCGGCTGGGTGATGAACATCATGAACCCCCCGCCCCCCGCGCCAGAGACCTTGCCGGCCAAGGCTCCAGCCTGAGAGGCGGCCTCGAATGTCCGCTCGATCTCGGGACTGGAAACCGAGCCCGAGGTGCTCTTCTTCGCCTCCCAGCCGCGCCGAAGCACCTGTGCGATGTCGTCAATGTTGCCAAACAGGACGGCTTCTTTCATTTCGAAAGCCTCCGCCTTGAGCTGGAGCATCGCCTCGAGGGATTTGCCGCCGCTGGCGACGCTGCGCGCCTGATCCGTGATGATGGTCGCAGATTCCCTCGACGCGCCGGTAAACAGCAGCACCAGAGAGGCCTCCAGTTCACAGATGGTGTCCTGACGGATACGCAGCGGATTGACGATCACTCTTTCGTCCGCAGCGAACTCCATGAAATTGAACCCGCCGAATGTCGCCGCATACTGGTCCTGACGACCGCCGGCGAGCCCCAGGTCCTTTCGCTCAATATCGAAGGCCAGACGCGCGATTTCATATTCCCCAAGCGGCGCGCCGAGCACGCCCGCGAGCAGGGTCACCAGGGCCACCACCAGGGCCGAAGAGGAGCCGAGACCGGACCCCATGGGACTCTCGACATGACTCAGCAGGGTCATGGGCAGAGGCCGACCGTCGTTATAGTCGCGCGTCATCCGGTTATAGACGGCGCGGTGAAGTTTCAGCCCGGAGTGCAGCGGCAACTCCGGGGTCAGGGAGAGGGTTTCCCTCTCCCCGAGATCGGTCGCGACCAACTCGACCAGGCCGTCGGTCCGCGGCCGATAGCTGGCGGTCGCATAGCGGTCGATCGTCGCGTTCAGCACAGCCCCGCCGTACTGATCCGCGAACGGCGACACATCTGAACCGCCCCCGGCCAGACCCAGCCTGAGGGGTGCCCGTGCGCGCACTACGCCTTCACCGTGCCGATACGCCATTCTTCCCTCGCCAATCTATCCGCGGCGATTCAGGACCCGCTCGTGCAGGTAGACGCCATAACTGCTCTTGCCCAGCCGATCGACGAGGCGCTCGAGTTGACCCGCGTCGATAAAGCCCTTGTCGAAGGCAATCTCCTCCGGACAGGCGATCTTGAAGCCCTGACGCTTCTCGAGCGTACGCACGAACTCGGCGGCTTCGATCAAGGCGTCGGGCGTACCCGTATCCAGCCAAGCAAAGCCGCGTCCCATGATCTCCACAGAGAGCTTGCCGCGTTCCAGATAGACGCGGTTGACGTCCGTGATCTCCAGTTCGCCGCGTGCTGAAGGCCTCAGATTGGCGGCGATATCGACCACATCGCTGTCGTAGAAATACAGACCCGTTACGGCCCAGTTTGACTTCGGCCTTTCAGGCTTCTCCTCGATGGACAACGCGCTCATCTGTTCGTTGAACTCGACGACGCCGTACCGTTCGGGATCCGCTACATGGTAGGCGAACACCGAGGCACCGTCGGCCCGTTGCGACGCACTGACGAACAAGTCGGTTATGCCGTGACCGTAGAAAAGGTTGTCCCCGAGGATCAGGGCCGATCGCTCGCCGCCTACGAAATCCGCGCCGATGATATAGGCTTGGGCTAGGCCGTCCGGGCTGGGCTGGACGGCGTACTCAATGTTCAGACCCCATTGCGATCCGTCTCCGAAAAGAGCCTGGAATGACGGGACATCACGGGGGGTCGAGATGAGAAGCACATCCCGGATACCGGCGAGCATCAGGGTGGACAGCGGGTAATAGATCATCGGCTTGTCATAGACGGCCATCAGCTGCTTCGAGGTGACGGTAGTCATCGGATGCAATCGGGTTCCGGACCCGCCTGCGAGAATGATGCCCTTCATCTTCCACCTTTCTGGCCAGCCAATTCGCTGACGATTTCGCCGACAGCAGCTTCCCATGCACGGGGCGTCACCCGATAGTCCCGCGCCAACTTCCCGCAGGATAGCCGCGAATTTCCGGGCCGTTTCGCAGGTGTCGGAAACCCCGCCGTCGGGATCTCCTCGACCTGCGCATATACGCCATCCATCTCCCGGCTGGCTCTGAAGATCTCGCTCGCAAGGCCGGCCCAGGTCGTTTCACCGGCATTGACGAAATGATAGACGCCCGTCGGCGCGTCGGCGTCCTCGATAAGCCGCAGCGCGATATGGACCAGAACCATCGCAATGTCCCGGGCCCCCGTCGGACAACCCCATTGATCGCCCACCACATTGATGGACGACCGTTCCCCGGCGAGGCGCAGCATCGTCTTCAGGAAGTTCGAGCGGTGGGCGCTGAGCACCCACGCGGTTCTCAGGACGACCGACCTCGGGTTTCCGAGCCGGACCGCCAGTTCGCCCGCCAGTTTGGAAGCGCCGTAGACACCCAGGGGAGCGACCGGATCATCTTCCGCATAGGGCCGGTCGGCGCCGCCATCGAACACATAATCGGTCGAGACCTGAATCAACGGTACGCCGGCCTTGCGCGTCAGATCGGCAAGTATGGCAGGGCCCTGGGCGTTCGCGGCGAAAGCATCCGAGACCTCGTTTTCGGCGCGATCGACCGCCGTATAGGCGGCCGCGTTTATGACGGCCCGGAACGGCGTCGCCTCAAACACCGCCGTGACCGAGCGCTCGTCCTGCAAAACCATCTCCTGCTGGGTCGGCATGTGCAAGACCACCTCCGGCGGCCAGGCAGCCCGGGCCAGTTCCAGGCCCACCTGGCCCGCCCCGCCGGTAACGAGAATATGGATCGGCTCAGCCATTCGCCGTGACACCCAGGCGTTCGGTTTTGTACGCGCGGTCGAGAATGTCCTGCCACCAGCCCTGGTTGTCGAGATACCAGCGGACAGTCTGCTCGATACCCGTCTCGAACGTCACCGACGGAGCCCAGCCCAAGGAGTCGCCGATCTTGGTCGGGTCTATGGCGTAGCGATGATCATGTCCCGGCCGATCCGTCACATAGCTGATCTGGCGGGCATAGGACTGGCCGTCGCCGCGCGGCCGAAGCTGGTCAAGTATGCTGCAGATCGTATGGACTACGTCGATGTTCGTACGCTCGGCGTCGCCGCCGATGTTGTATGTCTCGCCGGGCTCTCCTCGTTCGAACACCATCTGCAGGGCGCGAACGTGATCATCGACAAACAGCCAGTCGCGCACGTTCTTGCCGTCGCCATAAACCGGCAAACTCTCGCCTTTGAGCGCGCGGATTATGATCAGCGGGATAAGCTTTTCGGGAAAATGGTACGGGCCATAGTTGTTGGAGCAGTTGGTTATAAGGACCGGCAAGCCATAGGTATGTCCCCATGCCCGCACGAGGTGATCCGAGCCGGCTTTGGACGCTGAGTATGGCGAGCGAGGATCGTAGGGTGTGGATTCAGTGAACCGCCCCTCGTCACCGAGAGAGCCGAATACCTCGTCCGTCGAAATATGATGGAAGCGGAACGCCGCCTTCTCGTCATCCGGCAGGCGGCGCCAATGGCGCAGGCTCTCGTTGAGCATGATGAACGTGCCGACGAGATTGGTCTGCACAAACGCCTGCGGTCCATCGATCGATCTGTCGACATGGCTCTCTGCAGCGAGGTGCGCCACCACATCGGGCTTGAACTCCGCAAGCGCTCCGGACACGGCCTCCGCATCGCATATATCCGCCTCCAGAAAGGCGTAGCGATTGCTGGAGGCCACTGTCTGCAGTGAACTGAGCACGCCTGAATAGGTCAGCTTATCGAACACCAGCACCTGGTGCTCTGTGTGCTCAATAAGACGCCGGACGAGTGCGGAGCCGATAAACCCCGCCCCTCCCGTAACAAGAATCCTCATGGCCGAACCTCGGAGAAAGATTGTTGATCGAGCGGGGCTAGCGGGGTCCCGTCGTATGCGAACGGGCTGTAAAAATCGGCCAGCAACGGCAGTTTCAGATCCTTGTCCGATACGACCGCGCCTTCCGGAGGTAGGGACCAGTCGACGCCGATTTGCGGGTCGTTCCATGCGACGCCGCCGTCGCATTCCGGCGCATAGATATCGGAAACCTTATAGATCACCTCCGTATCCGGCTGCAGTGTAACGAAGGCGTGGCCGTATCCAACGGGCACGTAAAGTTGCCGGCCATTTTGGCCGCTCAGTTCGGCTGAAACCCAGCGCCCGAAGGTCGGCGAACCGCGACGCAAGTCTACGGCGTAGTCAAGGATTGCCCCCCGCGCACAGCGCACCAGTTTGGCTTGCGCATGAGGCGGAGCCTGAAAATGAAACCCGCGGATGGTCCCCACACTGCGTGAGAGCGAGTGATTGTCCTGGACGAACCGATGACCGACCCCGTGCCCGAGAAGAGCGGCTTCGGAATAGGTTTCCATAAACCAGCCGCGCGCATCGCCGAAGCGACGGGCCTCGACCAGGAAGGGAGAACGGGGCGCATCATTCATCTTTCAAGCCTTGATGGCGGCAGCGGATGGCGGAGTTCGGGTGGCCGAACTAACGGGTCAGGTTTGACTGCCAGGACAGGGCTGATCTCAGGATCAATCCGAGATCATCGTACCGGGGCGTCCAGTTCAGTTCGCGACGCAGCGAGGTGGAATCCGACACAAGGCGCGGAATGTCCCCGGGGCGGCGCCCTGCCCTTTTCACGGGAAGCGACCGACCCACGATTTGCTCAAGGGCTGCGACCACCTCGAGGACGGTGTAGCCCCGACCATACCCGCAGTTGAAGACGGCGGGGCTACCGCCGGCCAGCAGGTAGTCGAGGGCGGCCACATGAGCAGCAGCCAGATCGGAGACATGGATGAAGTCCCGCTCACAGGAGCCGTCCCGGGTGTCATAATCTACGCCAAACACCTCCAGCCGCTCACGCTGGCCAAGCGCCGTCTCAACGGCCACCCGGATCAGATGGGTCGATTGCTGACCCCGCTGGCCGGTTCTCCCCTGCGGATCGGCCCCAGCGACGTTGAAATACCTGAGGGAGATTGGCCGGAATTCCGGATGCGCCAAGGCCGCGTCATGGATCGCGACTTCCGACATCCATTTTGAAGATCCGTAGGGGCTCATCGGAGCCTTTTCCGCGCGCTCGGTGACCGGCTGGACAGGCGGCACCCCATATACCGCCGCAGTAGACGAAAAAATGAATGGTCCTCCGCCATGGCGGATCCAAGCGTTGAGCAGTGAAAGCGTTTTTGAGGTGTTGTTATAGTAGTATTTTAGCGGATCTCGAACCGACTCCTCGACAACGATGCTTCCAGCAAAATGCATCACCCCAACCGGACGGTGGCTGTTGAGGACACCGTCGAGGAATCCGTCGTCACCCACGTCCCCAACCCGAAACTCGACGCCGGTGGGGATGGCATCCGGGCTGCCCGTTGACAGATCGTCGAGCACCACAGGTTTGAAACCTCGTGCAAGGAGTTCGAGGACCGCATGGCTTCCTATGTAGCCGGCCCCTCCTGTAACCAAGACGGTCCCGGTCATCGGACACCGCCTCCAAAGATAAGGGCACCGACGGTTCTAATGAGTATCTGCAAGTCCAAGGAGAACGAGAAATTCTTCAGGTAAAACAGGTCGTAGCCAAGCTTGATCCGGGTTTCTTCAAGGTCCGCGGCATAGCCCGCCCGCACTTGCGCCCAGCCGGTAATCCCCGGTCGAACCAAGCTTCGGTATGCGAAGACTGGTAGGTCCTCACAATACCGCTGTGTCAGCGCCGGCTGCTCGGGGCGAGGGCCAATCAGGCTCATATCTCCTTTTAGCACATTCCATAGCTGAGGCAGTTCATCGATCCGAAACCGGCGGAGACAGCGCCCGAGAGGCGTAACCCGGATGTCGCCCTTTTGCGTCGCGATCTCAGTACGTTCCGACGCCGACGGCTGCATCGTCCGCAATTTGTACATGTCGAACACCCTCCCCCCCAAACCGACACGCTTTTGAACGAAGACCACTTTGGGTCCCATAAGCATCCTGATGAGGAGCCCGGCAAGAACTACAGTTGGCAAAGCGACCGGCAAACTGACCATGGTAATCAGGATATCAAACACCCTCTTCCGCACCCGATAAGATGTCAATCCGCCGAGCGGCAAATGATCCGGATGAAAATGTTCTATCGACACAATACCGTGCTCATCCTCCAAGTACTGCGCAAGTTGACGAAACGGCTTGCCCGCCATCATCGATCTGGAAAGCGTCTCCGTCCACCCTTCCGGAGGCTCAACAGAAGTAGTGAGGACCACGTCATAAGGGCGAAGATCGACCCCCGGAGATTCCACATGATCGTATTCGACTTTCAGACTGGCGATGGCTGGGTGCCATGGGCCTACAACTGCCGCGCGATCCCGGTGTACCCGGCGACGAATTCCCACGATTAAGAAGCCGACGCCCAACGATACCCCAGCGGCAATCAGCATGAGCTGATTGGAGTAATATACTCTCGAAGCGAGGGTGACGAACGCAACTCCCCCATGAGCCATCAACACACTGCTGGCGACGGTGGCAATTTGTCGATCGAGCCGCCCCCCGGCCCGGGCCGCGGTTACCAGCGTAAAGGCGTGAGCGAGACCAATCAGAAGGACGTGCCGCCACAGTTCGAACCTTGTTGGTACGCTTCCCTGGAACTGCACGAGAGAGAAGTACAGCCACGGCAAGACCGCCAAGCTGAAGAAAAATGCCAAGCCGGATAGCAGATCTGAAAGATCGGCGTGACGCCTCGCCTTGGAGGGAGTGGTGCCTGAAACCTGCGCCATATTTTCAGGGTTGGTCTTCAGCTTAAATGTAACTCTAGTGTCCACGCACGCCGCCCCTATCCTGATTTGCTCAGGGTCATACAGAAAACGCCCAAGCAGCCAACCAGCTGGGAGGGGCCGATCAAGTTCCCTATTAAAATCCCCACAGTCACTGGGCCTGCACCACCCTGTAGCAACTAACTTACACTCGTCTCTGGCCAGCCATGTGACAGACTCCGAAACGCGAAGCAATTACATACGCCGGCCACGAGGGGAGCCAACTCCGGGTCGTCTACGCGGCCAGGTCGGTCGTTAGTACCTACGTCCTTGGCTGGTGCCGGACGGCGGTCGGCAAGTTCCAGACACGAGACGACGAGATTGGCCTGCGTACCGTGAGTGGCGTAGCGGTTAGAAGAAATATCCCACCATCCGTTGTACCCTGATCGTGCGGGTGAGACTGCCGGAAGTAAACAGCCCCGTTGACCGCGCGCTTCTGGTGCTGGACAAGGCTGCCGGGTGGAGTCGCAACCGGCACGGTCGCCAGCCAAGGCTTGCCTTCCCAGCCGTCGTCGGTTTGGCCCCCTCAAGGCCACTCTGATTTTTCGAGGTATTGTCGCCTGTGATGCGCGCTCTTTCGCTTCTATCGGTCCTGATAGTCATCCTGCTCTCCGGCTGCGGGGGGCAACGCATGGATATCGGCCAGATGACCGCGGCCCTGCCGGCCGATATTCAGACCGTTCAAACGGTCGTCGCACCGGCTACCGAGTATCGCATAGGTGTGGGCGACAAACTCGATGTCCGCGTATTTCAGGTCGAGGACTTGTCGTTTGAGGAATTGGTGGTCGATACCTCTGGCAACATAAACTTGCCGTTGATCGGCGCTGTACGTGGTGCCGGGCGGACCGCCGGCGAGATGGCGTCCGATATCGCCCGGCGGCTGGCGGCTCAGTACCTTCGCGATCCACAGGTAACCGTCACTGTAAAGGAAGCGGCCAGTCAGAAGATCACTGTCGATGGTGCTGTCACGAAGCCGGGCGTTTACGAGATGCGCGGATCGACGTCCCTACTTCAAGCTGTAGCGATGGCGGAGGGGCCCACCAGGGTCGCGGACCTGACCAAGGTCGCGGTCTTCAGGAACATTGAGGGGAGGCGCTCAGTGGCGGTTTTCGACTTGAGCGCCATCCGCCAGGGCCGGGCTTCTGATCCGCAGGTTCTGGGAGACGATGTGATCGTGGTGGATACCTCCCGTCTCAGTTCCGCCCTACGCGAAGTTGTTGGGGCCCTTCCAGCACTCGCGGCCTTTGCTTACTTCTAACATTGGCCAAGCTGATCGCATTTGGACTGGTCGTGTCCTCTTTCCGCTGACCTTTGCTCGGTCGAGGCGCCCGCTACTGGCGAATTCGTGGTGCGTGATCAAGGGCAATGCGATATCAGCCTGATTGATTTAATGCGGTCGTAGCCGCATCATTGGGACGGATTTCAAGAATGCTGGGCGACAATCAACTCGCTGACGTGCGCGGTCGGCGTCCTGAGGGCGGAACAAGCGACTCAGACGGTTCTTTGGTTGGCGGGCGCGCGCGCTGGGTTGAGGGCGGTGACCACCAACCGCTAGATCTCGCTTCTTACTGGCGGCTCGCGCTGAAATATCGCCTTCTGGTTGTCGGCTGCTTCCTTGGCGCCCTCGTCATAGGTGCCGCGCTTACGCTGCTGATGACGCCCATTTACACAGCTCAGGCTACCCTGCAGATCGATCGCGAAACCGCGCGGGTCCTCGACACTGAAGATGTAGCCCCAACAGAAAACATGATTCAGGGCGAGGAATTTTTCCAGACCCAGTATGGCCTTCTTCGCAGCCGGTCGCTCGCCGAGCGCGTCATCGAGAGCTTGGGATTGGCGAGTTCCAATGAAGCGCTGGAGGCCATGGGGGTCGAGTCCCCCGAGCCCGGTGGAACCGCCGCTACTCAGGCGTTGCGACGGAGGGCCGCGGCGCTCAAGGCCCTCCAGGAAAACCTCGGCGTCTCCCCCATTCGGGGCTCCCGCTTGGTCTCTGTTGGTTACGACAATCCCAACCCGATCGTGGCGGCCCGGATAGCCAATGGCTTTGCGGAAAACTTCATCCAGTCCAACCTCGACCGAAAATTCGAAAGTTCATCCTACGCGCGGCAGTTTCTGGAAGAGCGTATTGTCCAGACCAAGGAACGTCTGGAATCCGCCGAACGCCAACTGGTCGCCTATGCGGCCAACCAGCAGATCATCAACGTCGGCGAGCCCAGTGAAGGTGCCGCTTCGGGCGGCGCGACGGAGTCTCTGACGTCCAACAATCTGGTCGCCCTCAACAGCGCGCTAGCTCGTACCCGGGCGGAACGCGTGGCCGCCGAAGAACGTTGGCGGTCAGCCAGCAGTGCTGACCTCATGACCCTGCCCGAAGTTCTCCAGAATCCGACAATCCAGCGGCTTACGGAACAGCGAGCGCTGCTCGACGCGGAATATCAACAAAAGCTCAGCATCTATCGCCCGGACTATCCGGAAATGGTGCAGCTCAAGGCCCGGATCGACGAAGCCGATAGCCAGATCCGTACCATCGCCGGCAACATTCGCAGTTCGATTCAGAGTGAATATCGGATCGCCGCTAACCAAGAGCGGTCGCTCCAGGCCCAGGTGACCAGTCTGACGGGCGATGTACTAGACCTGCGGGATCGATCGATCCAGTATAACATCTTGCAGCGTGAGCTGGACACCACCCGCACTCTCTACGAGGGACTGCTGCAGCGCTATAAGGAGGTCGGCGTGACGGGCGGCGTAACCGCCAATAACATCTCCATCGTGGATCTCGCCACGCCGCCCCGGGAACCGTCCAAACCCAACATGTTGGTGAACATGGCGCTGGCCGCCCTGCTGGGCCTGGGTCTCGGCGTGTTGGCGGCCCTGATTCTGGAAGCACTCGACGAGACTCTGGCCACACCCGATGATGTCGAGAAGAAGCTGGGCGTCCCGGTGCTTGGGGTCGTTCCTCTTCTCGACAAGGGCCAGGGTCCGACCGATGCGCTGCGCGATATTCGATCCGGGTTCTCTGAGGCCTATTATTCCCTTCGAACGGCGCTTCAGTTCTCGACCCCCGACGGTGCCCCAACCAGCCTTCTGGTCACCAGCGCCCGCCCGGCTGAGGGCAAGTCGACAACGGCCTATGCCATTGCGCTCAATCTCGCGCGGGTCGGCAAGCGGGTCCTCCTGGTCGACGGCGATTTGCGCAATCCCTCCATGCACCGCGTGGTGGGCGTGGAGAATGAGCGTGGCATGAGCAATCTGCTCTCCGGCTCTGCCGATCTGGCAGGGGTGGTGCAGCCGACGGGCCAGGAAAACCTGTTCTTTGTCCCTTGCGGCCCCCTCCCGCCCAACCCGGCGGAACTCTGGGGCGGCGATCGTCTTCACCAGTTCCTCGCCGAGGCGCGGAACTCGTTCGACCACGTTATCGTCGATGGCCCGCCGGTGCTGGGCTTCGCCGATTCCCCCATGCTGGCGGCCGCAGTCAGCGGAGTCCTCTTCGCGCTGGAATCCCGCGGCACCCGTCGTGGTCAGGCCCGCGGAGCCTTGAAACGCCTGCAAGTAGGCCGCGCCCATCTGCTCGGTGCGGTGCTGACGAAATTCAGCGCCAAATCGACCTCATATGGCGGCTACGACTACGCCTACGACTACCACTATGGAGCCGAGCCTGAGGCGATGGGCGGCAAGAAGGGCAAGCGGGGTTGAGGGACCGGGCGGACAAGTCCGCCGCTCCGCGCCGGCTTCCGGGCGCTGCTGACATCGCGTCCTATGGCCTGGTGATCGGCGCGGTTTTATTGGGCTGGCAGATCGTGATCCAGCCCTTGGTCCAAAGGGCGCCGGTCGAGATCGCCGTCCGCCTCGCTCCGGGATCGCCGCTGGCTTTGCGCCGTGCGGCAGAGTCCGAGCTGGCCGCCGGGCGTATCGACAATGCCGCGGCACTCAGCCGGGACGCCCTCATCCGCTCACCCTTTGACGTCCGGGCGCTTCGGGTGCTCGGCCTGACGGAAGCCCGGGCAGGACGCGAAGACGCGGCTGACGAAATCCTGACGCTGGCCGGAAACTGGAGCCTGCGGGACGACCCTGCCCACGCCTGGTTGGTCGACCGCCGCCTTCGGCGCGGCGACTACGCCTCGTCCTTCGCCCATGCCGATACGCTCGTTCGGCGTCGGGAAGACATTCAGCCCCAGGTCTTCCGCCTGTTTACCGCCGCCGGCGATGCGGATCCGCAGCGGTCCCTGCCGGTGGTCGCCAGATTGCTCTCGGCCCGCCCCCCGTGGCGGACGGCCTATCTCGCAAGCCTGAACCAGACGCCGCAAGGCCTGCAGGTGGCCGCAAACCTGGCCGTCCTGCTTCAAGCCGGTCGGGCGCCCTTCGACAACGACGAGTTGCAGCAATTCTACAGCGCACTGATCAGCGCGGGCGGGATTGAGAGCATCCAGGCCATTCGAGGGCGATTGAACCGCCCCCCCGTCGCTACCGCCGTGACCAACGGCGACTTTGACGAGGCAGACCACCCCGGGCCCTTCCAGTGGCGGCTCTATGAGAAGGCCGGGATTGTTGCGGAAATCGCCGCCGATGACCTCAGCCCGTCCAACGCCGCCTTGCGCGTCGACTATGATGGCTACGCCACGGGAACGGTCGCGGAGCAGCTGACCTATCTGAGGCCGGGCACCTATCGTTTCACCGCGGCCATCAGGAGCGAGACCGGGAACCCGGCTGCCAGACTGGCCTGGACCATCTCCTGCGTCACCGGCGGGGGTGAGAAGGTCTCCATTCCGACCCAGGCTCCCGGAGTCGCCGCGAACACCTGGACGAACCTGTCGGGACGGTTCGAAGTCCCCACTACCTGTCCGGCGCAATGGCTCAGGCTTGAAACTCGCGCAAACGACAAGCGAGCCCCGACCGCGGTCTGGTTCGATCGGATAGTCATTTCCCCTGAGAGCTGAATCTGGAGCCGCACCAGGTACGGGGTGCCAGCTTGAATCTGTATTGCTTTTAACACCGCCGCCCCCTATACACTTTGTCGATAGCTCGCGGGTCCGCCCGTAATACCAATAGAATCCAGGGGATCAACGCATGCGTAAGACCATTGCTGCCGTTACTGCGGGCCTGCTGCTCGTGGCTGGCCAAGCTGCCGCCGCCAACAATTCCGCCGTCACCCGCGTCGGCGACCGCGTGGGCGCCAGCTCCGACGCGAGCTCTGAGTTCGCCGGTGTGCCGGTCTTCGTGCTCCTGATCGGCGCTGCCGTTCTGGTCGCGACGATCGTTGTTGCGACCGACGACGCCTCGGAAAGCGACTAAGACTGACCGCGGTCACGCCGCTCTCGTCAACCAACTGACACAGCGCGTGCCGGACAATACCTGGAAAGGCCAGTGGGACTCTGTCGCGATTGCGGCGATGATCCTGCTGGCCTTTTCGTTTGCCTTCGGCGGTGCCAGCCAGGGCCATGCGCTGCGTCTGGCGCTTGTTGAACTGGCCTCACTGCCGCTTCTGGTGCTTGCGGCCCGACGGCTGATACTCTCCGGCCTGTGGCGCGAGCATCGGTTCTCTCTGGGCCTGCTGGCGGCGGTCGTCGCCATTCCGCTGATCCAGTTGATACCGCTCCCCCCGGCTGTGTGGTCCAGTCTTCCGGGCCGGGACCAGATGGCGCTCGCCCTGGAACTCGCCGGTCTGGAGCCGGGCTGGTCGCCGATGAGCGTGGCTCCGGATCGGACCTGGGGCTCAGCCTTGGCGCTTGCGCCGCCCTCGGCCTTCTTCCTCGCCGTCTTGTCGCTGTCCCATATCCAGCGAGAGCGGCTGGTTCAGTTCTGTGTCACCGCGGCAATCGTTGGAATTCTCCTCGGGGCCGCCCAGCTGGCCAGCGGAGGGGACAGCCTCTATCTCTGGAACTGGACGGGATCAGGCTCGGTCACCGGCTTCTTCGCCAACCGTAACCATCTGGCGTCTTTCCTGCTGATCGCCATGCCCTTCGCGGTCATATCCGGGGCAGCGACGCTGAGACGGCGGGATCAACGGACCTCAGCCCTCTGGTTTGGAGCCTTGTTCGCAGGCTTGGTCGTCGTCGCACTCGCGGCGATCCGCTCGCGGGCGGGAATCATCCTGTTCGGGCCTGTCATGGTGATCAGCCTGCTGGCCGCCTGGATCGCCGCTGGACGCGGCCGGCCGGGTCCGGGACTGCTGGTTCTGGTAGGTTCGATCGGGGCGGCGCTGACGGCCGTCGCGGTGCTTGCTCTCCCGCCCATCCTTGCGCGATTCGAGCACGACACACCTGAGGCCCGCTTCGAGCGCTGGCCCCTAATCGCGGAAACCGCCCAGACTCAACTTCCGCTCGGTTCCGGATTGGGCAGCTTCGACGCCGTCTATCGCTCAGTCGAGCCGTTGGAGGAGCTGGACAGCACGTTCTTCAATCAGGCCCACAATGAATATTTGGAGACATGGTTGGAAGCTGGCTGGCTCGGCATCGGCGTGATCCTGGCCTTCCTGGCTTGGTACGTTCGACGGTGCTGGACCGCTTGGAAGACCCCGCCCTCCCGGGAAGGTGACCTACAACGGGCAGCCAGCATCGGCATCGGCGTTCTCATTTTGCATTCCGTCGGCGACTACCCCCTCCGAACAGTCACCTTGGCTGTCGTCTTCGCCCTGTGCTGTGGGTTGCTCGAACTGGCACGGCCGCCCGACCAGGCGTAGTGAGCGCCGTCACCATATCGATCCGACACGGTGGGTTTGGCGTGAGCAGGCTTGGCTGATAGCGCTAGGGTCCGGACTCATTTGGCCCAGTAGCATACGGCCGCGGCGATGAGCACGCCGGAGAGATAGTTTGCAGAGAGCGTGTCGTAGCGCGTGGCGGCGCGGCGGTAGTCCTTGAGCTTGGCCCAGAGGCGCTCGACGGTCTTTCGCTGGCGGTAGGCGACGACGTCATAGGGGATAGGCCGCCTTCGCGACGTGGTGGTCGGGATGACGGCCTCGGCGCTGCGTTCGGCCAGGCGCTTCCTGAGGTGATCGACGTCATGGCCGCGGTCGGCCAACAGCTTTCGGAACGGTCCGGCGGCCTCGATCAGGGCGTGAGCCATGGTGATGTCGTTGGTGTTGCCAGCGCTGAGCAGCAGCACCCGCGGCCGACCGTGATCGTCCACGAGGCCATGGATCTTGGTCGTTCGACCGCCTCGGGATCGGCCTATGCTCTGGACGAAGGCCCCCTTTAGCGCCCGCCGCCGAGCGGTGGGCCTTGACCGAAGTGCTGTCGATGGCGGCGCTGGAGTAGATGCCGCTGTGGCCGGCCAGGGCCTTGAAGATGTCGTGCTAGATGCCTTGGCGGCTCCAGCAATTGAAGCGGTTGTAGACCGTCGTGTACGGTCCGTATTCGGCGGGGCAGTCGCGCCAGCGCGCACCCGATTGGAGCATATGGATAATACCGGAGATCACCCGGTGATCGTCGACACGCCGCGCGCCACGCCGACCGCGAGGCAGGTGCGGCTCGATCCGGGCCTTCGCCTCATCGTCCAGCCAATAGAGCTTCCGCTTTCAAGCACTCCTTCCGGAAATCTTGAATCAGAAAACCGGCCGCCAAGCCAGGACTTATTGAGGACGGACCCTAGGCGTCCGAATCCCACCGGAAAACGCGGCCGCGATTAGCCGACGACACTGACATCAGCCTGTTCAGGGTCGAGCCGCTCAGTCCGAATAACGACGTCCGCACCGGTCGAGGGCAGATACTCGTCGCCCCCGTTTCGCCGTTGCGGCCCGCGTCGCCGCCCGACGGCCTGCAGCAAACTCCGTTCCCGCCCCTGAAGCCGGAGGGCGGTCAGGACGCCTGTGTCATAGGCCTTGGTATCGAGCCCGATGCGCCGATGATCGGCGTGAACACGAAGGGTCGGCGTGTGGCCATGCACGACCACGCGCTCGAACGCCGTCCGGCTGTTCAGGAACGGCTGGCGGATCCACATCAGATCCTCGGATGATTGCCGATCCAGCGCCACACCTGGCCGCGCTCCGGCGTGGCTGAAGAAATAGTCGCCTAAGGTGACGCTCAGCTCCAGGCTCTTCAGGAACTCCCTCTCGCGCGCCGTCAACTTGTGTCTCAGGTCGGCCGCCACCCGCGCCCAGGCCTCTGTCCGGTGTGCGAGGTCAGGAACCCGAAGGCCATAAGAGCGCAACGCGTTGTCGCCCCCGTACTCACACCATTTGGGTCCGGTCGACGGATCCTCGAGGAAGCCCAGCATCGCCTGCTCATGGTTCCCTTTCAGGAACCGCCATTCGATACCCTCGACATCCGACAGGCCCGCCAGAAGCTGAAGCACGCCACGCGAATCTGGGCCACGGTCGATGTAGTCGCCCAGAAAAACCACCACCTTGCGTGTAGCGGCGCTCACATGGAGATCGGCGAGAATCGCGTCCACCAGGGGCTGCAGAAGGTCGAGACGACCGTGTATGTCTCCCACGGCCCAGACAGCCGTTCCATCCGGAACAGCCGGTGCCGCCGGCGCGGCCATCTGGGCTCGGGATCGAAAAAGCTTTGAAAGCATAGGCCTCTGAACACAAACGATGGCGCGTGATGGCGGAAGTCACCGGCCTTAAAGATGCGCTCGTCTCCTATAGCAGCGGCCCGACGGCGCAAGAAGCACGGTCTCGTCGCAGTTGTTTCGCATGCGTGTGCGAAGCTGATGATCAGGTCTTCACGCTTGGAGCACCAGCCTGCTGCAGTTGTGGGCTGCCCTACCCATATGGCCGGTGGCGGGTTGCATCAACATTACCAGAGTGTAAACATCCGGAAAGAGGGAGCGCTGCATGGTTGAAACTCATTCGCAAAGTCAAAACCCCAGCTAGAGATGGAATGCGCCTTGGTCGCGCGCCGCCGGCCGGTATGGCGAGCTCCAGCCGCTGCCCCTTCCCGTCACAGCGCCAGCGTCCGAGGCACTGACCGGAAAGCCTCGATTGAAGCAGGGCGTGCCCGCCTGAGCGCTTCGGCGTTCGGCCAATCAGCCCGTGGTTTCCCGAAGCTGCCTGTACGCCGCCACGATGTGGTAGAGCGAGCTCGCGGGTGCCGGCTCCGTTTCGAACGCCCCATCCGGTCCCAGC
This sequence comes from Brevundimonas sp., assembly GCA_030693575.1. GTDB lineage: Bacteria > Pseudomonadota > Alphaproteobacteria > Caulobacterales > Caulobacteraceae > Brevundimonas. The sequence goes on along the minus strand of JAUYAG010000086.1, from coordinate 3,505 downwards.
TTGTCCCGCCACAGGCCATCCGGCCCGAGGTACAGCCAGAGGCCGTCAAACGCCGCCGCTGCGCTGTCCAGCAGACCTCTGTGCTCGTCGCCCTCCACCGTCTCCGACAGGATCAGCGCAGCCTTCAGCCACTCGGTCTGGGGCCATAGCCTGGCGCGGAACGACCGCGGCTGCAGCGCTTCGTCCAGTTCGTCGATGGCCACGCCGCGCGCCCTGTCGAGCCCGTGCTCGCCGGCGGCAAACAGACGACGGGCGGCCTCGAGCCCCCAGGAATCGCTCCGCAGCCGCCCCCACCGCGTCAGCAGCCAAGCCCATTCGAACTGGTGTCCCGGCTCGACCAGTCGCCCTGCCTCGCCGTCGGCGGGCAGCCAGTCCGGTCCGAAGAATTCCCGCAGGAAGCCGCCCTGGGCATCAATGAAATACGCCTTGGTCAGCCCCACAATCGCGTCGGCCAGGCTCGCCCAGGGGCCATCCGGGTCCAAGGCTTCCCAGGCGAGTGCGGCCTCCAGCAGATGCATGTGCGCATTGGCCTGATAGGCCGGTCCCACCGGCTCGCGCCAACCGCCTTGCGGCAGGGCGAGCGACTGGAGCGCCGCCACAACCGATGCAGCGGTTTGCGTACACCGCGCCCGGTCGATGCCGGCGGAGGCAGCGGTCGCCGTGGCCAGCAGGATGAAGGCCTGGTCGTACAGGGACGCGGCGTCGTCAAGCACAGCCCCGGCGCTGCTGACCCGTGTCCTGTAAAGGCCGTCCGCACGCCGGTTTGTGGCCTCGAACTGAGCCAGTCCCCGCTCGACCAGCGCGGCATAGCCCGCGCCCCAACCCCAGCGGGAGGCGAGGCTGTATACATAGGCTTGGCGCGCCTGAACCCGCGCGCGCCGGAAATCCCCGACCTGGGCACCAGTCCCGTCGAGGGCCTCGGCGAAGGCGCCGTCGGCGTCCACGCCCAGCGTCGCCCAGAGCGGAAGCGCGTTCAGCTTGAGCCACTGGCCCAACTGCTCTGAAAGGACCTCAAGGGGCGGGGTCTCGCTCCGCGGTGACGGCGTCTTGCGACGTCCCAGTTCCTCGACCAGGGCCTTCACATCCTGAGCACGGCTCAGGTCGCACACCAGCACAGCGTCCGGTTCGGCGATGATTGCCAGGTTCGACAGCCCAGTCGTCGCGACCACCATGCCCGGCGCGGCGCGGACGAGGCAGCCCTGGCTGTCCTTGTCGACCCAGCCGCCGCGCGCGCCGCGCCCGGTTGCGGCCACCGCATCCCACGCCCCGAGGTCCGACCATTCGAACCCGGCCGGAAGCACCCACACCTTGTCGCTCTTCTCCATCACCGCATAGTCGATCGAGATCCGGGTCGCCGTTTCGAACGCCGGACCGAGCGTACTCGCCCTCTCCTGCCCCTCATTCGGCAGCGCCGACTGAACGGAGGCCACGAGATCCGGCACGAAGGTCCTCATCTCGGCCAGCAACGTCCGGACAGGGGCTATGAAATTGCCGCTGTTCCAGAGATAGCCCTCGCCCAGATAGCGTTCCGCGTCGGCCTGGCCGGGTTTTTCCACAAACCGCTCGACCTGGGACAGGCCCGGCCCGGCAGGCTGGATATAGCCATAGGCCGAGGACGCAGACGTCGGGACCATGCCCATGGTCACAATCCGCCCGTGCGACGCGGCAGTGACCGCCTCGTTCATCGCCTCCCGGAAGGCGGGAGCGTCCGGGATGTAGTGATCGGAGGCTACAAACAACGCCGTGCCATCCGGGTCGATCTGTTCGATCCACAGCGCCGCCGCAGCCATGGCGGGTGCCGAGTCGCGGCCAACAGGCTCAAGAATAAGGTCGCTCTCGACGCCCAGCGCCGCCAGTTGCTCCTCGACAAAACCCCGGTGGTCCCGGCCCGCGACAACGACGATCCGGCCACCAGCCGCCAGCGGCGCTACCCGCCGCACCGTCTCCTGAAACAGCGAGACGTCTGAGACCAGATCGATGAACTGTTTGGGTCGCGCAGGGCGGGACGCAGGCCAAAGCCGGGTTCCCGCGCCGCCGCAGAGGATTACGGGATAGATGGCCATATGTCGGTTCCCCCGGGGAGGTCTATCCGGCCCGCCCGCAGAGGGCAACCGCAGGCCATGGGCTGCCGGTGCGTCCTGGAGGGAGCACGGGCGCAGCGCTGGAATTGCAGCCAATGCCGCGGGGCGACACCCATCCTTTACGCATGCAGGTCTGGCCTGCGACGCACGCGAACGGTCCCGATCGCGAACGCCCGGAACGATCCGGACGGCGCAGCTTGCGTCGTCCGGATCGCCCGGAAGGTCGTGGCCGTTCCATTAACCCCAAACGTCGTGCCGGGTCGGGGGGGCAAACGCAGACCAGTCTTCGTAAACAGTCAGACCATCCGCAGAGACGTTGGGATTCGACGAGTTGCCGCCTCCCGAGAACAGCAGCCCCTGGGCAAACTCGATGTCCCTGACGAGCCCGACCACGTCGAAATCAACGTCCGCAGTTGGCATGACAGGCGGACCCTCGAATTTGGCCGTCAGGATGAAGTCGTCGGCGATAGCCGGCAGTACCTCCGGCGAACCGGCATCCGTCATGCCGACGAACAGGTAGCCGTCGTCGGCAGAACCGTCGAACATCAAGAGCGTCTCCGCCGTATCGTCGTTGTGGCTGGCGTAGTCCACGCCTCGCAACTGGTCGCGGCCCGGCGTCGTGGCGTCGGTTGCTTCGCCCGGCAAGACTTGAGGGGCCTCGAACTTGACCCAGTCGTCTGACATGGCCGGCAACACCTCCTCCCCGCCCTCCTTGGTGAACAGGATGAAGTCGTCGGCGATAGCCGGCAGTACCTCCGGCGAACCGGCATCCGTCATGCCGACGAACAGGTAGCTGTCGTCGGCTGAACCGTCGAACATCAGGAGCGTCTCCGCCGTATCGTCGTTGCGGCTGGCGTAGTCCACGCCTCGCAACTGGTCGCGGCCCGGCGTCGTGACGTCGGTTGCTTCGCCCGGCAAGACTTGAGGGGCCTGGAACTTGACCCAGTCGTCCGACAGGACCGGCAACACCTCCTCCCCGCCCTCCTTGGTGAAGTCGCCCGGCGCTGTCGGCAGGACTTCAGGTCCAACCACGAATTTTTCTTCGGCCAGCACAGGCTGCACTTGGGGTATGGCGGGCACCGAGACCGAATTTCCGCCAATCCGGGCCAGGAGCTGTGTGGCGGTAAACACCGATCCGTCGGCGAACTGGAAGGCCTCGATGTGGCGGCCCTCATTGGCGATCTGCAACTGGCCGGAGCCTTGGGCGTTCGACCACTGGATCATCAGCGCCAGACCTTCGGTGGACCAGGAACTGCGATAGTCCGCGTAGCCGAGGGTCACGTCGCCGGCGTTCAGGTCAGTGAACACCACCCGATCGGCCGTCCCCGTTCCGGCCCCTTCCGAGGAGTGAATGTACACCAGCCCGGACGACTTGCCGTAGACGTAGGTGTCGTTCCCGCCTTCGCCATACAGATACTGGAACT
>JAUYAG010000082.1 GCA_030693575.1 Brevundimonas sp. | reverse complement strand
GCGCTGCCGTACATCAACGGCATCAAGCATCTGGGGAATCTCGCGGGGTCGATGCTGCCGGCGGATGTCTATGCGCGGTTCAAGCGGGCGCAGGGCCATGAGGTGCTCTACATCTGCGCCACCGACGAACACGGGACGCCGGCCGAGCTGGCCGCCGCGGCCGCCGGCCAGGACGTTCGGACCTATTGCGACGAACAGCATGAGGTCCAGAAGGCGGCGGGGCAGGCCTTCGGCCTGAGCTACGACTGGTTCGGCCGCTCCTCGAACGCGCCCAACCACCGCCTGACCCAGCATTTCGCCGACGCTCTCGAGAAGAACGGCCTGATCGAGGAGCGGGTCGACCGGATGATCTATTCGGTCGACGACGCCCGTTTCCTGCCCGACCGCTATGTCGAGGGGACCTGTCCGCACTGCGGCCATGTGGGCGCGCGCGGCGACCAGTGCGACAACTGCGGGCGGCTGCTGGACCCGACCGACCTGATCGAGCCGTATTCGGCCGTTTCGGGTTCGCGCAATCTCGAGGTCCGGGACACCCGCCACCTGTATCTGCTGCAGACCAAGCTGGCGGACCGGATCCGGACGTGGATCAATTCCAAGACCGACTGGCAGACGCTGGCGAAGTCGATCGCGCTGAAACATCTGGACGAAGGCCTGATCGACCGGGGCATCACCCGCGACCTGAAGTGGGGCGTGCCGGTGGTCGGTCCCGACGGCGGACCGCGTCCCGGCATGGAGGGCAAGGTCTTCTATGTCTGGTTCGACGCTCCGATCGAATACATCGGCGCGACCGAGGAATGGGCCGATGCGACCGGCGCGACCTGGCGCAACTGGTGGCGGACCGACGAGGGGGCGGACGACGTCCGCTATGTCCAGTTCATGGGCAAGGACAATGTCGCCTTCCACACGGTCAGCTTCCCGGCGACCATCCTGGGCTCGGGTGAGCCGTGGAAGACGGTGGATACGCTGAAGGCCTTCAACTGGCTGAACTGGTACGGCGGGAAATTCTCGACCAGCCAGAAGCGCGGCGTCTTCATGGACCAGGCTTTGGAACTGTTGCCCGCCGACTACTGGCGCTGGCACCTGACGGCCTATGGGCCGGAGCATTCCGACGCCGCCTTCACCTGGGAGCAGTTCCAGTCGACGACGAACAAGGACCTGGCCGATGTGCTGGGCAATTTCGTCAACCGGATCGTCAAGTTCGCCGAAAGCAAATTCGACGGCGTCGTGCCGGACGCGGGCGAGCCCGGTCCTCTGGAAACGAAGCTGGAGGCGGACCTGCGCGCCGGCATCGCCGAGGCCACGGCGCAGTTTGAGGCCATGGAGTTCCGCAAGGCGGCCGTGGCTCTGCGCGCCGTCTGGGTGCTGGGTAATGAGTATCTGCAGGAGGCGGCGCCCTGGACCGCCTTCAAGACCGATGTGGACCGCGCCGCCGTCGGTGTGCGCACCGGTCTGAACCTGGTGGCCCTGTTCGCCCGTCTGGCCGCGCCGGTGATGCCGCATTCGGCGGTGAAGATCGGGGCGGCGGTCGGGGCGACGGACCTCAGCTGGCCGACGGCGGACGAACCCCTGCTGGACGCCCTGCCGCGGGGTCAGACGGTCGCGGCGGCGGGGGTGCTGTTCACCAAGATCGAGGACACGCAGGTGGCCGAGTGGTCTGAACGCTTCGGCGGGGCGGACGCCTGACCATGGACCGGTCGGCCGCCCTCGTCAGGCTGCTGGCCGGAGATCAGGCCGAGGATCGCGCGGTGCTGGCGGGCGAGCCCGCCTATGTCGCCCTGCGCGAGCGGGACCGGGCGCGCCGTGAAGCGGTGATGGCCCTGCTGGCCGACGGTTGGCCGGACGATGCGGAGGCCCTTTACGCCGCCGCATGGGTCCTGAACCACGGCGATCTGACCGGGGAGGCCGCCCTGGGCAGCCGGCTTGCGGCGCGGGCCGCGGAGCTCGGACGGCCCGGCGCGCGCTGGCTGGCCGCCGCGGCGCTGGACCGGTCCCTGATGTATTCCGGACTGCCTCAGAAATACGGCACCAACATCGTGCCCGACGGCGTCGGCTGGCGGCTGTGGGATGTCGATCCGGCGACCACGGATGCCGAGCGGATCGCCAACGACGTGCCGCCGCTGGCCGAGATGCAGGCCCGGGCGGCGGCGATCACCACGCCCCAGCCCGATATGGCGGGGGCGCCGGAGTCGCTCAGGCGGGCGATGCGGCGCTGGGGGACGTTGCCGCCGGCGTGACCGGCACAGGCGCCGGTCCGTCCGAGGGCCGGGACGGCAGGCCGGTGGCCGGCGCCGCGCTGTCCTCATCCTCCACGCCCTTCAGGAATTTGGCCTTCTCTTCATCGCTGATGTCGAGGAAGGCCGGGGCCGAGGCGTTGAAGGCGTCCATGCGGTCCGTCCGCACGATCACCGAGCGCGCGCCGTCCCAGATCATGTGCACGGCGACATAGAGGACGATGACCAGGCCGACGTAGCCGATCCAGCGGTGTTTGGTCAGCAGCTTGGCGATGAAGGTCGCGGCCACGCCCATCAGGGCGATGGACAGGATCAGGCCGAAGACCATGATCCAGGGGTGTTCATGCGCTGCGCCGGCCACGGCCAGCACATTGTCCAGCGACATGGTGACGTCGGCGATCATGATCTGGACCAGGGCGGCGGCGAAGGTCTTGCGCTTGAGGCCCAGGGCTTCCGGCGGCGGGCCGCCGCCGTGGTGGGCGGACAGGGCGGTCTCCAGCTCCGCCTCGGCCTCGGCCTGGTCGTGGGTCTTCTGCTCCTGCAGTTCGCGCCACATCTTCCAGCAGACCCACAGCAGCAGGATGCCGCCGGCCAGCAGCAGGCCGATGATGGCCAGCAACTGCACGGTGATCAGGGCGAAGCCGATGCGCAGGACGACGGCGGCGGCCAGGCCGATCAGGATGGCCTTCTTGCGCTGTTCGGGCGCGAGGGCGGCGGCGGCGAGGCCGACGGCCACGGCGTTGTCGCCGGCCAGCACGAGATCGATCATCAGCACCTGGCCGAGGGCCGTGGCCTGGCTGGCGAGTTCGGGAGACGAGAGGAATTCCATGGCGCGCGTCTAGGGCAGTGAGTGGGGCGGGGGCAAGCGGTGATCGATCAGGGACTCAGGACGTCTGTTTGCGGTTGGCCTCATAAAGCGCCACCGCGGCGGCGTTGGAGACGTTCAGGCTCTCAAAACCGCCCGGCATGGGGATCCGGGCCATGGTGTCACAATGTTCGGCCACCAGCCGGCGGATGCCGTCGCCTTCCGAGCCCATGACCAGGACGGTCGGCCGCTCGTCCAGGGCCTGTTCCAGCGTCAGTTCGGCCGAACCGTCGAGGCCGACCGCGCGCCAGCCCATGTCGGCCAGCGTCTCGAGCGCCCGGCTGAGATTGGTCACCCGCGCACAGGGCAGGCGTTCCGTGGCGCCGGCCGAGGCCTTGGCAAGCGCGCCGGCGAGGGCGGGGGAGTGGCGATCCTGAACCACGATGCCCTTCGCGCCGAAGGCGAGGGCCGAGCGGAAGATGGCGCCGACGTTCTGCGGGTCGGTCAGCTGGTCCAGCATGACGATGACGCCGCCGTCTCCGGCGATGTCTTCCAGCGCCACGCCTTCCAGCGGCTGGACCTTGAAGGCCAGACCCTGGTGCACCGCGCCGGGCGGCAGCATCCGGTCCAGCGCCTGGATCTCGATGATCTCGATCTTGTGGCCGTTGGCCAGTTTGTCGCGCTCCAGTTCGGCGGCGCGGTCGGCCGTCGCCAGCAGGCGGCCCATGCCCTTGCGGGCCGGATTGGCGAGCGCGGCGATGACCGGATGGCGGCCCCAGACGAAATTGTCGGCGTCGGCCTTGGCCCGCGAAGCGCGCGGTGCGGAATCAGAGAAGGCCTTCGGCTTGGGATTCGGGTTCCAGCCTCCGCGGTCGGGACCACCCGACGGCGGACCCTTGGCGCCCCCTCCCGGCCCGCCGGCGCGGGGCGCGGACCTGTCGCCCAAGGCCGGTTTTTTGCCCGATTTCCGGTCGTTGCGTTCTGGATTTCTCGACACTATAAGACGCCCTCCGATTTGGAGCCCTGAGGGCTTTCGGGTCTGGCGCCCCTCCTAAACCAGGCGACG
>JAUYAG010000054.1 GCA_030693575.1 Brevundimonas sp. | reverse complement strand
CTGCGCGCGCGCGTGCGCCCGCCGTCTCCCTGACCGATGCGCAGGCCGCCCGCGCGGCCGCGGCCCAGCCCGGTTCTTCGCGCCTGCGGTTCACCGAGCGCGGCCGTTGGGGTCTCGATCTGAACCTCAGCCAGCCGGTCGGCCGTGAAAGCAACCTCGGCGACGTCGAGGCCGGAGCCTATTACCGCGTCAACCCGCGCCTGCGCGTCGGGGCCGCCGCCGGTCTGGCCGAGCCCGAGAGCGATCCGGCGCGCGCGCCCCAGACCGACCGCCGCGCCGCGCTTCCGGCTGGAATCGATCTTCCGCTTCTAGTCCGGGCCAAACGCCGACCGGATCGCCGAGACGCCCGCAACTCCACACGCGCCCGAGCCGATGAGGCCCTGCGCATTGCCGCTGTCGATTCCGCCGAGTGCGTAGATCGGACAGGGAGCCGCCTGTACCCATTCTGCAAAGGTTTGCAGGCCGAGCACCGGACGGTCCGCAGAGGTGCCGCCGGCCGGGAACACCGGCGATACGACGCAGGCGTCCATTCCAGGTGTTTCCAGCACCGCGCGGGAATGCGCCGCGCCGGTTATGATCCAGTCCGGCCGGGCCGCAATCAGCGCCTCCGCCTGACCCAGCGCCCGCTCGGGCAGATGGACGCCGTCGGCCCCGACCGCCTCGGCCAGCGCCGCGTCGAGGCCGATCAACAGCCGCACGCCGCGTCCCAGCGTGGCGTCCCGCAAACGCTGCGCCGTCTTGAGGGCGTCGACCTGGCCGAAATGCCGGAACACCACGCCCGAGCCCACCGGCAGTTGCGCCGCCGTCTCCCAAGGTCGGGGCGTCCGGTCGGGATCGGTGAAGAACAGCAGGGGCGGCAGGTCCGGACCGGCGCGACGGCGTGCCCGGCTGACTTTGGCCGCGTCCCGTGCGAGGACGCTGGCGGCTTCCCACAGGATTTCGGCGTCCGCCCGGTTCATGACCTCCTCATCTCCCGAACCCGTTCCGCCGTCCAGCACCGTCGCTGCCCGGCTTGAAGCCATCCGGCTGCGCATCGCCGCCACCTGCCGCGCGTCTGGCCGCGCCGCCACCGGCGTGACCCTGACGGCCGTGTCCAAGACGCAGCCGCCCGAAGCCATCGATGCGGCGCTGTCCGCGGGCATGCGAGTCTTCGGCGAGAACCGGGTGCAGGAGGCGCAAACGCGCTGGAACGACCGACGGGGCGGGCTCGCAGGCCTTGAGCTCCGGCTGATCGGGCCGCTGCAATCCAACAAGGCCGCCGATGCCGTCGCCCTGTTCGATGTGATCGAGACCCTCGACCGGCCGAAGCTGGCGGACGCCCTCGCCGTGGCGGGCGCGCGCGCCGGAAAGCCTGTGCGCGTCCTGATCCAGGTCAACACCGGCGCCGAGCCCCAGAAGGCCGGGGTCCTGCCGGGCGAAACCGGCCAACTGCTCGACCATGCCCGGGCTGCGGGTCTGATCGTCGAGGGCCTGATGTGCATTCCGCCGGCCGAAGAGGCGCCGGGACCCCATTTCGCCCTGCTGCGCAAGATCGCCCGCCGGCATGGGCTTGAGGTCCTCTCCATGGGCATGAGCGGCGACTATGAGACCGCGATCCGCTTCGGCGCGACCCATGTGCGCGTCGGATCTTCGCTCTTCGGGGAACGAAAAGCCCCCGAAACACCCTCTAGGGACTGAAAACCGCACCGCTTGCGGTCCAACCCTTGGCGGAACCGCCGACGCTCGCCATTCTGGTACCCATGCCCACGCCCAAGACCATCCTGATCATCGATGACGACGACGACCTGCGCGAGGCGCTGGCCGAACAGCTGGCGTTGCACGAGGCCTTCCGGCCGGTCCAGGCCTCGACGGCGGCCGAGGGCGTGCGGATGGGCCGCGAGGTCCGCGCCGACCTGATCCTGCTGGACGTCGACCTGCCCGACATGGACGGCCGCGAGGCCTGCCGCCTGCTGCGCAAGGACGGCGTCTCGACCCCCATCATCATGCTGACCGGCCAGGCCTCGGATTCCGACACCGTCCTCGGGCTGGAGTCGGGGGCCAATGACTATGTCACCAAGCCGTTCCGCTTCGCCGTCCTGCTGGCCCGCATCCGCGCCCACCTGCGCAGCCATGAACAGTCCGAAGACGCCGTCTTCCGCATCGGCCCCTATGAGTTCCGTCCCGCCGCCAAGGTCCTGATCGACGACAAGGCGAAGAAGGTCCGCCTGACCGAGAAGGAAACCAACATTCTCAAATACCTCTACCGCGCCGGGGCCAAGGCCGTGTCGCGCGAGGAGTTGCTGACCGAGGTCTGGGGCTACAACGCCGGGGTCACCACCCACACGCTGGAAACCCACATCTACCGCCTGCGCCAGAAGATCGAGCCCGAGCCGGGCCAGGCGCGGCTGCTGCTGACGGACGCCGGCGGATACCGGCTGCAGCCCTAGCCCGGCCGCCATTCGCTGAGCACCGCGCCGGTCGTGCCGTCCTCGAAGGCGATGCGATCCACCGTCGCGCCGACGGCGCAGGCGGGCGGGCGTTCCGGCGTCACGACCCGGCAGCGGATGACCCGTCCGTCCGCCCACCCGGCAAGCCGGCCTTCCAGAACCAGCCGGTAGCCCTGCGCCGGCCTCGCGACCGGTGCTTCGCCCTGGGATCGCACCACGTGGGAGAAGCTCTGGTCGCCCGACCGCCCGACCCGCGAGGCGCCCGACGGCCGGACCATGACCAGGGCGGCGACCCGGGCGGGCGGCGGAGTCTCGGGCGCGTCAGCCTCCCCAACGCTCCAGGCGGGGCAGCCCTCGGACCGCATCCAAGGCTGATTGATCCAGACGCCGGACAGGGTGTCGAAACCCTCGGGCGCGGGGCCTGACGCGTCGCCGGCCGACCAGTCCGCGGGGGACAAGGTCAGTCGGATCGTGCGGCCGTCATCCGGGGCGGACCAGCGGGGTGTTCCGTCACGGGCGGCGGGCTCCCCGGTCGCTTGCGGACCGAAACAGCCGAAAGCCAGCCTCAGGGAGAAGGTGCGGCCGACCAGGGGGTCGGGCCCGGGCCGCGCGACGCCCGCCGCAGCCTCTGACGCGGCGGATTCAATGGCGGCGAGAATGGAGCCCCGGTCCAGCGTGGGCGAGGGCGGCGCGGGCGCGGCCGGGACTTCGGGCGCTGCGGCCGGTTCCGCCGGCCGGTCGCAGCCGGCGACCAGAACGCCCGCCGAAAACAGCCCCGCCGCCGTCCTCAGGGGAGCCTTGATCTCGAAAGCCATGGAACAACCCTAGCACATCGTCCGCTTGGACAGGGGGAGCCCCGATGCGGGACCCCTTTCAGGAAGCTGCCGGGGCCAGCGCCGTTCCATGACTTTCGATCAAATCGCGGCCCTGGCGGTCCTGACGGCGGTGGTCGGCGTGCTGATCCACGGCCGGGTGCGGGCTGACGTCGTCGCCCTGACCGGAGCGGCGGTGCTGCTGCTGCTGGGCGTGGTGCGGCCGGTGGAGGTGCAGGGTGCCTTTGCCAGCCCCGCCGTCATCGCCCTGGCCGGTCTGTTCGTCATCGCCTATGCGATCGAACTGTCCGGCCTGCTGGGGCTGATGATCCGCAAGGCGACGGCGCTGGCGGCGCGGGTCGGGGCGATCGGGGTCTGGGCCGTGATCGGCATGTGCGGGGTTCTGGGCGGCTTTCTCAACAATACGCCGGTGGTGGTGCTGGCCGCCCCCGTCATCCGCGACGTCGCCCAGTCCCTGAAGCTGTCGCCCAAACGCTTTCTGATGCCGCTCAGCCACGTCTCGGTGCTGGGCGGGTTGATGACCCTGATCGGCACCTCGACCAATCTGCTGGTCAATGACATGGCCCGAAACGCCGGCCAGCCCGTCTTCGGCCTCTTCGAGATCACGCCCGTGGGCCTGACCATCGCCCTCGCGGGCGGCTTCTGGCTGTATTTCGTCGGCGCGCGGCAGCTGGGGCGCAGCGTGGCCGCCGACGAGGCGGAACAGGCGCGGCTGGCCGAGATGGAGGAGGCGCGGCGCAAGGCGGCGACCGAGGCGGCAGCCCGCAAGCGCCGCATCCTCCCGTTCAACCTGCCGCGACTGGGCGAGGCCCGCACCCACGCCGACGGCTCCGGCGACGCCCATCTGGGCGATGTGGCCCTGTTCGGCGCGGCGGATCGCCCGTTCCACCTCCGTCGAGCCCTGATCGCGCTCGGGGTGTTTGTCGCGGTGGTCGCCTCCGCCGGCCTCGGCCTGGCCCCGATCGCGGCCTCGGCCTTCGCCGGCGCCGTCGCCCTGATCCTTCTGCGCGTGATCACGGCGGAGGAAGCCTATGCCGGGCTGCGGCCGGAGATCCTGCTTCTGATCGCCGGGATGGTGGTCATCGGCATCGCCATCGAGGTCACCGGCCTGGCGGCGGCGGGGGCGGGCATGCTGATCGGCGTGATCCGGCCGTTCGGACCGCTGGTCGCCCTGATCATCCTTTACGGCGTGACCCTGTTCGCGACGGAGCTGCTGTCCAACGCCACGGTGGCGGTGTTGATCACACCGATCGCTGTCGCCCTCGCGGAGAGCCTGGGGGTGGATCCGCGCCCGTTCCTGGTCTGTGTGATGATGGCGGCCTCGGCCGCCTTCGCAACGCCCTTCGGCTATCAGACCAATGTGCTGGTCTTCCAGATGGGCAACTACAGCTACATGGATTTCGTGCGGGTGGGCGTGCCGCTGAACCTGATCACCTGGGTCGCGGCGATGATCGCCATCCCGATTTTCTTCCCCTTCTAGGGGCTCGGCTAGACGGCGAGATCCATCGTCACCGGCGCATGGTCGCTGGGCTGGGTCCATTCGCGGACCGTGTCGTGGATACGGGCGCTGGCGGGAGTCACCGCCGGGGTCAGGCCCGGCGAGGTCCACAGGTGGTCGAGCCGCAGGCCGCGGTTGGACTTGCGGAAGTCGGCGGCGCGATAGCTCCACCAGCTGGCCAGCTTTTGCGGCTCGGGAATCTGGTCGCGGACGACATCGGCGAACCCGCCGGCGGCCTGCAAGCGGCGCAGGGTCTCGACCTCCAGCGGGGTGTGGCTGACGATCTTCGACATATAGCGGTGGTTCCAGACGTCGTTCTCGCCCGGCGCGATGTTGAAGTCGCCGGCCAGGACCAGCGGCCGCTGCTTGTCGCGCCCGGCCATTTCGGCGGTCAGCCGCTCGTAGAAATCCATCTTGTGATCGAATTTCGGGTTCAGGGCCCGGTCGGCGACGTCGCCGCCCGCCGGGATATAGAAATTCTGCACCTCGACGCCGTCGACCATGACCCCGACGCAGCGGGCGTGCTTCTCGCGGCAGACGTCCAGGACCGACGCTTCCGTGATCGGCTTGCGGCTGGCGATCGCCACCCCGTGCCAGCCCTTCTGCCCGCCGATCTTGAGGTAGGGCATGCCCATCGCCTCAAAGGCGGCGCGGGGGAACTGGTCCTCCAGGCATTTGATCTCCTGCAGGCACAGGACATCGGTCCCGCTTTCGGCGACGAAGCGCGCGACCTGGTCGATGCGCAGTCGGACGGAGTTGATGTTCCAGGTGGCGATGCGAAGCATATTTTCCGGGGGCGCGGTCAGAAGGCTCCGCCTTCTCGACCCGACGCGCCCCAGGTGCAAGCACAGGCTTTGCGCTCAAGCAGCGAGCCGCCGCGCGGCGAGCGTTAGCGCCCAAAAACCGCGCTCAAGCAGCGAGCGACCGCGTCGCGAGCGATAGCGCACAAAAAAGCGCCCGGTCGGGGGGGACCGGGCGCTGGAAGGTTCGTCTCTCTCGCCGCCGGGAAGGGGATGAAATCCGTGGCGGTTCAGATCGGCTCCCGCCGAACTGTGATGAAAGTGCCACGGTCGGCGAAAAATGTCAAACCGTTGCTCGCTCCTTGGGCGAAATCAGTTCCGGCCCGGCCGACGGGTCGGATCGCGCAGCTGGAACAGGCTGGCGGCGAGGTTGGACGCCGGGGTCAGCGAGGTCAGCTGTGTCCGGGTGCTGCCCCCCTGGGCGTCGCGGATGGTCCACTCATGCAGGCGAATGGGGTTTCCCGCGAAGGACAGGATCACCGACCCCTCATCGGGCCGGCGCGCGTCGCGCGCGATGATGGCGAAGGCACCGGACGACATCCGGGTGACCCGATCGATGCGCACGCCCTGGTCGAAGCGGACATTGCGGGCCAGGAAGGTCGACAGCGGCGTGGCGCCCAGCGGCACCTGACGGAAGACGTTCAGGCGCGGGTCGTAGCGTTTGACGTTCGAGCCGTCCGAGACGACCAGCAGGCCGGACGGATTGGTGTATTCGAACCGCATCTTGCCGGGGCGCTGCAGCCAGAAACGCCCTTCGCGGCGCTGGGTGCCCGAGGTCTCGACGAAATTGCCCTGGGCCGATGTCAGCCCCTGCAGATAGGTCTGGGCCTGGGCCAGGACGGCGCGGTCCTCGGCTGACAGGGCGCCCTGGGCGGACGCGGGCAGGGCGGCGACGGCCGCGATGGCGGCGGTTCCGAGTGCAAAGGCGCGGCGTGAGACAGTCATAGGGTCTTCTCCCGTTCGGGATGGTTGTTGATCATGCCGTCATGCGGAACGGGAAAGGCGCGGGCATGGCCCGAGCCTGACCATATTCCGGCGCTGCGATGAAGCCCTGTTCAGCTTCAGGCGGCGACGACAGAGCCCTAACGCAGCAGGAGCGGCTCGCGTTGCCCACTCACATCGGCGGCGGGCCCGCCAGAATATCGCGTTTGCCGGCATGGTTCGCCGGGCTTACCACGCCCTCCTGCTCCATCCGCTCGATCAGGGAGGCGGCGCGGTTGTAGCCGATCTGCAGGCGGCGCTGGATGTAGCTGGTCGAGGCCTTGCGGTCGCGGGTGACCACGGCCACGGCGCGG
>JAUYAG010000050.1 GCA_030693575.1 Brevundimonas sp. | reverse complement strand
AGAAGGTGATCAGCAGCGCCGCGATATGGGCTCCGTCCACGTCGGCGTCGGTCATGATGACGATCCGCTCGTAGCGCAGGTCCTCGATGTTGAACCGGCTGCCCGGCTGGACGCCGAGGGCGAGGGCCAGATCGGACAGTTCGATATTGGCGCGCAGCTTGTCGGCCGTGGCCGAGGCGACGTTCAGGATCTTGCCGCGCAGGGGCAGGATGGCCTGGGTGGTCCGGTCGCGCGCCTGTTTGGCCGAGCCGCCGGCCGAATCGCCCTCGACGATGAACAGTTCGGTGCCGTTGGCCGACTGGCGCGAACAGTCCGACAGCTTGCCCGGCAGGCGCAGCTTGCGCGTCGCCTGGGCCCGCTGGACCTCCTTGTCCTTGCGCCGCTTCAGCCGGTCCTCGGCGCGCTCGATGACGAAGCCGAGCAGGGTGTTGGCCTGTTTCGGGCTCTCGGTCAGCCAGTGATCCAGCGGATCGCGCATCAGCTGTTCGACCAGCCGCTGGGCATCCGGCGAGGACAGGCGGTCCTTGGTCTGGCCCTGGAACTCGGGATTGCGGATGAAGACCGAAATCATGGCACCGGCGTTGGCGATGACGTCCTCGGCCGTGATCAGCCCGGCGCGCTTCTCATTGGTCAGCTCGCCATAGGCCTTCAGACCCTTGACCAGCGCCGCGCGGAAGCCGGCCTCGTGCGTGCCGCCGTCGGGGGTTGAGACCGTGTTGCAGTAGGAGGAGACGAAGCCGTCGGCCTCGCCGAAGCCGATCGGCGACCAGGTCACCGCCCATTCGACCGCCCCGGCCTCGCCCTTGCGCTCGACGCGGCCCGAGAAGGCCGGCGTGACCGTTTCCAGATCGCCGATCCGTTCGGCCAGGGCGTCCGCCAGGCCGTTGGGGAAGTGGAAGACCGCCTCGGTCGGGGTCTGATCGGTGATCCGCTCGGCGGCGCAGGTCCAGCGGATCTCGACGCCGCGGAACAGATAGGCCTTGGACCGCGCCATCCGGAACAGGCGCGCCGGCTTGAAGGCCGCGCCGACGCCGAAGATCTCCTCGTCCGGCTTGAACCGGATCAGGGTGCCCTTCTTCCTGGAGGCACCGCCCTGGACGATCGATCCGAGCGGCAGGCCGCGGCTGAAGGACTGGGTCCACTCGAAGCCGTCACGCCAGACGGTCACGTCCAGCCGTTCGCTCAGCGCATTGACGACTGAAACACCCACGCCATGCAAACCGCCTGAGGTTTCATAGGCTTTGCCGGAAAACTTCCCGCCCGAGTGCAGGACCGTCATGACCACTTCCAGCGCCGACTTGCCCGGATGTTTGGGGTGCGGGTCGACCGGAATCCCGCGTCCGTCGTCCTTGACCGACAGCCAGCCCTCGGCGTCGAGGTCGACGGTGATCAGCTTCGCATGGCGGGCCACGGCCTCGTCCATGGCGTTGTCCAGCACCTCGGCGAACAGGTGGTGCAGGGCCCGTTCGTCGGTGCCGCCGATATACATGCCGGGGCGTTTGCGGACGGGCTCGAGCCCCTCCAGCACCTCGATCGAGGAAGCCGAATAGCTGCCGGCGACCGGGGGGGCAGACGGAGCGGGGGCGGCGCGTACGGGCGCGGGTTCCGGCCGCGGGGCCGCGGCCTGCGGCGTCAGGGCCGGCTCGGGCAGGGTCTCATCGTTCGAGGGCGGCGCGGGCGTCGGCGCCGGGCCCTGCGGCTCGGGCAGATCATCGAACAGGGAAGGCGCGGCGGTGGGACCCATAGGGATACTGTGAAACGATTCGGGGACCGGTCTGGTAGGCCCGGCGGCGCTTCTCCACAAGCGGTGCGGCCACCGGCGCCGGCGACGGCAGCAGGGTCCGGGTCAACACCGCCAGGAACAGCACCCAGGGCAGACCCTGGTGCGCCATCAGGATGCTTTCCGACAGGCTCAGCACGAAGAAGGCGGCCAGGAAGCCGATACCCCACCACCCCTCGCGCAGACCCGAGCCCATGCAGCGCAGGACGGCGATCAGGGCCGTTCCGGCCATCAGGGTGCCGACCAGCACCGCGCCCGGCCAGCCCAGCTGGACCAGCAGGTCGATCCAGCCGTTGTGCGCCGACGGCACGATCCAGCCGGTCTCCTTGCGGACCCAATCGGCGGGCGGCGACTCCCCGATCCGGCCCCAGAAGGCACCGTAGCCGTAGCCGGTCCATGGCCGGTCGGCGACCTTGCGCATCAGGCTGTTCCAGATGTCGGTCCGGCCGGTCAGCGACGGGTCCTTGCCCAGCGCCTCCAGCACCGCCACCGAATGGGTGTCCCAGATCCAGATACCCAGGCCCGCCAGCACGACCGCGCACCAGACGGCGATGACGGAAAAGGCCGCGCCGCCGCGCCTCAGGGCCCAGAAGCCGCCGATCAGGCCCAGCCCCACGACCAGACAGAGCAGGGAGGTCTTGGACTGGGTCGCCAGCACCAGACCGCTGGAGAGGGCCAGCGCCACGGACGGCAGCAGGCGGCGCCGGTCGGGCGAGGCCAGGCAGGCGGCGGCGGCGGTCGCGCCGATCACCATCACCGCCCCCATCTGGTTCTTCTCGTACCAGAGGCCGCGCCACAGTCCGGCGTTGTCGAGCTGGTGCACGCCGATGGAGGGGAAGGCGAAGACCATGACCAGACTGCCCACCGCCATGACCAGCGCCGTATGCATCAGCAGCCGCGGCAGATGCGGCCCGCGGAAGACCGCGCCGAGATACAGGGCGAAGCCGCAACTGATCGCGAGGGCGATCACCCGCCGCATGGTGGTGGCGAAATCGATCGACCAGTAGCGCGAGGCAAAGGCCAGCCCCACGATGGCGGCGATCGCGATCATCGCCGGCCACGCCCGCCACAGCCGGTCGATCCGGAACAGCAGCAGGCCGACGATGGCCGCATCGGCCGGCAGCCACACCAGCCGCAGCACCGGAGTCTCTTCCTGAAGCGGCGCGAACACCGGCCCGATCAGGGCTCCGGTCAGCATGGCGATGATGACACCGCAGATCACCCGCTCCCACAGGCTGGGGGCAGGGTCGGTCAGGGCGAAATCTGGACGGGACTCATGCACGGATGCAGGGTCGGCCCTCAGGCTTAACGAAGGGTTGGAAGTTGGCGGATGTTTAGCTTGGTTTTGGGCTGGGACTAACATGCCGGGCGGGCGTGGCGATTGCCGACGGCGTGGCAGACTATTTGAATCGAACAACGGCGTCCTCAAGCCACCGACTTTGCCCCACAAGCGGCACTCCTGATTGCGACTCCACCAGGTCACGAAAGCCCTTCATGGCTTGGTACGCGTCACGCATAATTGCTCGTTGCTCATCAACATAGGCGTGGTCGTACGCATCAGGCGAAATGACATGTGCGGGCTTCTGGCGTCTCTGGCGTGCAGATTTTAGCATGCTCAAGAATGCAGCCGCTCTTGTGTCACTTCCAAATTCCTTGCGGACCCATTCACTGGCCATCTTGATGGTGCCGTGAGGCATCTTGCGGGCACGGCCCTTCGCATCCGTCAAAACCTCATGGGTTTCGACAAGGCCCTCGAAGAAGTCCTTCGAGATATCGTCTGATAGGACCTTGTCTAACACCTGATGGAAATCTGCGATCTCTCGCGCAGTGGGGCGGACTATGAAGCCGAAGCGATCAGGCCGATCGCCTGAAGCGTATGCGGATTTGAAAAGGCGCCGACCAACCATCTGATTGAGGTGATCGTCTAACGTTTTCCGCTCTTCTAGGAAGGCATCGAATACCGAGATTCCCGGCGAAAACGCACCCAACACCGATGATGCGAAGAAGTCTTCCTGAAGTTTGAAACCACCATCTAATACGTGCGGCAGCCATTCCATCTGATGATGTTGGGGCTTTCGACCGAGATCCCGGGCAAACACAGCCAACGCGCGATGATCGTCTCGGTCGTAACAGAAACCTCCACGGTCAATCGAAATGTTGTCTCTATCATTAGAAGCCATTGTGGCTGCGAATTCGTCTTTGATAGTAATCGAGAACGAAATGTCATTCGCATCGATCTCAAATCGTGGATCGTTTCGATACCATTCCATTGCTCTGATATCGAAGGGCCAAAACTCAAGCTGGGCCATTCCTCGTGCCATCGCGAGCGTGAACGGCCTGCGCTGATAGTCAGCAGGCCGAACGATAGTACGCAAATGGCGCGGTGTAGGATACAGGCATCCGGCTAGGCCATCTTTGTCGAGTTTTGAAAGTTGAACATCGATGTCTTCAGCAGGCAGTGCCTTAATGTGGGGGTTTGGGTGAAAATCTCCTCTTACCACATCCAGCAACCCAGCCTCCACCAGTTCCCTGACGTCATCCGTATGCTTTGGGTCAGCTAGTAGATAGACGGGAAAGCCGTTAAAGTCGCCGGAGTTGAGATACTTTTCGACGGCAAGGTCCAGAAGGGTTTGCGAAGAAGGTCTCATCACGCCTTCTCCACAAACGTATCGATCACCTTCTTCTCGCCGGCCTTCTCGAAGTCGATCAGCAGCTTGTTGCCTTCGATCGCCTTCACCGCGCCGTAGCCGAATTTCTGGTGGAACACGCGTTGGCCCAGCGACCAGTCGCCGCCCGCCTTCGGATCGGCCGTGGCCAGCAGCCGACCGTCGCCCTCGATCAGCGTGTGCCGGGCCGGCTTGGCTGCCGGCGCGCGACCAGCTGTGAACGACTGCGCCCGTTTCCAGCCGGGGGACGCGTAGCCCGCACCGAAGGTCGGCATCTCGTCCCAGCGGGACTTGGCGTCCTTCATGCCGGGGGTGACGCCATAGTAGCCCGTGTCGCTCTCGGCCTCGACGTGGGCCATCGGCAGTTCATCGACGAACCGGCTGGGCAGTTGCGAGGTCCAGCGGCCGTAGACCAGCCGGTTGGCGGCGAACGAAATCCGCGCGTCCGACTTGGCCCGGGTCACGCCGACATAGGCCAGGCGGCGTTCCTCCTCGAGGCCCTTTTCCCCCTTCTCGTCGATGCTGCGCTGGCTGGGGAAGACGCCTTCTTCCCAGCCCGGCAGGAAGACCAGCGGGAACTCCAGCCCCTTGGCCCCGTGCAGGGTCATGATCTGCACCGCATCGTCCGAACCGCCGCGGTCCAGATCCATGACCAGCGAGACGTGCTCCAGATAGGCGGGCAGGGTCTCGAACTGCTGCATCGACTGCGTCAGCTCCTTGAGGTTATCCAGCCGTGTCTGGCCGGTCGCCCGGTCGGCCTTCTGCATGTCGGTGTAGCCGCTCTCCTCCAGCACCGTCTCGGTCAGCTCCCAGTGGGTCGTGGTCTGGGCGAAGGCGCGCCAGCGATCGATGTCGCGCACGAAATTCGACAGGGCCGTCCGCGTCCGCGCCTGCAGCTCATCGGAGACGATCAGGTCCCGCACCGCGCTCATGGCCGAGACGCCGGACAGCCGGGCGATCTGCAGCACCTTCTGCACCGACGTGTCGCCGAGGCCGCGCTTGGGCACATTGACGATCCGCTCGAAGGCCAGGTCGTCGTCTTCCGACAGGATCAGCCGCAGATAGGCGTGGGCGTCGCGGATCTCGGCCCGTTCGAAGAAGCGCGGTCCGCCGATCACCTTGTAGGGCACGGCCAGCAGCACGAACCGCTCCTCGAAGGCCCGCATCTGGAAGGAGGCCCGCACCAGCACCGCCATGTCCTGATAGGGCGTGCCCGCCCGCCGCGCCGTCTCGATCTCGTCGGCCACCAGCCGGGCCTCGGCCTCGCCGTCCCAGACGCCGCGCACCCGCACCTTGTCGCCGCTGGAATCCTCGGTCCACAGCGTCTTGCCCAGCCGGTCGCGGTTGGCCGCGATCAGGCCCGAGGCCGCACCCAGAATATGCTGCGTTGACCGGTAGTTGCGCTCCAGTCTTACGACCTTGGCTCCGGGGAAATCGCGCTCGAAGCGCAGGATGTTGTCCACCTCGGCCCCGCGCCAGCCATAGATCGACTGATCGTCGTCGCCGACGCAGCAGACATTGCCGGTCGAGGACGTCAGAAGCCGCAGCCACAAATACTGGGCGACGTTGGTGTCCTGAGATTCGTCGACGAGGATGTAGCGGAAGCGACGCCGATATTCCTCCGCGATATCGGCATGTTTGGACAGGATCGTCAGGTTGTGGAGCAGCAGGTCGCCGAAGTCGCAGGCGTTCAGGCTGGCCAGCCGGGCCTGATAGGCGGCGTACAGCGCATGCCCCTTGCCGTTGGCGAAATCCTCGGACGGCGGCAGCTTCTCCGGGGTCCAGCCGCGGTTCTTCCAGTGGTCGATCAGGCCGTTCAGCGACTTCGGCGTCCACCGCTTGGTGTCGAGCCCCTCGGCCTCCAGCACCTGTTTGCAGACCCGCTCCTGATCGTCAGTGTCCAGGATGGTGAAGGTCGACTTCAGCCCGACCAGCTCCGCATGCCGCCGCAGGATCTGCGCCGCCACCGAGTGAAACGTCCCCAGCCAGCGCAGCCCCTCGGAAGACGGGCCGATCAGATGGGTGATCCGTTCGCGCATCTCGCGCGCGGCCTTGTTGGTGAAGGTGACCACCAGCAACTCCCACGGCCGCGCCCGCCCGGTCGCCAGAATGTGCGCCAGCCGCGTGGTCAGCACCCGCGTCTTGCCCGTTCCGGCCCCGGCCAGCACCAGCACCGGCCCGTCCACCGTCTCGACGGCCTCACGCTGCTCGGGGTTCAGTCCCGCCAGATAGTCGGCGGCGGGCGCGGCGACGCCGCCGGGTCCGCGCGAGCGGGCGAGATCTGAGATGCGCGGGGCAGGGGTGTCGGGGAGACTCATCGGGAGAACATAAGGGGCACGGCACGCGATGTCAGCGGCCGCGTGTCGGCGGCCTCGCGGAACCGGCAAGCGGCACCGTCGTTCCGGCAGCATCGACAGCCTGGGGAAGGGACCATTCCATGACTGACAACAACACGAACAACACCGGTAACGGCGGCGGCGGCAATGCGGGGCTGGCCTTCATCGTCGGCGGCATCGTCGTTGTCCTGGCGATCGTCGCGTATTTCGTCTTCGCCCGTGGCGGGATGGCGCCGGAAAGCAAGGACATCAACGTCGACGTCAATCTGCCGGAAGTCTCCGCGCCCGCCGTACCGACGGTGAACTGAGCCATGACCGATCCCAACCTTCCCCCGCCCGAGCGGCCGGAAGTCGTCCATCACACCACGATCAACAACCCGCCCCGCAGCGGCGGTGCCAGCTGGCTTGGCCTGCTGGTCGGCGGTCTGGTGGTGGTCGTGATCATCATCGCGGTCGTCGTCTTCTCGAACCGCGGCGCGATCGAAGCGCCCGACGGCACCGATATATCGGTCGATATCGACCTGCCGCGCCCCGAGATGCCGGATGCACCCAGGATGCCGGACCTGCCTGACGCGCCGCCGGTCAATCCGCCGACCCTGCCGCCCGAGCCAGCGCCCGTGACCTGAGCCTCAGCGCAGCTGGTAGCTGACCGTCGCGACGACGCGCACGCGCTTGTTCAGCGAGGTCGTTTCGCTGTCGATGTCCTCGCGGGCGAGGATTTCGAACGAGCCCTGGGTCGCCTGACGGATCGGGCCCAGGGGCGCGCCGGAATCCTTGGCGAACTGCTCCGCGCCGGACCGGGCGGAGGCGGTCGCCTCGGCGATCATCGACGGCCGCACGTCGTTGAGCCTGGTGAAGACATAGGTCGGGGCAGCGAAGTCCAGCTGCACGCCCTCGCGCACCAGATCGTTCAGCGCCCGTTCGGTCTGGGCGACGCGCTGCACGTCGGTCGTCCGCACCGTCACGCCCTGGGACAGGATGTAGCGCACCACATTGTCGGTCGAGCCGTACTCCCGCGCCCGGGTGTCGGTCACCTGCAACCGGCCGATGGTGATGTGCTCGGTCGGGTAGCCCTGCCGCGCCAGGAAGGCCCGCACCAACGCCAGATCACGGTCGATCTGCGCCTGGGCGATCGGCAGGTCGTCGTTGGCCGCCTTGAAGCTGAGGGTCAGGACCGCGAGGTCCGCGACCACATCGCGCTCGGCCACGCCGCGCACGGTCACCTGCCGGTTGCCGACCTGGGCATTGACCATGCCCGAGCCGATAAAGGCCCCCGCACCGATCAGTCCGATGGCGATCAGGCCTCCGAACAGGGCGGGCGGGATCAGGGTCTTGTCGATCTTGTCGAGCACGGCGGTTTTCCTTCTGGAAAACAGACCATGCGCCAACCCTGACGGCTGTCAATCGGTCGAATCCTGTTCGATGAATGACCGGTCGCCGCCCGCCCATGACAGGGCCAGAAGCCGGCAGGCCGAGGCCAGCGGCGTCCGCCCGCGGCACTCGTCGATCCGCTTCATCAGCCCGGCCTGTGACAGGCCCGCGGCGGTGGCGACCGCGTCCAGCACGGCCCAGAACTCGGCCTCCAGCGCCACCGAGGTGGCGTGGCCGGACAGGGAGACGGAGCGCTTCTTCAACATCGGCCGAACCCTAGCGCGGGTGCCGGCCCGGCCGCCATGGGGTGCGACGTGAACACCGTTCACTTGCGTTGCGCTTCAGGCTAGTCTCCGGTGCGATCTCACAGGGCATGTCCATGACCGCCACCGCCGATTTTGACGAGTTCGACCGCCTGCGTCCCCAGCGTCTCGAGCCACTCAAGGCGTTCCGCGCCTTCCGAAAACTGGTCCGCGACAAGGAAGACACCAGCCAGGTGTTCGAAATCATGCGGGCCCTGTCCGGGCGCTCGATCGGTCGCGGCTACAATCGCATGCTGAAAACCTTCGAGGGCGGGCGTCAGGCCTTCCTGCGCGAGGAACTGGCGCACAAGCTGGACGATCCGGCCTGGCTCTTGCAGTTCGGCCCCGGCACGGTCGGCGCGGCCTATCGGGCGTTTCGCGAAGCCCGCGGCTTCACGGCCGAGGGGCTGGCTGATGAGGCCCGCAAGGTCGCGCCGCTGGTCGACGCCCAGCACCCGGTGATCTGGTATTCCCGGCGCATCCGGGACATCCACGACATCTGGCATGTCCTCACGGGCTACGGCACGGACGCGTTGGGCGAGGCCTGCGTCGTGTCCTTCTCCTACGCCCAGACCCGCAACCTCGGCTTCGCCTTCATCGGCTGGGGCGCCGCCCGCGAGATCCAGCGCGAGGTCCGCTCCGTTCCCGCGAGGCGCGCTGTCTGGCAGGCGTACCACAACGGCAAGGCCGCCCGGTGGCTGCCGGCGCTGGATTATGAAGTCCTGTTCGGGCAGCCGCTGGAGGAGGTCCGCGCGCGCCTCAACATCCGCCCGGCTGATGTCTATCAGGCCGTGCCGGCCGAGGTCCGGGCCGGGCTCAAACTGCGCGGCTGACGGCGGCTTTCGGACGGCATAAGCCCGGCTTGTGTCGCCGGGCTGAAAACCCTGCTTGCTCCACCCTTCGGCATCCTCCACTTGCCGTGGGTGACCTCCCCCGATTCCCTTCCCCCCGTCGCCCGTCCGCCGCTCTCGCGGGCCACCCTGCTGGGCATCGGCGGGGTGCTGATCTGCGCCATGATCTGGGGCACGACCTGGTACGCAATCACCCTTCAACTCGGGACGGTGCCGCCGCTGGCGTCCATCGTCTGGCGCTTCGGCCTCGCCTCGGCGCTGCTGTTCATCGGCTGCCTGATCGCGCGACAGAATCTGCGGCTGACCCGCGCCCAGCATCTGGCGGCCATCGGGCAGGGGGCCTTCGCCTTCTCGATCAGCTACAGCTTCACCTATGCCTCGGAGGTGCACGTCGCCTCGGCCATCGTCGCCGTCACCTTCGCCTCCCTGACCTTCATCAATCTGGTGCTGTTCCGGCTGGCCGCGGGCCAGAAGGCAGCGGCCGCCTCATGGGGGGGAGCCATCCTCGGGGTCGTCGGCGTGGTGGTCCTGTCGGGCAGCGAAGTGCTCAGCGCGGGCTTTGATGGCGAGGCGGCGCTGGGCGTCGGTCTGGCGCTGATCGCCGTAACGGCCTCTGCCTTTGGCAATTTCTTCGCCTGGAAGGGCCAGAAGCACGGCTCGACGGCCATCCCCTCGACAGCCTGGGCCATGGCCTATGGTACAGGCCTGCTGGCGATCTACGGCCTGGCCACCGGGGTGGATTTCACCATCGATCCGACCTTCACCTATGTGGGTTCGCTGCTCTATCTGTCGGTGTTCGGCTCGGTGATCGCCTTCGGGCTTTATTTCACGATCGCGCGGATGATCGGCTACGCCATGGCCAGCTATGTCTCGGCCCTGACCCCGCCGGTCGCCATGCTGGTCTCGGTGCTGTTCGAGGGCGCGCATTTCGGATGGTCAGCCCTTGCCGGGCTTCTGCTGGTGCTCTCGGGTCAGGCCCTGATGATCCGCGCCCCGAAGGTCCCGACCTAACCGAACCAGCCGCGCTTCTTTTTCGGCTTCTCCGGCACGGCACCCGCCTTTTTCGCCGCTTCCTCCTCCCGACGCTTGCGTTCGGCCGTTACCCGCATGGCGACGAGTACCGGGATAAGACCGTGTTTGATGCGCGGGTCCTGACGCGGGTCGGCCATGCTCAGTCCTCCAGCTTCGATCCATCCAGAAGGCGGGCGGCGCGCTCGCGTTCCGCTTCGGCCCGGGTCCGCTCCGCCTTCGACCGTCCGTGCGCGGCGCGATTGGCGGTCGCCGTCGCCTTCGCTTCGGTCTTCGCCCGTTCCTTGCGCACCCGGTTCAGATTGACGATCTCGCCCATGCCGACCTCCGCCGTATGCAACCTGACCCGCGGTCAGGCGGTTTTCCCCGCCAGTTGCAACCGGCAGGAGCCCGCATGGTAGACCCGTCTCAAATCCGCGAACACCTCGAAGTCGTCGGCTCCGACGGCGAGCACGTCGGCCGGGTCGACCACGTCATCGGCGATCAGATCGAACTGGCCAAGCTCGACCTCGCCGGCGGCCTCAAACACCACATGATCCCGGTCAGCTGGGTCCATCATGTCGATGAGCACGTCCACCTCAGTGTGACGAAGGACGAGGCCAGGGCCCGCTGGACCGAAAAGCCGCACTAGGCCTCCGACGGCTTACCGCGAATTCACGAAGGCCCCGCTGTCGCAGGCGGGGCCTTCGACCTATGTGAGTCCTGCGCCGATGTGCGGCGCGTCCGGAATGACGCCCTTGATCCGCCTGATCCTCAACCTGCTGTGGTTCATCTTCGGAGGCTGGCTGTCCGGCCTGCTATGGCTGTTCGGTGGCGCCATCCTGGCCCTGACCATCGTCGGCCTGCCCTGGACCTTTGCTGCCTGGCGGATCGCCAGCTATTCCTTCTGGCCCTTCGGCCGCGAAGTGGTCTGGCGCGACGAAATGGGCCAGTTCGACGTCGGCACCGGTCCCCTGGGCCTCGTCCTGAACATCATCTGGTTCATCTTCGCCGGCTGGTACATCGCCCTGTCGCACCTCATCATCGCTGTGGCGGAGTTCATCTCCATCATCGGCATCCCCTTCGCCCTCAAGGATCTGGAGCTGGCCAAACTGGCTCTCGCGCCGATCGGCCGGACGATCCGGGACAAGCCCTGAATCAAAAACGCCGGCCTTCGCAGGAAGGCCGGCGTTGATTGTCGGGGTCGGGACGATCACCCCGGCGAGATCATCTTCTCGGGCCGAACGGCCTCGTCGAACTCCGCGTCGGTCAGATAGCCGCCGCCGACGGCTTCCTCGCGCAGGGTGGTGCCGTTCTTGTGCGCCGTCTTGGCGATCCTGGCGCAGGCGTCATAGCCCAGCTTGCCGTTCAGCGCCGTCACCAGCATCAGCGAGTTGTCGAGGCCACGCTTGATGTTGTCCTCGCGCGGCTCGATCCCGACCACGCAGTTGTCGGTGAAGGACACCGCCGCATCGGCCATCAGCCGCACCGACTGCAGGAAATTATAGGCCATCACCGGGTTGAAGACGTTCAGCTCGAAATGCCCCTGCGAGCCCGCAAAGGTCACCGCCGCATGGTTGCCGAACACCTGCACGCAGACCTGGGTCAGCGCCTCGGACTGGGTCGGATTGACCTTGCCCGGCATGATCGACGAGCCCGGCTCGTTCTCCGGCAGGGCCAGTTCTCCGAGGCCGGACCTGGGGCCCGAGCCGAGGAAGCGGATGTCGTTGGCGATCTTGAACAGGCTGGCGGCGACCGTGTTGATGGCCCCGTGGCTGAAGACCATGGCGTCATGCGCCGCCAGGGCCTCGAACTTGTTCGGCGCCGTGGTGAAGGCGAGGCCGGTGATGGCGGCGATCCGCTCGGCCACCTGCTCCGCGAACCCGATCGGCGCGTTCAGTCCGGTGCCGACGGCAGTGCCGCCCTGGGCCAGTTCCATCAGTTTCGGCAGGGTCAGTTCGACCCGCTCGATGCCGTTGGCGACCTGCTGGGCGTAGCCGCCGAACTCCTGGCCGAGCGTCAGGGGCGTGGCGTCCTGGGTATGCGTCCGGCCGATCTTGATGATGTGGGCCCAGGCCTTCGCCTTGGCGTCCAGCGCCGCGTGCAGGTGTTTCAGCGCGGGGATCAGGTCGTTGACCACCTGTTCGGCGCAGGCGACGTGCATCGCCGTCGGGAAGGTGTCGTTCGACGACTGGCTCATATTGACGTGGTCGTTCGGATGGACCGGCTTCTTGGAGCCCATCTCCCCGCCCAGCATCTCGATCGCCCGGTTTGAGATCACCTCATTGGCGTTCATGTTCGACTGGGTGCCCGAGCCGGTCTGCCAGACCACCAGGGGGAAATGTTCGTCCAGCTTGCCGTCGATGACCTCATTGGCCGCCGCGACGATGGTCTCGCCCAGTTTCGGGTCCAGCTTGCCCAGCGCCATGTTCGTCTCGGCCGCCGCGCGCTTGACGATGCCCAGGGCCCGGACGATCGGCAGGGGCTGTTTCTCCCAGCCGATCTTGAAGTTGCCGAGCGACCGCTGCGCCTGGGCGCCCCAGTAGCGGTCCGAGGCGACCTCGATGGGGCCGAAGGTGTCGGTTTCGGTGCGGGTCTGGGTCATCGGGGGCGGGCTTTCAGGCGTGACGGGACGATGCGCGGCGGTGTAGCACGGGGGCAGGGGCGGGCAAGACGCCCCGGGGCGAGGACGACGGAATGACCACCGGCTGGATCGGGACGGGCAAGGTGCGCGCCCGCGAGACCGGCGACGCGGTCGAACTGACCATCGACGGCCTGACCACCCAGGCCAAATACTACAAGCCGCTGGTCTATGAGTTCA
The DNA here is from genome assembly GCA_030693575.1 of Brevundimonas sp. Classification (GTDB taxonomy): domain Bacteria; phylum Pseudomonadota; class Alphaproteobacteria; order Caulobacterales; family Caulobacteraceae; genus Brevundimonas. Next base: position 31,411 of record JAUYAG010000050.1, on the reverse strand, counting down.
TGCGCAAGGAGTGGTCCTCCCGCCCTTCGTACGGCGACTACACGGTCGAGATCCTGATGGAGCATGTCGGCGATCCGCCGTGGCTGGACCTCGACAACCTCGCCAAGGCTCTGCTGGACGCCATCAAGGGCTATCTGTTCCACGACGACGCCCAGGTCGCCCGCCTGCTGGTCGAACGCCGCGAGGGCGAGCGCGAACGGATCACCCTCCGGGTGTTCCCGCGCAAAACCTGACCCTCTCCCGATGGGAGAGGGCTTGAGCGCACGACGGTGTAGCCGTCGTCCTTGCGCGAAAGGGTGAGGGTCGACTGCTCGAGGGCGGCTTCGCCGCCTCAGCCATCCGACCCTCATCCGAGCGGCTTCGCCGCCCACCTGCTCCCAATGGGAGAAGGGACAATTACGGCGTCCGGCTGAACCGCAGCGTAGGCAGCCGCAGCTGCATCTCCGCCCCCACGAACATCTGCGGCTCCGACGCCGGGCTCACTCCGCGCTCGGTCTCCTTGCGGGTCACACAGGCCCGCGTCCCCGCGGCCAGGGCCAGGAAGTCGGTCGCCGTCGGCAGGGTCTCGATGATGCAGCCGTCAAACCAGGGATAGGTCTCGTCGGCCCCGCAGCCGAACGATGTCCGCTCCCGGCTGGCGGCGGTCAGTACCATCCGGTTCGGCGCGGCAAGGGCGTTGACGAAGATGCCGGAATAGCAGGCCGAGACGATCACCACGGTGGGCCGGGTGCCACACGCCGCGCGGACGATATTGGCCATCATGTCCGGTGTCATCCGCGGCGCCTCGCCGAACACCATGGCGGTCGGAGCGCCGTGCGAGGTGAAATACAGCAGACAACCCGAGGTGCCTCGCGCCGCCGCGGCATTGATGCCCTCCAGCACCGCGGATGCCGAGACCGGCTGCGGCGCATCAGGCCGCAGGCTGTAGTCGACCATATTGCTGCGCGGAAACCCGGCGGCCAGGAAGCCTCTCACCAGATCGCGTCGAGCGTTGTCGAAGGCCTGGATCGGCCGGTCGGCCCCGTCGCGCCAGTCCGCCGCCACGATCGCCGAGGTCCAGTTGGCGAACCGGCTGGCGGGCGCGGACGTCTGGGCCTGGGCAGACGCCGCAAGGCCCAGCACCATCGCCAGAACAATGATCAGACCCCGACCCATGCGCTCCTCCGGGCTCAAGCCGGGGGTGAGACTAGCCGAAGGCGCGGTGAGGGAAAGACCCTACTTCTTCCGGAACTGGTCCAGGGACACGACCTTGGGACCGTCGCCCTCGCTGTCGTGCGCGGGCGCGCGGGCGGGTTCGGAAGCGGCCACCTCGGCGGCGATCTCCTCGACCGTGGTCGGCGCCTCGAACTGCAGCAGGAACTGCACCGACGGATCATAGAAGCGGGTGACGGCCGTATAGGGCATGGCCAGGACCTTCGGCATGCCGCCGAATTTCAGCATGACCGAGAACCGCGTCTGTTCGACCTTCAGGTCCCAGTACTGGTGCTGCAGGACGACCGTCATCTCGTCGGGGTATTTGGCCAGGATGTCGGGCGGCACGCTCACGCCTGGCGCGCGGGTCTTGAACGTCACATAGAAATGGTGCGCGCCCGGAATGCCGTCGGGCAGGGCGGCCCGCTCCAGGGCCGAGCGAATGACGCCGCGCAGGGCGTCCTGCGCCAGCTGCTCATAGTGCATCTCGTCGACGGGGGGCGTCTCTTCGGCCATGGGTCGCCTCGGCTGTTCGCGCGACTGATAGCGGCGCGCGGGCGCGGGCGGAAGATGCGAAGATGGTGAAAGTGCCAGGGGTTCTGTTGGCAGGCCCCCTGGCGGCCCCGCCCCAGGAACTGATCCCTGAGGACTTAAGTGTTCGAAATCACCCGAACCGCTTATGCGGCGAGAGCGACTTCTCCAGCGAAGTTATCGTTCGCAGTTAGAAAATGGCCCGATACGGTGGGCCAGGACGGGCGAAAGCAGTCTTCTTTACACGTCCGTCGATGCTAGTCGGCCCCATGCTCGCTCCGCCGATAACGCGGGGAAGAAATGGTGGAGCCGCCGGGAATCGCACCCGGGTCCGGTCCGCTTATTACAAGCGCGTTTATCGCCATAGTCCGGGCGAACCCGGACGGATTGAATATAGGCGTTACCGCCCCGACTTCCAAGGTCCGATCAGACCCGTCTCCATCCGGGCGTCTGGTTCCTGAACCAGGTCAGCTGCCGCTTGGCGTAGTTGCGCGTCGCCTGGCGGGTCGCCTCGACGGCGGCACCCAGTGTGGTCTCTCCGGCCAGATGCGCCGCAAACTCGCGCACGCCGACGGCTTTCATGGCGGGCAGGGCGGGGTCGAGCCCCCGCGCGACCAGCGCCCGAACCTCGTCCAGCGCTCCGGCCTCGACCATCTGCGCCACCCGCAGGTCGCAGTTGGCATAGAGGGTCTCGCGCTCCGGCTCGATCACCAGACCAGTCCATGTTCCCGGCGCGAGCAAGGGCGTCGTGTCGGCGGTCCAGTCGCTCAGAGCCCGCCCGGTGTGCCGGGCTACGGCCCAGGCCCGGGTCAGTCTCTGGCGGTCGCCGACCTCGATGCGCGCCTCGGCCGCCGCATCGACCCCGGCCAGCCGCCGCCGGAAGGCCGCCTCGCCACCGGTATCGAACGCCGCCGCCGCGGCGTCGCGCGCTTCGACCGGAACGTCGGGGATATCCGCCAGACCCGTGGTCAGGGCCGTGAAATACAGACCCGTTCCGCCCACCAGCAGGGCAGGCTTCCCTTGGGCCGCCAGCTCCGCCAGCAGCGGCATCACCGCCCGGCTCCAGCGCCCGACCGACCAGGCTTCGGCGGCGTCGGCGACGCCGTACAGCCGGTGCTCCGCCAGCGCCTCGTCCTCGGTCGAGGGCCGGGCGCTGAGCACCCGCAGGTCGGCATAGAGTTGCTGGCTGTCGGCATTGATGATCACGGCCCCGGTACGCTGCGCCATCTGCAGGGCGCGCCGCGACTTGCCCGAGGCGGTCGGGCCGGCCAGCAGGGTGATCAGGGGCTCGGACAAGGAGAGGGCTCGGATTTTCGACCGGACAGACGGGGGCGTTCGGCGATAGAACGCACAACCCGACCCGGCAACCCATCAGGAACGCCCGTGCCCGACCGCGAAACCGTCCTCGCCGCCCTCGGCGCCGTCATCGACCCGAAGAGCGGGCAGGGACTGGTCGCCGCCGGCCTCGTCCAGGGACTGGTCGTGGCGGACGATCGGGCCGGCTTCGCCCTCGAGGTGAGTTCATCTGACGCCGCCCTCTACGCCCCGGTCCGCGACGCCGCCGAGGCCGCGCTCAAGGCCCTGCCGGGCATGACACGCGTCGCCGTGGTCCTGACCGCCGAGACCGTCGCGGCCGCGCCCCGCCGCGCCTCCCTCTCGCCCCAGGCCGTCGACCAGGGCCGGCCGAAAGCCCCCGTCGCCACGGCACGACCCGCCCATGTCCGCCGCGTCCTCGCCGTCGCCAGCGGCAAGGGCGGGGTCGGCAAGTCCACCGTCGCGGTCAATCTCGCCGCTGCCCTGTCCGCACGGGGTCTTTCGGTCGGCCTGCTCGATGCCGATGTCTACGGCCCGTCCCTGCCCACCATGCTCGGCATGTCCGGCAAGCCGGAATACCGCGACGCCATGATGGAGCCGCACGTCGTCCATGGCCTCAAGGCCATGTCGGTCGGCCTGCTGACCCGGGCCGACGACGCCATGATCTGGCGCGGCCCCATGGCCTCCCAGGCCCTGACCCAGATGCTGATCCAGACCCGCTGGGGCACGGAGGCGCAGCCGCTCGACATCCTCGTCGTCGACCTGCCGCCCGGGACGGGCGATGTCCAGCTGACCCTGGTGCAGAAGACCCCGCTGGACGGTGCCGTCATTGTCTCCACGCCGCAGGAGGTCGCGCTCGCCGACGCCCGCCGCGCCCACACCCTGTTCCAGAAGGTCGGGACGCCCACCCTCGGCCTGATCGAGAACATGTCGGGCCCGATCTTCGGACGCGGCGGGGCCGAGGCGGAGGCCCGCCGACTGGGCGTGCCCTACCTTGGCGACCTGCCTCTCGACGCCGCCCTGCGTGAAGGCGGCGACGCCGGCGTCCCGGTCGTGGTCAGCGATCCTGGCGGCGATATCGCCGGCCGGTTCGCCGGGTTCGCGGCGCGCTTGACAGAAGCCTTGGGCCTCTAGGCTTTACGGGCGATGCTCATGAATCCATTCAGCGGTTCTGGTAGCGGGCGACCAGCGACAGATGATCTCTGTCCGGCCGCTTTCGTAAGTCAGGATCACCGGCTTGCCAGTCGCGTTTCCGAGCATGCCCATGAAACGACCGATCGCTTCAGCCTGTTCGGGCTCGGTCACCTCGCGCGGATCAAGATCGAACTCAATCTCATCCGCACCGAAAAAATGACAGTTGAAGACCATTCCGGCCACATTGATCGATAGTAGCCCGCCATTGGGATCCGACAGGGCGTCGGCGGCTTGCCCATGGAATGGCGTGATGGTCTCGTTGCGCTTGAAAACCGGAACCGGCGTCCATTGGCGTAAGGCATCGAGCACCCGCTGCCAGTCGTCTTCGGAGGTCTCCAGGACATAGATGTCGCGCAAAGCGCCATCCCATTCGAAATCGTGCCTGACCCGTTCCCAGTCCATGCGGACATCAACCACAATGAATGAAGGCGGGCAACCCAGAGCTGTGCTGCAAGCCGCCGCCCCCCCTATTGGGAGATGAAGGAAAAAACTCGGCCTTTAGGGTTTTCAAACGCAACCCTAACCGCCACCTTGCGTGTTCCAGTCACCTGAGAACCGCCCATGTCCGTCGACGCCCTGTTCCGTCCCTTCCAGGTCAAGTCCCTGAAGGTGCCAAACCGCATCGTCATGGCCCCGATGACGCGGTCCTTCTCGCCGGGCGGCATCCCGACCGAGGATGTGGCGGGCTACTATCGCCGCCGCGCCGAGGGCCAGGTCGGCCTGATCATCACCGAGGGCACGGTCGTCGAACGCCCCGCCGCCCGCAACGACCCCAAGGTGCCGGTCTTCCACGGCCAGGCCCTTCCGGAATGGAAGAAGGTGGTCGAGGAAGTCCACGCTGCCGGCGGCCTGATCGCGCCCCAGCTCTGGCACGTCGGAGCTGCACGCGGGCAGGGGGCCGACTGGACGCCCCTGGGCAAGGTCGACAGTCCCTCGGGCCTGACCGGCCCGGGCAAGCAGAAATATGAGCCGATGACCGAAGAGGACATCGCCGACACCATCGCAGCCTTCGGTGCCTCCGCCCGGGCTTCGCGTGAGCTGGGCTTTGACGCCGCCGAGATTCATTCGGCCCACGGCTATCTGATCGACCAGTTCTACTGGAACGGCCTCAACGCCCGCGGGGACCGCTGGGGCGGCCCCTCGATCGCCGAGCGGGCCCGTTTCGGGGTCGAGGTGGTCAAGGCAGTGCGCGAGGGTCTCGGGCCGGACATTCCGCTGATCATCCGCCTGTCTCAGTGGAAGCAGCAGGATTTCGAGGCGAAGATCGCCCTCAACCCCGACGAAATGGCCGAATGGCTGCTGCCGCTCTCGGATGCCGGCGTCGATGTCTTCCACTGTTCCCAGCGCCGCTTCTGGGAGCCGGAGTTCGAAGGCTCGGACCTGAATTTTGCGGGCTGGGCCAAGGTCATCACCGGCAAGCCGACCATCAGTGTCGGCTCGGTCGGGCTGGATGGCGAGTTCATCGCCGCCTTTGGCGGGGCCGGGTCCCGTCCGGCCTCACTGGACGGCCTGATCCAGCGCATGGAGCGCGAGGAGTTCGACCTGATCGCGGTCGGCCGCGCCCTCCTGGCCGATCCCGACTGGGTGGTGAAGGTCCGTGACGGCCGTCAGGACGAGCTCAAGGATTTCGAACGCTCGGCGATGATGACGCTGAGCTAGGGATCAGGTTCTAGGGATTAGCGGCTAGGGAGGCCGATCAGTGGCGCTTGCCTAGCCCCTAGCCCCTAGCCCCTAATCCCTACGCCTCCTCCACCACCACCGCCGTCCCATAGGCCAGCACTTCGGTGACGCCTTCCATGATCTCATTGGCCTCGTAGCGCATGGCGATCACGGCGTTGGCGCCCATGCCGGTGGCCTGTTCGATCAGGTGCTCCAGGGCCTCGGCCCGGGACGCCTCGGCCAGCTTCACATAGGCTCCGACCCGGCCGCCCAGCATCGACTGCAGGCCACCGATGGCGTCTGATATCAGATTGCGCGATCGCACGGTGATCCCGCGCGCCAGGCCCAGCGTCTTCACGATCCGATAGCCGGGCGCGTCATTGGTGGTCACGATCAGCATGGTCATTCTCCCTTGGGGCCGGATACGGTGTTAGCGATCCTACCCCATTCCGCTCATCCCGGCGAAAGCCGGGACCCGGTCCTGTCCAGCGTGACGCCGGTGCTGCCGGACTGGCGAAAGGGCCATGCCTGACGCGCCGGATCATCCAAAGCACTGGGTCCCGGCTTTCGCCTGGATGAGCGGATCGAGAGAGGTTTATCGCCGCTCCAGCACCCTGAAAACGAACGGATGATCATCCTTCTCACCCGCCGGATGCGCCTCGGACGATACCTCGGTCCAGGCCGCTTCGTCGAACGCCGGGAACAGCACGTCACCCTCGGGCTCGGCCTCGACCTCGGTCAGATACAGCCGCTTCGCCCGCGGCAGGGCCTTTTCGAACAGGGCCACGCCGCCGATGACGCAGATCTCCGCGATCCCGTCCTCCTCGGCCGTCTCGCGCGCGATCTCGACCGCCTCGTCCAGGGTCGTGCAGACCACGGCCCCGCGCGCCGTGAAGGATTCATCGCGCGACAGGATCAGGTTCAGCCGGCCGGGCAGGGGTTTGAGCGGCAGGCTCTCCCAGGTCTTGCGGCCCATGATGCACGGCTTGCCCAGGGTGATGGCCTTGAACCGCTGCAGGTCGCTGCGCAGCCGCCACGGCAGGTCGCCGTCCCGTCCGATCACGCCGTTGCGGGCGCGGGCGACGACGAGAACGAGTTGGGGCAGGGCCAAGCGGACCTCGGAAAAAACAGGCGACGGCCCGATCGACCGCCGCCCGTTCTTACAGCCTCAGGCGTCGGGTTCCAGCACCTTCAACCGGAACAGCAACGCGCCGAGCACGGCACCCAGGGCGGGTGCCGCGAAGAACAGCCAGACCTGGCTCAGCGCCTCGCCGCCCTGCAACACGGCCGGGCCGAAGCTCCGGGCCGGATTGACCGACACCCCGGTCACCTGGATGCCGACGATATGGATCACCGCCAGCGTCAGGCCGATGGCCAGACCCGCGAAGGCACCCTGACCTTTGGGCCCGGTCACCCCCAGGATGACGACGACAAAGATGGCCGTGGCCACGACCTCGAAGATCAGGGCCGCGTGCATGCCGTATCCGCCCGGCGATCCGGTGTCGAAACCGTTGGCGCCGAGGTTCGTAAAGCCCGTCTGGGCGATCTGGCCGAGGATGGCGGCCCCTGCGAGGGCGCCCAGAATCTGCGCCACCCAGTACAGGCCCATGTCCTTCAGCGACATCCGCCCGGCCACGAAAGCCGCCAGACTGACCGCCGGATTGACGTGGCATCCCGACACCGGCCCGATGCCATAGGCCATGGCCACGATGGCCAGGCCGAAAGCCATCGACACCGCCAGCTGGTCAAACGGCGCCGGTCCCAGCACCGCCGCCCCGCACCCGAACAATACCAGCACCATCGTGCCTATGAACTCGGCGGAAAACTTCTTCACCATGGCAACCTCCCCGTTGCTACGGCCCCGCCTTGCGCGGGGTCGAGGGGAGGGTGCGGTGAGTCTTATGGCGAAGCTAGGTTGGCGGAACGGCGGTTTTCGGCTCCAGCCAGTGCAGCCATTTCCGCTGCATCGACGCCTCGATATCGATCCCCGCCCGGTCGCAGTAGATCAGCAGCATCCCCAGCACATCCGCCGCCTCGTCGCCCAGCTTGCCGGCGTCCGCCGCGCCCCGCGCCCGTCCGCTCATGCGCAGATGCTCGGCCGTCAGCTCGCCCAGCTCCTCCTGCACCTTCAGCAGGGCCCAGTCGCCGGAGCGGTCGATGCCGTGCTCGCGCGCATAGATGTCGGAGATGCGCAGGACGTCGGCCTGCAGGGCCTTCAGTTCGAGGGTCATCAGACCGCGACCGGCGCCTTGATATGCGGCCAGGGCTCATAGCCCTCGAGCACGAAGTCCTCGAGCGTATAGGCGAACAGGTCGTCCTTCGGCGTGATCGTCATGGTCGGGGCGGGCAGGGGGGCGCGGGCCAGCTGGGTCTCGGCCTGTTCGATGTGGTTCAGATACAGGTGGGCGTCGCCGAAGGTGTGGACGAACTCGCCGGGCTTCAGCCCGCAGACCTGGGCCACCATCATCGTCAGCAGGGCATAGCTGGCGATGTTGAACGGCACGCCCAGGAACACATCCGCCGACCGCTGGTACAGCTGGCAGCTCAGCTTCCCGTCGGCGACGAAGAACTGGAACAGGCAGTGGCACGGCGGCAGCGCCATGTCGTCGACATCGGCCGGATTCCAGGCCGAGACGATGTGACGGCGGCTGTTGGGATTGGTCTTCAGACCCTCGACCAGTTTGGTGATCTGGTCGATCATCCGCCCGTCCGGTGCCGCCCACGACCGCCACTGTTTGCCATAGACCGGCCCCAGCTCGCCCTCGGCGTCGGCCCATTCGTTCCAGATCGAAACGCCGTTGTCCTTCAGCCAGCCGATATTGGTCTCGCCGCGCAGGAACCACAGCAGTTCAACGATGATCGAGCGCAGGTGGAGCTTCTTGGTCGTGAGGACGGGAAAGCCCCTGGCCAGGTCGAACCGCATCTGCCGCCCGAACACGCCCAGCGTCCCGGTGCCGGTCCGGTCGTCGCGCCGGCTGCCGTTGTCGAGGATGTCGCGCAGCAGATTGAGGTACTGCCACTCCGGATGATCGGCCGCGACGGCCCCGGTGCGGGCTTGAAGATCGGCGAGAGAGGCGACGGCGTTCATGCCCGGCACAGTGGGGCTGATTCGCCCACCTTGGCAGGCACGACCTTGGCTTGCTCACAGAAACGTGCCGGCCTGTGGGCGGATCAATCGCGCATTCTGTCCCGGCGCGCCTGCGCAAGTTTGGCGCGGTTCTTCACCGCCCAGTCCCGCTTGACCGTGATGGGCTTGGCCGCGCCCGCCGCGAGGGGCTTGCGCCGTTTCACCCCGGGCTGGATCAGGCCATAGCGCCGACGTGAATAGGCGCGCGCGCAGTCCATGCAGTGGCGGTAGGTCCGCGCCGCATAGGAGGCGTGCCAGTTGCGGCCCTCCTGCAGGACCGTTTCGCATTCACGGCAGCGGTGCATGATTCAGCCGCGGAACCCGTCCTCATCCAGAAACGCCTGCTCCTCCGGCGTCGTCTCCCGACCCAGGGCTGCATTCCGGTGCGGGAAGCGGCCGAAGCGGGCGATGACGCCGTGATGGTGTTCGGCCCAGCGGTCGTCGGGCTTGCGGACCATCCGGGTCTGGAACAGTTCGACCTGGCGGTCCTGATCGGCGCGATCCTCCGAATGCTGGAACGGCAGGTAGAAGAACCGGCGGATGTCCCCCTCGATCTGCAGGTCGTGCCCGACCGCCAGTGCGCGTCCGGCGAACATCCGCGCCAGCGGGTCGGTCGCGAAGGCGTGGCCCGTGCCCCGGAACACATTGCGCGGAAACTGGTCCAGCAGGATCAGCAGGGCCAGGGAGCCCTCCGCCGTCTCCGCCCAGGGATCCAGCGCGCGCCGCGCGGCGGCGAAATGCGCGTCCCCGAAACCGCGGCGGAAACGCGAGTCGAAGGCGTCATCCTTGGCGAACCATTTGCCGGGGCCGGCCTCTTTCCAGAAGGCGACGACGGCGGAAGGCGTTATGTCTGTGCTCATGACTGATCCAATAGCCGCGCCGCTCCCCGTGTTCCATGACCGCGACTGCGATCTCTCGATCATCCGCGGCAAGCGCGTCGCCGTCATCGGCTACGGCAGCCAGGGCCGGACCCACGCCCTGAACCTTCGCGACTCGGGCGTCGCGGACATCGTCGTCGGTCTCAAGTCCGGCTCCGCGACCCGCGCGAAGGCCGAGGCCGACGGCTTCGCCGTCCTGACCGCGGGCGAAGCCGCCGCCTCGGCTGACGTCGTCGCCGTCATGATCTCGGACGAGGCCCATCGCGACCTGTGGCGCGACGAACTGGCCCCGGCGATGAAGCCTGGTGCCGCCCTGATCTTCGCCCACGGCCTCTCGGTCCGCTTCGGCCTGGTCGAGCCGCGGCCTGACCTCGACGTCATCCTCGCCTCGCCCAAGGGCATCGGCCCGCGCATCCGCGACCTCTATGAGGAAGGGCAGGGGGTCTTCTGCCTGTTCGGCGTGCATCAGGACGCCTCGGGCGGCGCGCATGCGCTGGGCCTGTCCTATGCGGCCGCGCTGGGCTGCGGCCGCAAGGGCATTCTCGAGACCACCTTCGCCGCTGAATGCGAGAGCGACCTGTTCGGCGAGCAGGTGGTGCTGTGCGGCGGGGTGGCCGAACTGATCGACGCCGCCTTCATGAAACTGGTCAAGGCCGGCTATCCGCCCGAGGTGGCCTGGTTCGAATGCTTCTATGAGGTCAAGCTGGTCACCGACCTGATGTTCGAGCGCGGCGTTGCGGGCGCCTTCACGCGCATCTCCAACACGGCCGAATACGGTGCCTATCTGACCGGTCCTCGGATCATCGGCGAGCCGTCGCGGGCGGCGATGGACACGGTGCTGGCGGAAGTTCAGTCGGGCGACTTCGTACGCCGCCTGATGGCCGACTATGACGCCGGCTCGCCCGATCTGCTGTCCCGACGCAAGGCGCTGGCCGGCCGCACGATCGAGGCCGTGGGCGCGCATCTGAAGGCGGTGGCGGATAAGGCGGGGGATTGAGGCCGGGAAACCTCGGGGCCCCGAAGGGCTGTCTCTTCTTTCCGGAGAAAGATGGTCGGAGTGAGAGGATTCGAACCTCCGACCCCTGCGTCCAGAACGCAGTGCTCTACCAGGCTGAGCCACACTCCGACTTGAGGAGGGGGCTTATAGCCACGGCCTTTCCCGCCCGCAAGCGCCGTTTCGCGGTCGGTGAAAATAGTCTCGAAACCGGTTCTTGCATCGCCCGCGGCCTTCGCGTATCTCGACCGCCTTCCGGCGCTTCGGCCCCGGATGCGCCGGACCTGCTGGGGAATGGTGTAATGGTAACACTCCGGTTTTTGGTACCGTCATTCTAGGTTCGAGTCCTAGTTCCCCAGCCATCCGCCCCCGCTGACGGCGTCAGCCCTTCCGATCGTCCACCTGGCTTGTGATCGCCCTGCTTGCGGGGCGTTTCTGCATGCAATTCCGCCAAATGCACGAAATGCGCTGCCGGCGGTGAACCGATCGGGAATCCGTGCGTTGGGTGTCCGCTAGCCGACACAAGAGTGTTAATGCGTCTGGCTGGTGCCCGGGGGATTGCCGTGTCTGACGTACCCGACCTTCGGGTCCTGATTGTCGAAGACCAGGCCCTGCTCGCCATGGAGCTGGAGCTGGTTCTCTGCGAATCCGGCTGTGATGTCGTGGGCTGTGCCATGGATACGGTCGGCGCTCTTGCGATCGCCGAACAGCATCGGCCTGAGCTGGCGCTTGTTGACATCAACCTGCTCGACGGGATGACCGGACCCGACATCGCCCGTCACCTGATCAAGGAATACGGTTCGGCTGTCGTCTTCCTGACCGCCAACCCGGAACAGATCCCCGACGGCTTCGCCGGCGCGCTGGGGGCGGTGTCCAAACCGTTCGATGAAGCCACAATCGGGGGCGTGGTGGCTTTCGCCCGCCAGTTCATCCGCGATGGCGCGCTCGGCGAGACGCCGCGCCGCTTCAGCCCGGCGCCCTGGCTGGCCACGGCCCCGCACGGGATCGCGCCCCGCTGATCGGTCTGCTCAAGCGAGGCCGCCTGTCAGGTCCAGGCCCGGCGAAACCGGCGGCGCGCCCTTGGGATCGAGGTCCAGCTGCATCAGGGTGACGTCCAGCCACCGTTCGAATTTCCAGCCGACCTGGCGATAGACGCCCGCGTCCCGGAACCCGAGCGCCCGGTGCAGGGCGATCGAGGCCTCGCTGGTGGCACTGTCGCTGATGGCACCGATCAGGTGCCGCAGACCCCTGTCGCGGGTTCCGTCGATCAGGGCTTCCAGCAGGGCCCGGCCCACGCCCCGTCGACGCGCATGCGCCTCGACGTAGACCGAGACCTCGACGCCATATCGATAGGCCGGACGCGGCCGGAAGGGCGAGGCATAGGCATAGCCGGCGAACCGGCCGTCGGTCTCCGCGATCAGCCACGGCAGGCCGTGACGCTGCACCGCCGCTAAACGCCGGGTCATCTCCTCAAGACCGGGCGGCGTGGTCTCGAACGTGGCGGTGCCGCCCTCGACCTCGGTGCCGTACAGGGAGGTGATCGCCGGCATGTCGCCTTCAACGGCGTCCCTCAGCACAGGGCTCATCCGGTCAGCCGGGGTCTGGCGCTGCCGTCAGCAACTGTCAGTGGCATCTTCAGAGAACCTTGATAACCTAAATCTTCAACCGGGGAGAGGGGACCATGAAAACACATCTGTTCGTCGCGGCAATCGCCGTTTCACTGGTCGCCGGCTCGCCGGGCGTGGCCGCGGCCCAGTCCAAGCCGGGCATGGCGCCGCCCGCTCCCGTCCGGGCGGCCACCGTCGATATCCGGGTCTGCAATCAGAGCGGTCGTGATGCGAATGCAGCGATCTCCTATGTCGAGGTCGGGACCGGCCGGTTCATCAATCGCGGCTGGTACAATGTGAACGACGGTGCCTGTACGGAGCTGGTCTCCACCGACAACGCCAATTTCTACATGTACGCCGACGCGATGGACGGCTCGGGCCGGGCCTGGAGAGGCAGCCATGCGCTCTGCGTCCAGTATCCCGGACCCTACACCTTCTGGTCCGACGGCAGCGATACCTGCCCGAGCGGCTATGAGACCCGCGATTTCGTGGTCCTGCACGCCGACGACGTGGGCCGCTACACCTGGACGCTCGAGCCCTGAGGCCGGAGCGGGGCTCAGCCCCGCTCCCATCCCCTGTCGATGGCCCAGAGGGCGAAGGCATAGTCGTGGGCGACCTCCTTCAGATAGTCGAACCGCCCCGATGATCCGGCATGGCCCGCTTCCATGTTGATCTTCAGCAGGATCGGCTTGCCCGAGGTCGTGGCCGGCCGCAGCTTCGCCACCCACTTCTCGGGCTCCCAGTAGGTCACCCGCGGGTCCGACAGGCCGCCGGTCGCCAGCACGGCCGGATAGGCCTTCGGCCCGACCTGGTCGTAGGGGCTGTAGCTCATCATGTAGTCATAGGCCTCAGGGTCCTCGATCGGATTGCCCCACTCCGGCCATTCCGGCGGCGTCAGCGGCAGGCTGGTGTCGCTCATGGTATTGATGACGTCCACGAACGGCACCCCTCCGATCACACCGGCCCACAGATCGGGCCGCATGTTGTTGATCGCCCCCATCAGCAGCCCGCCCGCCGACCGGCCCTCCGCCACGATGTGACCGGCTTTCGCATAGCCGCGCGCTATCAGATGCTCGGCTGAGGCGATGAAGTCGGTGAAGGTATTTTTCTTGGTCATCCGCCGCGCGGTCAGGAACCAGTTCCAGCCCTTGTCGGAGCCGCCGCGGACGTGGGCGATGGCGTAGATCCAGCCCCGGTCGACCAGCGACAGCCGGTTGGTCGAGAAGCTCGCCGGGATCGGACTGCCATAGGAGCCGTAGCCGTACAGCAACACCGGGGCCGAGCCGTCGACGGGCGTGTCCCGCCGGCGCAGCACCGTCACCGGCACCAGTTCGCCATCGGGGGCAGGGGCGTTCAGCCGTTCGACGACATAGTCGGCCGTGTTGTGGCCTGACGGCACCTCCTGCACCTTGCGCAGGGTCCGCTCGCGCGTCGCCAGATCGTAGTCATAGGTCGAGGTCGGCGTGGACGGCGAGTTGTAGCCGTAGCGCATGACCGTGGTGTCGAACTCCGACGCGCCGGCCAGCGACAGGGAGTAGGCGGGTTCGTCCACCGCGATCTCGTGCTCGGCGCCGGCCCGGTCGCGGATGATGATCTTCGTATTGGCGTCGGCCCGTTCCTGACGGGCAATATGGTTCTTCACCAGCGCCACGCCTTCGATGTAGCGGCCCGGCGTGTGCGGGACGAGGTCGGTCCAGTGCGCCTTGCCCGGCGTCGCGGTCGGGGCCTCGACGATCTTGAAGTCGATCGAGTCGTCGGCATTGGTGCGGATCACCCAGCGGTCGCCCCAGTGGTCGGCCTCGTACAGCCGTCCGACTTCACGGGGCTCAAGGACGACGGGCGTTGCGGTCGGGGCGGCGGCGGGAATGACCCGGGCCTCCGACGTCTCCTGGTTGCCGACGGTGATCAGGATGAAGGCATCGTCGGCCGTGCGGCCGACGCCGATGAACATCCCGTCGTCGTCCTCCTGATAGACCAGGGTCGTCTCGCCGCCGCGCGCGGGCCGGCGGAAGATCTTGTCCGGACGGCCATTGTCGTCGCGATTGGTCCAGAACAGCCACTGGCTGTCGGCCGAGAAGGCGAAGTCGCCGATGGCCGAACCGATCGGGTCCGGCAGGACCTCCCCCGTCGCCAGATCCTTGACGAAGATCTGGTGCACCTCGGACCCCTGCGCGTCCTCTGAATAGGCGAACAGGGCGTGGTCAGGGCTGTGGCCGGCCGACGAGACCTCCGAATAGGCCTTGCCCTCAGCCAGGGCGTTGGCGTCGAGCAGCAGCTGGGCCTCACCGGTGCCGCCGCGCGGCTTGCGCATGTACCGGGGATGCTGATCGCCCGTCCGGTACTCGACGTAATATTCCCAGGCCCCGTCGGGGGAGGGGACCGAGCTGTCGGCCTCCTTGATCCGGCCTTTCATCTCCTCGAACATCGCGGCCTGCAGGGGCAGGGTCGAGGCCATCATCGCCTCGCGATAGGCGTTCTCGGCCTCGAGGTGCTCCTTGACGTCGGCCTTGATCAGCGTCGGGTCGCGCAGCACGGCCTGCCAGTTGTCGTCCTTCATCCACTGATAGTCGTCGGTGCGGACGCGTCCCAGCTGCTCGATGCGGACCGGAATCTTCTTCGCGACGGGCGGGACGGGCGTACCTTGGGACATCGAGGCTCCGGTTGGGCGGGCTTGGGCGGGAAGGGCGGTGGCCGCGAGGATGGCGGCGGATGTGGCGAGAAGGTCGCGGCGGTTCATGTCGAAGCCCCTGAATTGACGCCGGACCTTGTGCGCGCAGGCCACCCGCCGTCAAATGACAAACGCCAGAGACGGGACGGCATCATGTTCGATCTTCAGACGCCGCCTCAACCCGCCTGGGAGCAGGTGCAGGCGCAGGCCCCGGTCCCGGTCCAGAGCCAGGAGCCGCCCATCGCGGAGCTCGCGGCGCCCGCCTGGGACCTGACCCTCGGCCTGATCAGCGCCACCGTCCAGATCGACCAGAACAACGGCGACGGCACGCGCCGGGTCGGGACGGCCTTCCTTATCAATGCGCCACGGCCGGACGGCACGCCACGGACCGTCATGGTCACGGCCCACCATGTGCTCGACGGGATGGCCAGCCGCGACGCCCGCGTGGGCTGGCGCAGCGAGATGCCGGGCGGCGGCTGGCGGTTCGCGCCCGATCCCTTGCGGATTCGCGACATGGCCGGCGACCGGCTCTGGACCAAACATCCCGAACGCGACATCGCGGTGATGGAGATTTCAGCCCCGCCGGTCTTCGCCCGCGCCGCCATACCGCTGGGCTGGCTGGCCAGCGGCGAAGATCTGGACAGCTGGCAGGTCGGGCCTGGCGACGAGCTGCTGACGCTCGGCTTTCCGCGCGGCTATTCGTCGAACACGGCGGGGTTCCCGATCCTGAGGACAGGGCGCATCGCGTCCTGGCCGCTCACGCCGATCGACAGTTTCCCGGTCTTCCTGCTTGATTTTCCGGTGTTTCCGGGAAACTCCGGAGGCCCGGTGTTCTGGACGCCGGCCGCGCGCAAATTGCCGGGCACGGTCCAGCCGGATCATCCTTTCATCGCCGGGGTCCTGACGTCGGAGGTCCGTCCGTCGGATGAGCCGCTGGGGATCGGTGTCGTCGCTCACGCCGGCTATGTGCGCGAGGCCATCGCCTTGCTGGACGCCGCGCCGACCGTGGGACAGGGGCCGTAGGCCGCGCCCCTCAAGCCATGTCTGTAATGCGCATAAGATATATTATGCGAAATCCTGGAGCCGTATCCGGCCTCAGCGCTTCCGGGCCCGGTCCTGCAGCCGCGCCGCGAGGCTCGACGTGTCCCAGCGCGCGCCGCCCATGGCCTGCACCTCGGAATAGAACTGGTCGACCAGCGCCGTCAGCGACAGATGCGCGCCGTTGGCTCGTGCCTCATCCAGCACCAGACCCAGATCCTTGCGCATCCAGTCGACCGCGAACCCGAATTCGAACTGGCCCTCGGCCATGGTCTTCCAGCGGTTGTCCATCTGCCACGACTGCGCCGCGCCCTTGGAGATGGCGTCATAGGCCGCGGTCGTGTCGAGGCCCGCGACCTCGGCGAAATGCACCGCCTCGGCCAAGCCCTGGACAACGCCGGCGATGGCGATCTGGTTGACCATCTTGGTCAGCTGGCCGGAGCCCGACGGACCCATGTGTTTCACGGCCTTCGAATAGGCCATCAGGGTCGGCTCGACCCGCGCCAGCGCCGCCGCATCGCCCCCCGCCATCACGCTGAGCTGGCCGTTCTCGGCCCCGGCCTGTCCGCCGGAGACCGGCGCGTCGATGAAGGCGCATCCTGCTTCGCTCGCCAGCGCCGCCATCTCGCGCGCCACGCGGGCGGAGGTCGTGGTGTGATCGACGATGACGGCACCGGCCGCCAGATGCGGCAGCGCCTCCGTCACGACCTGCCGTACATCGTCGTCATTCCCGACGCACAGGATCAGCAGTTCTACGCCGGTCGAAGCCTCCGCCACCGTCGCGGCGAACCGTCCGCCGGTCGCGTCGGCCCAGGCCCGCGCCTTGTCCGGTGAGCGATTGAAGCCCGCGACCTCATGTCCCGCCTGAACCAGATGGCGCGCCATCGGCCCGCCCATGACGCCCAGACCCGCGAAACCGATCTTCATGCCGCAGGCTCCTCAGCGACGCCGTAGCGTCCACGGAAATAGGTCAGCCCTGCCCCCGGTCGCGTCTCGAACCCTTTGACCGCGCCCACGATGGTCAGGTGATCGCCCATGATGATCCGCTCCGTCGCGACGCAGTCGAGGCGCGTCAGGGCGTTCTTCAGTCTTGGCGGTTCCGCACTGGAGCTGTCGAATTCGTCGGAAGACAGACGACAGATGCCCCAGGCGAAGCGGTCAGACATCTCGCGGTCCTCGACCGGCAACATGTGCACCGCGAATCGTTCAGCGCCGGCGAAACCATCATGGCGGTCCGATCCGCGGTCCAGACACCAAAGAACCAGCGGGGGCCTGAGAGACACGGACGTGAATGAGTTGATCGTGATGCCGTATGGGCCGTCGGGCGTATGGGCCGTCACGACGCAGACCCCGGTCGCGAATCCTCCGAGGGCCCGGCGATAGGCGGCAATTTCAAAGGCGTCAGTATCGGGGGTGCTCACGCCTGACGACTATGCGACCGGCCGGGTCCGGGCAAGGCGCGACATGGGAAACGCCGCCTTAACCTTGACGCCCCCACCCTGCCCCCGAGTTCTTCGCCAAAGGTCCGCGTGCCATGTCCCTGAGTGATCGTCCGATCCTCATCAAGAAGGTCAAGAAGGTGGTCGGCGGCGGCCACCACGGCGGTGCCTGGAAGGTCGCCTATGCCGACTTCGTGACGGCGATGATGGCCTTCTTCCTGTTGATGTGGCTGATCAATACGACCGATCCCGAACAGAAGCGCGGCATCGCCGAATATTTCGCCCCGGCCAGCGTCTCTGCGACCACGTCCGGATCGGGCGGCATTCTGGGCGGCACATCCCTCGGGGATGACGGCTCCAAGAGTTCGGGATCCCAATCGGTCATCAGCGAACTGGCCCCCGAGGCCCCGGCTGATTCGCCGCAGGAGGTCGGCCAGAACGCCAACCTCGCCGCCGCCAGCGAGGAGGCCCTGCGCGAGGAGATCGCCCGCCGCGAGGCCGCCGAATTCGCCTCCGCCGCCGAATCGCTGCGCCAGGCCATGCAGTCGATGCCGGAACTGGCCGAGCTGTCGAAACAGCTGATCATCGACCAGACGCCCGAAGGCCTGCGGATCCAGCTGGTCGACCAGGAGGGGCGGTCGATGTTCGATCCGACCTCTTCCCGCCCCAACGCCCGGGCCCAGCTGCTGCTGCGAACCATCTCGCGGGTCATCAACCAGCTTCCCAACCGCATCTCGATCACCGGCCACACCTCGGCCGCGCCCGGATCGAACCGCGCCACCCTGCCGAACGACTGGGCCCTGTCGTCGGCGCGCGCCAACGCCTCGCGCCTCGTGCTTCAGAGTGCCGGCGTCGATGCCGACCGCGTCTACCAGGTCTCCGGCAAGGCGGGCTCCGACCCGCTGTATCCCGACGACCCCACCCTGGCCGGCAACCGTCGCATCGCCATCGTGCTGCTGCGTGAGGCGCCGGTCCTGCCGACGGACACCAGCCTGTGAGCCCTCGCCCCGCATGCATGTGTGGGGCGAATGGCCTTGCCCCGGCGCTCGGCGGGGGTGCAAATCACGGCATGAAACGGCTTGCGCCCCACTGTCGGCGAAATTGGATGCGGACCTGACGCCGTGACCTTCGTTCCCCAGCGCCAGCTCCGCTTCTACATGACGACCGTGGCCCCCTGTCCCTACCTGCCCGGGCAGACCGAGCGGAAGGTGTTCGCCAACCTGCCGTTCAGCGAAGGCGTCCACGTCAATGACGAGCTGACCCAGGCGGGCTTCCGCCGCAGCCAGAACATCGCCTATCGCCCGGCCTGTGAATCCTGCGACGCCTGCGTCTCCGTTCGCCTGCCCGTACCCGAGTTCAGCTTCTCAAGATCACAGCGCAAGGTACTGAAACGCAACGCAGACCTGTCGCGTGACCTGGTCGAGGCAGAGGCCACGACCGAACAGTTCGACCTGCTGCGCCGCTACCTGCACGGCCGCCATCCGGGCGGCGGCATGAGCGGTATGGGCTGGCTCGACTACGTCGCCATGGTCGAGGACACGGCCGTCCGCACCCATCTGATCGAATACCGCCTGCCCTCGCCCGACGGCGGCCCGGGCGATCTGGTCGGCGTCTGCCTGACTGACCTGCTCGGGGACGGACTGTCGATGGTCTACAGCTTCTTCGACCCGGCGCTGGAAGCCCGCAGCCTCGGCCGCTTCGCCATCCTCGACCATGTGCGCCAGGCGCAGGTCGTGGGTCTGCCCTACGTCTATCTCGGCTACTGGGTCAGGGGCTCGAGGAAGATGGACTACAAGGCCGAGTTCCGGCCGATGGAGAAGCTGACCAGGCTGGGCTGGGAGCGAATGGCCGACTAGGTTCCGTCCCGCCACGGAAGATCGACATTGAGCTTCGCCTGGACAACGTCCCGACAGGTGCCGGTCCCTCGAACAATCTGAAACTGATCCAAGTCTTTCAGGCCCGCCTGTTCGAGATAGCCGGGAACATCCCCATACCCATCCGTTTCAAAGCAGAAGACTGCGATGTCTCCAACAGCTCCGCTGATGAAGTAGCGCGCTGGGACCGCGCTCCAGCCCGCATAGGCGGTGATCTCGTTCGCGATATCCCCGTATTCGTGAGTCGCCGTCGTACGCCTTGATAAAGCGATGACCTCACCGCTTCGTGTCGCCGAAACTACAGGCGAACAGCGCTGAAGCAGTTCCTGCGCTTCGAGGCCGGCCACGGCCTTTCGGGCCGAGATTCGGACGCTATGAGGGATCTGGGTGCAGCTTGCGACCTGCGATGGCGCAACGATTGTCACGGCTTCGGAGGTTGAGCCCCGCCCACACGCAATCCCGTCAACGGATAAGGCAAGTTCCATGACCGACGGTGGTGGCGTCCCCGCAGCCATGGTGAGCAGACAGGCGAATGGAGGCATCTCATCAGCTTGGTGCTGATGCGCGACGGTCGCGTCCGACGTCAGTAGCGATGCGGCGATCGCTATCGCGGCAAGGACGCATCGCATCAGGCCAGCCCGGCTGTTGGAACCGAGGTTGAGCGTTCTTGGCCGGACCATACGCCCGGATCGACGCCACCTCCGAACTTCACCAGGGCGTCGATCCGCTTCTGGATCGGCGGGTGGGTGGCGAACAGGCCTTCCAGACCTAGGCCGTTCGGCTGGTTGTCCAGGAACAGTTGCTGGACCTCGTCGGGGCCCTTCAGGCTGGACCGGCCCTCGACCTTGCGCAGGGCGGAGATCATCGCGTCGGGGTTCTTGGTCAGTTCGACCGCCCCGGCGTCGGCGACGAACTCCCGAGTCCGCGACAGCATCATCCGGATGACGATGGCCAGGGCGAAGCCGACGGCGGCGAAGGCCAGGCCGATCAGGATCAGCGGCAGGGCGTTCTTGTTGTCCCGCTTGCCGCCACCGCGCGAATAGATCAGGCCCCGGAACACCAGTTCCGCGATCACACTGATGATCCCCGCAAAGATCGAGGCGATGACCATGGTCCGCACGTCCCTGTTGATGACGTGGGTCAACTCATGGGCCAGAACGGCCTCCAGCTCATCGCGCGTCAGGGCCGTGACTAGGCCGCGGGTGACCGTGATGCTGTACTGGCCTTCATGCAGCCCGGTGGCGAAGGCATTGAGGCTGTCATTGTCGATGATGCGCAGCGTCGGTGTGCGCAGGCCGCGTGATATGGCGAGGTTTTCCAGCAGGTTGTAGAGGTCAGGCTCAGACTTTCTCTCAACCTTCCGCGCCCCGGTCATGAGGTCGATCATGGTCTGGCTGCCGAAATAGGAGATGGCGAACCAGATGCCCGCGACGACGACGGCGAGCGGTATCGTGCCGCCCAGCCAGGAGGCGGCCAGGGCCATGTCGTCGCCCAGCCCCCGCCCCGTCCCGGGCAGGAAGCCGAACCCCATCAGGACCAGCTGCAGGCCGTAGATGATGAAGATCACCAGCACCGGAAAGGCGGCGAGCAGCAGGATCGACCGGGTATTGTTCGCCCAGATATGGGTCTGGAGCCCGACGGCACCCATCAATGCGACCCCTTACGCCGTGAAGCTGACCTTGGGCGGGGCGGCGTTCATCGCGGCGCGATCGCCCTCGCCCACGTCGAAGAAGGGCTTGTCCGAACCGAAGCCGACCATGCCGGAGAACAGGACGGTCGGGAACTGCCGGCGGACGGCGTTGAACTCGCTGACGGCATTGTTGAAGAAGCGGCGCGCGGCGGCCAGCTTGTTCTCGATGTCCGACAGTTCGCGCTGCAGTTCGAGGTAGTTGGTGTTGGCCTTGAGGTCCGGATAGGCCTCGGCGACCGCGAACAGCCGGCCGAGCGCGCCGGTCAGCATGTTCTCGGCCTGGACCTTGTCATTCACCGAGGTGGCACCGGCGGCGGCGGCGCGCGCCTGGGTGACGGCGTCCAGCGTGCCGCGCTCGTGGGTCGCATAACCCTTCACCGTCTCGACGAGATTGGGGATCAGGTCCTGCCGCTGCTTCAGCTGCACATCGATGTCGGCGAACGACTGGTCGGCGCGCTGATCCAGCGCAACCAGCTTGTTGTAGGCGCCGACGATGACGAACAGCACCAGGGCGACGATGACGGCGATGACAATCAGGGTGACGAGCATTGCGGTCTCCAACGTCGGTCGATCATCGACCGTTCAATCAATATGGGGCCGAGGGCCCCTGCCCCAAACTAAAATCGGCGTAACCGGGCCTGACCCCTGTCAGCGAAACTTCCGCAGCCCCCGCGGGCCCTGACGACCGGCCCCGGCTCGCTTGCCCAGCCAGTCCTTCCAGTCGGGCCAGTTGCGCCGGCGTCCGCCGCCGTCGACCCATTCCGGGCCGTGGGCGCCGTCGAAGACCGCGACGTCCGCGAGGCCGCCCTGTTTGTAGGTCTGCAGCTTCACGCCCTTGCCCCGGCCCATCTCGGGCAGTTCGGCCAGCGGGAAGATCAGGGCCTTGATGTTGTCGCCGATCGCCGCGACGTGGTCGCCGTGAACGCGGATGGCCGCCAGCATCTCGCCGTTCAACACCTGTTTGCCGCCCCGCTTCTGGGCCAGCAACTCGTCCTCGGGGGCGATGAAGCCATAGCCCGCCTTTGAGGCGACCAGCAGCTTGCTGCCCGGCTGGTGCGCCAGAATGTTGATGATGTCAGCCTTCTCATCGAGGTCGATCATCAGCCGCAGCGGCTCGCCGTGGCCGCGGCCCGAGGCCAGCTTGTCGGCCCCGACGGTGAAGATGCGACCGTCCGACGCCGCGACCAGGATCTTGTCAGTCGTATAGCCCGGCACGAGGAAGGCGAGGCTGTCGCCCTCCTTGAATTTCAGCTCCGACGGATCCTCGACCTTGCCGCGGGCGGCGCGGATCCAGCCGCGTTCGGACAGGATGACGGTGATGGCCTCGCGCGGGATGAAGGCCTCGACCGAGACAAAGGCCGAGGCGTCGACCGCCTCGGCGATCGTGGTCCGGCGCGGCGAGACCAGCGCCTTGCGCACGGTCTCCAGATCCTTGCCGACCTGTTTCCACTGTTTGGCCGGCGAGGACGACAGCGACTGCAGCGCCGCAAGTTCGTCCGACAGGGCCTTGTATTCATTCTCGATCGTCATTTCCTCGATCCGCGCCAGCTGGCGCAGTCGGGTGTCGAGGATGAAGTCGGCCTGAAGCTCCGACAGCCCGAACCGGGCGATGAGGACGGCCTTGGGCTGTTCCTCCTCGCGGACGATGCGGATGACCTCGTCGAGGTTGAGGAAGACGATCCTCAGGCCTTCCAGCAGGTGCAGCCGCTTCTCGACCCGGTCGATCCGCCAGCCGGCCCGGCGCACCAACACCTCGCGGCGGTGATCCAGGAAGGCCTGGAGACAGGCCTTGAGGCCCATCACCCGCGGCGTGCCGGTGGCGTCCAGCACGTTCATGTTGATGGGGAAGCGGATCTCGAGATCGGAGAGCTTGAACAGGCTCTCCATCAGCACCTCGGGTTCGACCGTGCGGCTCTTGGGCTCGATGACCAGCCGGATGTCCTCGGCCGACTCGTCGCGCACGTCGCCCAGCAGGGGCGCCTTCTTGTGCTCGATCAGGTCGGCGAGGTCGGCGATCAGTTTCGACTTCTGCACCTGATAGGGCATCTCGGTGACGATGATGCGCCAGACGCCGCGGCCGAGGTCCTCGGTCTCCCAGCGGGCCCGCAGCCGCACGCCGCCGCGGCCCGTCTCATAGGCGTCGAGGATGGAGGCGTGGCCCTCGACGGCGACCCCGCCGGTCGGGAAGTCCGGCCCCGGAACGATGCCGGCCAGCTCTTCCGTCGAGGCGTCGGGGCGTTCCAGCAGCAGGTGGCAGGCGTCTATCAGCTCGCCGACATTGTGCGGCGGGATCGAGGTGGCCATGCCGACGGCGATGCCCGAAGAGCCGTTGGCCAGCAGATTGGGGAAGCCGGCCGGCAGGACGATCGGCTCCTCGTCCTGGTCGTCATAGGTGGCCTTGAAGTCCACCGAGTCCTGGTCGATGCCCTCCATCAGCAGGACGGCGGCGGCGGTCAGCTTGCACTCGGTGTAGCGCATGGCCGCGGCGTTATCGCCGTCGATATTGCCGAAATTCCCCTGCCCGTCGACCAGCGGATAACGCTGCGAAAAGTCCTGCGCCAACCGCACCAGGGCGTCATAGATCGAGGCGTCACCGTGGGGGTGATAGCCGCCCATGACCTCGCCGACGACCTTGGCGCATTTGCGCGCCGCCGCCTGCGGGTTCAGCCGCATCTGGTGCATGGCGTACATGATGCGCCGGTGCACCGGCTTGAAGCCGTCGCGCACGTCCGGGAGGGCGCGGTTGGTGATGGTCGACAGGGCGTAGGCGAGATAGCGGCGCGACAGCGCCTCGCTCATCGGCTCGTCGACGATGCGTCCGCCTTCCGGCGGCGGGGTGTGAACGGTCATGGGCCTTCGAATCGGCGAAGAGGAGGCCTGAGTCTAGACCGGACCGCGGCCGAAGTGTTGGCGCGACCTGTGGGTCGATCCGGGGTTTCGCGGGCCCGACGTCAGGGTGCCGGTGCCCGTTCCGCCGTCGGTGCAAACCGGTCGCCGTAGACGTTCCCTTCGTACCAGAGCGGTGCGCGCTCCGCGTCCCCGATGGCCCGGGCAATCGCGGCATTGACGCGGGCGAACCGGGCTGCGGCACCCCAGTTGAAGGGCGTCGACAGGTCGTCATTCGTCTTGTGATAGCCGTTCGCGAAGAACTGCCCCCAGGCCGCCTCTCCGCCGTTCGCATAGCCCGTTGCGAGCATGACCGAGGGAATCCCCGCCTGGACGAATGAATAGTGGTCGGATCGGGTGAAGACGTTCTGCTCCGGCATAGGATCGGGTGAGAGACTCACGCCCTCCGCCCGGGCCGCGGCGGCGACCAGCGGCCCCATGGTCGAGTGTTCGGCGCCGAAGGCGACCACATCGGTGAAGTCGTAGGTCAGTATCGGCATGTCCAGGTTCACGTTGGCGATCACGCCCTGGGCGACGGGATAACGCGCCAGATAGTCCGATCCGATCAGGCCCATCTCTTCCGCGGACAGGGCCACGACGAGCACCGAGCGACGCGGCGGCGCCAGCGCCAGAATGCGGGCTGCCTCGAGCATGGAGGCGACGCCGCCGGCATTGTCGAGGGCGCCGTTGTTGATCCGGTCCGGTCCGGTTCCGCTCATTCCCAGGTGGTCCAGGTGAGCGGTCATGACGACATATTCGGTCTTCAGCGCGGGATCGGAGCCCTCGATCACGCCGACGACATTGGCGGTCTGCAGGTCCTCACGCCGGGTGTGCACCTCGAACACGGCCGCTCCCGCCAGGGCGAAGCCCGCAGGCCTTCCGCCGGCCGCGGTGGCCTCACGCCGGATGTCCGCATAGGAGCGCGAGGTCCCGGCAAAAAGCGCCTCTGCGGCGGCGTCACTCAGGAAGGCGGTCGCCCGGACACTCGGCGCCTGCCGCCGTGGCGTGCCGTCCGGACTGACCCAGACGGTCTCGGTGCGTCCCGCGAACCGGCGAAGGAGCGTATCGCTGTACCGGCTCGCGCTGGCCGTGGTGTTCACCGTCACCGTGGCGATGGCGCCATGCGCCTCGGCCGTCCGCGCCTTGGCGGCCTCAAGACGCTCGGCGATCGCCGGAGCAGTCCCCACCGGCGCGCCGGACAGGAAGACGACGATCTTTCCGGCCACATCCAGACCCGCATAGTCGGACATGCCCAGTTCCGGCGCGTCGATTCCGAAGCCGACAAACACCAGTTGGCCCGGCTGGACGAAGCGGCCTGCCTCGCGCCCGACGCCGAACAGGGCCTCCTGTCCGCTGCGCCAGACCACGGGCTCGCCGCCCGCCGGAGTCCAGGTGAGCGTCGCGCCCTCGGCGGCGATTCCGAGCCGCGCCACCGTGAAGCGTTGAAGCCATTCGCCCCCGGCCGCACCCGGTCGCAATCCGATGGCCTGCATCCGGGACTGGACATAGAGAGCCGCCAGATCATACCCCCGTTGACCGGTGCCGCGTCCCTCGAGGGCGTCGTCGGCGAGGAAGACGACGTCGGCCTCGATACGCTGCTCTGCGCCGGAATCGGTTACGGCCTGGGCCGCGACGGGCACCGCGGACAGCAGGGCGACACTGAGCGCGAAGGCGCGGACGACGGTCATTCTCATGGCTTGGATTCCCCGATCACCGGTCGATGGCTAACATGGCGAGCGGCTCAAAGGCGACCCGCCTCGCGCAGCTTGTCGATCATCCACACCCGTGCCGGCGGAATAGGCCGGTTCTGGGGGTGGAAGACGAACTGCTCGAGGAAATGGGCGGTCAGGTCGAGGCCCGCCCCGACATCGCCCTCCCCCAGACCCGCCTGGGCACCCAGCATGAACGGCGGCAGTTTCAGCAGCTTGTCGGCATAGGGCACCCCGGCGTCGGCGCTGACGGCGCGGCCAGTGCGCGGGCTGACCCAGATCAGGTCGTCCATGGTCCCGGTGACGGCGCAACGGCTGAGATCGAGGCCGAAGCCCAGATCTTCCAGCAGCCCCGCCTCAAACCGCACGAAGATGGCGGGCCAGACGTCCGGCAGGGCAAAGGCCGACATCAGCGCCTCGAAGGCCAGGAAGGCACCGGGATGCGGCTCACGCTCCGGCAGCGCTCCTTGCGCCACGGCCGCGGCGGCGGCGAGGCCGGTCAGGGCCAGCGGATCGTCGAACAGGGCGCTGGGCCCCTCCCCTGTGGGCTCCAGCCGCGCAGAGCCGAGATGGTCCGACGTCCGCGCCTTGTAGTCCGCCACGACCCGTGCCCCGGGCTGCAGGAACGGCTTCATCTTGCGTGACGCCCCGCCGGCGACATAGGCCGCTCGTCGACCGTGGGTCTCGGTCAGCAGTTCGACGACCACCCCGGTGTCGCCATGGGCGCGGGCGGACAGGACGAAGGCGTCGTCGGTGAAATCCATCCGGCGGTGTTAGAGGACTGCGCCGGGGTTGGCCATATGTTCCGGTTTTCCGCTATTGGGCCGCCGCCGCCCGGATTCGCGCCGTCATGTCCCGCGCCAGCGCATTGGGAATGGGGAAGGTCAGGGCGTAGAGGGCGATCCGCCACCGGCCGTCCTCGCCCCGCACCAGCACCCCCGTGCCCCGGCTGGTGCCGTAGGACCGGCTGTCCAGCGCCTCGTCGAACCAGACCACGCAACGGCAATCCAGCGGCGCGAGCGTCAGCGACCGTGAGCGCGGCGTATAGGTCCAGCCCCGGCCCCGGTTGAAGTACGGCTCGGCATAGGACCGGAACTCGGCGATCGACCAGTGCTCGGTCACGTCGGAACCGATGTAGGTGGCGTCGGGTGTGAACAGGTCGAAATAGACCGCGCCATCCGCCTTCGAGGCCGCCTCGTGCAGGGCGTCCAGCACAATGGCGGCGGCCGCCTCCTCCGGCGTGTCGGCGGCCTCGCCCGGGGCGTCGACGATGGGCGTTGCGGCTTCATAGGCCTTGATCTCGGTCGTCATCCCGTCGGCGAGATCATTGGGGATGGGATAGCTGAGCGCGTAGCGCAGCACGCGCCATTCCGCGCCGTCGCGCACCATCATCCCCTCGGCCCGGGCCGTGCCATAGGTCTGGCTGTCCAGCACTTCGTCGAACCAGGCGACGCAGGCGCAGGGGTCCGGTGCCAGGGTCACATGGCGATCACGGCCGCCCTTGCGCGCCGCATAGACCCAGCCCTCGCCCCGGGCGAAGATCGGCGCGGCGAAGCCGAGGAAGGCCTCACGGTCCCAGCGCTCCGACGTCTCATTGCCGATCCAGACCATGTCGGGCGCCAGCCTGTCAGCCCAGGCCACGGAATCGGCCCGCGCGGCGGCCGCGTGAAGGGCGTCCAGGGCGGCGGCGGCCTCCTGTTCCGGCGAGGTCTGGAGGGCAACGGCGAGGGTCAGGGCGATCAGGGACATGGGCCACCCTATCCCGGCTTTTCCCGCCCCGTCACGAACGGAGTGGCGGCGTCAGGCCTCGCCGCTCTCCGGAACCGGATAGGTCGAGGGCTTCAGCACCCTGGCCAGCGCCAGCAGGTTGCGGGCGGCGTTGCGGCCGACGCGGTCGGAATAGTCGTGGCCCTGATCCGTCTCGACATAGTCCGGGCCGGGACCCGGGCCGAGGTGCCAGTAGGTCCAGCTCTGGCCGGGGATGGTGAACCCCATGTCGATCAGGCCCTGACAGACGGTGGCGACGATGTTGTGGGCCCCGTCCTCATTGCCCGTGACCACGACGCCCGCGACCTTGCCGAAGGCGACAGGGCGGCCCGCCTTGTCGAACTCACCGAACATCGCATCCATGCGTTCGAGCGCCCGCAGGCAGACGCTGGACATCTGGCCCAGCCAGGTCGGGGTGGCGAAGACGACGATATGGGCGGCCATGATCTTCGCGTGGACGGAGGGCCAGTCGTCCCCTTTGCCCTCGTTGGTTTTCACGCCCGGCTTGAGGTTCAGGTCCACCAGCCGGACCATCTCCACATCCGCACCGCCCTTTTCGAGCTCTGCAATGACCACCCTGGCCAGCGCCTCCGTGCTGGAGGTCGCCGGCGACGGCTTGAGCGTGCAGTTCAGGACGAGGGCTTTCATGGGGTGCTCCGTTGCGTCCGGTCCGAACACGTCGCCTTGAGCGAACGTTCCCTCGCCCGTTCGCTGGGGTATTTAACCGACTGGTTGACAGTGCCTCGCTGCGAGCGTATTTAACCTGTCAGTTACGTATGAAGCACACCCCATGCAGACCGACCCCCTATCCGCCAAATTCGCCGCCCTGGCCGACCCGACCCGTCGGGCCATTCTGGCGCGGCTTTGCGAGGGCGAGGCCAGCGTCAACGACCTGGCCGAGCCCTTCGACATGAGCCTGCCGGCCGTGTCGAAACATCTGAAGGTGCTGGAGAAGGCAGGCCTGATCAGCCGCGGACGGGAGGCCCAGTGGCGGCCTGCCCGGCTGGAGCCGATGGGGCTGAAGGGCGTCGCCGAGTGGCTGGAGCACTACCGCCGCTACTGGGACGCCAGCTTCGACCGCCTCGACGCCTATTTGAAGAAAATCCAGAAAGGGGACCCCGATGGCCCACGAAACTGACTCCAATCCCTGCAACACCGACGGCGTCGCCCATCAGCATGCGCTGGTCCTCCGCCGCGTCATCGACGCGACGCCCGAGGCGATCTGGAAGGCGTGGATGACGCCGGAGCTGCTGCAACAGTGGTTCGTGCCGAAGCCCTGGTCGATCTCGGATATCCAGATCGACCCCCGTCCCGGCGGCGTGTTCAACTGCATCATGCACGGACCGGACGGCGAGGTCATGCCGAACAGCGGGGTCTTCCTCGCGGTCGAGCCGAACCGGCGCTGGATTACGACCGACGCCTTCACCCCGGCCTGGGAGCCGGCCGGCCAGCCCTTCATGGTCGCGACCGTGGAACTGACCCCCATGGCCGACGGCAAGACCGAATACGTCGCCACGGCACGTCACTGGAACGCCGAGACCATGAAGCAGCACGAGGCCATGGGCTTCCATGAGGGCTGGGGCACCTGCGCCGACCAGCTGGCCGAACTGCTCAAGACCCACTGATCTCCCCGGCCCGACCGGACCCGCTGAAGAGCCCGCCCGATGACCTTCGTCGACAGCATCGCGACCCGCCCCACCCTGCAAATACAACGATATTTCGATGCGCCGCGTCCGCTGGTCTGGCGGGCGTGGACGACGCCCGAGGTCATGGTGCTGTGGCTCGGCCCGGTCGAATGGCCGGCGGTCAGCGCCACCCGGGACCTCCGCGTCGGCGGCGAATGGCGGGCCTGCCTGCGCTCGCCCGACACCGGTCAGGACCTTTGGCAGGGCGGCGTCTACCGCGAGATCGTCCCCAATGAGCGGCTGGTCTTCACCTTCAAATGGGACGAGTCCCATGAGGACGGCCCACCGGTGGAAACCCTGGTCACAGTCCAGCTCGGCGACGCGCCGGACGGCGGCACACTGATGGACTTCACCCACGAGGGCCTGAAGTCGGAACAGAGCCTGACCGGGCACAAACACGGCTGGACCAGCACCTTCGAGCGGCTGGAGGCCTTCCTGCAGGATCAAGCCAGAGGAGACTGACCGATGAAGATCGTCACCAGCCTGAGCTTCCGCGGCGAGTGTCGGGAAGCCTTCGAATTCTATGCAAAGGTGCTGGGCGGGGAGATCATCGCCGCCATGCGCTACGGCGACGCCCCGCCCGAAATGCCCATAGGTCCGGAATACGGCGACTGGCTGATGCACTGCTGGCTGCAGGTCGGCGATCAGGCGCTGATGGGCTCGGACTCGCCGCCCGAATACGCCCCGCCCCTCGACCAGCTCAAGAACGGCTTCGACGTCACCCTGCACACCGACGATGCGGCCGAGGCCCGGCGCTGGTACGACGCCCTTGTCGAGGGCGGCCAGCCGACCATGCCGTTCTCGGGGACCTTCTGGTCGCCCGGCTTCGGCGGGCTGATCGACAAATTCGGCGTGCCGTGGATGGTCAATACCACGCCGGCGATGACCTGTGAGGCGGTCCAGTGAAGGCCCCGCCCATGGTCTGGATCGGCCGGGTGCTGAGCGGGCTGTTCGTCCTGTTCATGCTCGGCGCTTCGATCACGCCCAAATTCCTCATGGCCGACATGGTCACCGAGCAGAACCTGACTCCGCTCGGCTGGCCGGCGAAATACCTGCTGCTGATCGGCCTCATCGAGCTGGGCTGCGTGATCCTCTACGTCATTCCCCGCACCAGCCTGTTCGGCGCGGTGCTGATGACCGGCCTGCTGGGCGGGGCCATCGCGACCAATCTCCGGGTGGAGAACCCGCTGTTCAGCCACACCCTGTTCGGCGTCTGGCTCGGCCTGTTCATGTGGGGCGGCCTCTGGCTGCGCGACGCCTCGTTGCGCGCGGTGTTTCCGATCCGGGAAACCCGAGATGCCCGCGAGGGCTGACGCGACGATCTACGCAATCTAACGGGGTGGCCGCATCAGGCCCGGGGGCGTAGGCCACCCCATGGCTTCTTCCCGCATCCGCTCAAACGCCCTGCAATCGAAGATCATGAGCGCGGAGGCCGCCGCCGCGCTGATCCCGCCGAACAGCACGGTGGGCATGAGCGGCTTCACCGGCTCGGGCTATCCCAAGGTCATCGCCCCGGCCCTGGCCGCGCGCATCGAGGCCGAGCATGCGAAGGGCAATCCATTCCGCCTGAAGGTCTGGACCGGCGCGTCCACCGGACCCGAGCTGGACGGGGCCTTGGCCCGGGCCGACGGGATCGAGTTCCGCCTGCCCTACAACTCCGACCCCATCGCCCGGGAGAAGATCAACAGGGGCGAGATGGAATATCTCGACATGCACCTGAGCCAGGTCGCGCCGATGGCCTGGCAGGGCTTCCTCGGGCCGCTGGAGACGGCGGTGATCGAGGTGTCGGGCATCCTCGAAGACGGGTCGCTGATCCCCTCGTCATCCGTCGGCAACAACAAGACCTGGCTGGACCGGGCCGGGCAGGTGATCCTGGAGGTCAATTCCTGGCAGCACCCGGCGCTGGAGGGGATGCACGACATCTATTACGGCACCGCCCTGCCCCCGAACCGGGTGCCGATCCCGCTGCTGCGCGCCGACGACCGGATCGGCCAACCCACCTTCCGCTGCGACCCCGCCAGGGTCGTCGCCGTGGTCGAGACCCATGCGCCGGACCGCAACGCCCCGTTCGCTCCGCCGGACGCGGCCGCCATGGCCATCGCCGGCCACCTGCTGGAGTTCCTGTCGCATGAGGTGAAGATGGGCCGCCTGCCCGCCTCG
>JAUYAG010000048.1 GCA_030693575.1 Brevundimonas sp. | reverse complement strand
ACCACGACCACGCGCTTGACGCCGGCGACCAGGTCCATGGCCCCGCCCATGCCCTTCACCAGCTTGCCGGGGATCATCCAGTTGGCGATGTCGCCGTTCTCGGCGACTTCCATGGCACCGAGGATCGACAGGTTGATGTGCCCGCCGCGGATCATGGCGAAGCTGTCGGCGGAGCTGAAATAGCTGCTTTCCGAAATCTCGGTGATCGTCTGCTTGCCGGCGTTGATCAGGTCGGCGTCGACCTCATCCTCATAGGGGAAGGGGCCCATGCCCAGCATGCCGTTCTCGGACTGGAGGGTGACCTCCATGCCATGCGGGATGTAGTTGGCGACCAGGGTCGGGATGCCGATGCCTAGGTTGACGTAGAAGCCGTCCTGCAGCTCGTGGGCGGCGCGGGCGGCGAGTTGTTCGCGGGTGCGGGCCATTATGCGGTCTCCCGGGCACGGACGGTGCGTTGTTCGATGCGTTTCTCGGGCACGGTCAGGACGATGCGGTCGACATAGATGCCGGGCGTGTGGATCTGGTCGGGGTCCATCGAGCCGGTCGGGACGATGTGCTCGACCTCGACCACGGTGACCTTGCCGGCCGTGGCCATCATCGGATTGAAGTTGCGGGCGGTCTTGCGGAACTGGAGATTGCCGCGGCCGTCGGCCTTCCAGGCCTTGACGATCGACAGGTCGGCGACGAGGCCGGTCTCCATGACATAGTCGCGGCCGTTGAAATTGCGGACTTCCTTGCCCTCGGCGACCAGGGTGCCGACGCCGGTGGCGGTGAAGAAGGCGGGGATGCCCGCGCCGCCGGCGCGGATGCGCTCGGCCAGGGTGCCCTGGGGGTTGAACTCGAGCTGGAGCTCTCCGGCCAGGTACTGGCGTTCGAACTCCTTGTTCTCCCCGACGTAGGACGAGATCATCTTGGCGATCTGGCGGGTCTCCAGCAGCTGGCCGAGGCCGAAGCCGTCGACGCCGGCGTTGTTGGAGATGACGGTCAGGTCCCTGGTTCCGCTGTCGCGCAGGGCGGCGATCAGGTGCTCGGGAATGCCGCACAGGCCGAAGCCGCCGGACATCACGGTCATGCCGTCGAAGGTCAGGCCCTCGAGGGCGGACGCCGCGTCGGGGAAGATTTTCCGCATCGCTTCCTCATATTTTCACCACCTGATGAATATTGGCGGCGCTTGTCCGTCCCTAACGCGCGAGGCGTTCGGGAGCAAGGCGGGCGGGGCAAAAGCGAGTCCAAAGAGTTGAAAGCCGACGAAATGTGCACCCGCGATTTCGACTGCACTTAGTGCGCAACTGATCGCTGATGCGCAGGGACCGTAGCTGCCGCCTGCGTCGGAATTGGTCGTCAGGCGGCGAGGCCGTCGATCAGGGCGCCGGGAGGAATGTGCCAGGCGCGGCTGAGCTTCCGGATCTGGTCAAGGTTGATCTCGCGGCGGCCGTTCAACAGATCGGCGGCGCGCGCCTTGGAGCCAATGACCTCAATCAGGTCTGCGCGGGTGTAACTGTTGGCCGCCATCACTGACTTGACCACCGAGACCGGGTCCGCGCGGGCAATCGGATAGTTGCGCGCCTCATAGTCCTCAATCAGCAGGGTGAGGGCGTCGAAATTGGCGGCTTCCGGCGTGTCTGCGGCGGGTTCGTTGTCGAAATACGGGCGGACAGCGGCAAGCGCGGCCTCGTATTCGGCCTCGTCACGCAGGGTTCGCAGGGTGCTGAAATCCATAATCGCCTCCTAGAGCTTCGCCACGTCGATCCGGTCGTAGTCTGCGTGCGTGCCGACAAATAGAATGAACACACGTTTCGTCCTGAAGCCGATCAGGCCGACGACGCGATACTTGTTCCCGCCCACGTCGAAGACAATCTTGCCGTCTGCGACATAGTCGGCGCTGTTGAATGTGGCCTTCACCTCGCTGAAGTTGCCCCAATCGGCGTCGGACACGGTGGTGTGCCATTCCGTCAGGGCGATGCGGGCGGCGTCAGCGAGCTTGCCTTTCGGCAAACCCGACCAGAATTTCACCAGCGTCGATTTGGCGATGATACGCACACAGCCAACATAGCGCGTTCCCAATCTGGAAACAAGACTACCGTGCCGACCCCTCGGTCACCGGCTGGTCGGGCGGAGTGCCGCGATGGCGATAGCGGGCGCCCTTGAGCATCATCTTCGCCGCCTCCCAGTGGATGCCCCAGGTGACCTTCCACGTCAGCAGTGGGTGGGTGAGGAAGGCGCGGAGCAGCTGGCCGTCGGTCAGGGGCCTGCGCTGGCCGGCGAAGCTGGCGGTGAGGATCGGCGTATCGCCCCGACGCACTGCCACCACGACCGACACCGCCTCGCCGGGCGGGCGGACGGTGAAGTCGTAGGACAGATTCCGATCCATGAAGGGCGAGACGAACAGCTGCTTGTCCACCGTCTGGCGCACAGCGCCGGTCCGGTCCGCCGGAACCGCCACGAGATAGCTGTGGCGCTCATGGAAGGTATTGGTGACCTCATAGAGCAGGGCCGCCAGCGCGCCGTCGGGCGTGTGGCAGAAGAAGACGCTGATCGGGTTGAAGCCGTAGCCGAGGATGCGCGGCATGGTCAGCAGGCGGATCGGCCCGCCCGCAATGTCGATGCCCGCCTCCGCCAGATGACCCTCGACCTGGGTGCGCAGGGGGCGGCCGGAGCGGTCACCATGGTCCGCGGTGCGCAGGCTGATCAGCCCGAAACGACCACGTCCCAGCAGGCGCAGGCGCGACTGCAGTCCGTCCAGCTCATCCAGATCGACCAGCACCATCCAGAGCCGATAGCGCAGTCGGTGGTCAAAGGTCCGCGACCGCTGATGCACGACCTCGCCGACATATAGGGCGGACGATGGGGCCATGGCCGGGCGGGTGGTCACGCCGCCTCGGTCAGCCGGTCCGGGTCGACGGGCGAGCGCACCTGAATCCGGCCGCTCTCGTTCTCGACCGACCATGGCCGGCGGACGCCGCCGAGCTGTTCGGCGACCGCGAGGCCGGCCTGCAGTCCGTCCTCATGGAAGCCCGAACCGAACCAGGCACCCGCGAACCAGACATTGCGGCGGCCCTGCAACGACCAGAGCTCGGACTGGGCGGCCACCGCCGCACGGTCGAACACGGGATGCTCATAGTCCCACTCGCCGATCACCAGCGCCGGGTCCGGCGTCTTGGCCGGGTTCAGGCTGACGAACAGGGGCGGACCGGGCAGGGACTGCAGCTCGTTCATCCAGTAGGTCACCCCGCCTTCGCCCGCGCGCTCCGAATAGCCCATGTGTGTCCAGGCGGCCCAGGCCTTGCGGCGCTTCGGCATCAGCGAGGTGTCCCGGTGCAGGATCACCTTGTTGGGCCGGTAGGCGATGGCCCCCAGCAGGCGGCGGTCCTCGGCGGACGGCGCCTCCAGAAGCTTCAGGGCCTGATCGGAATGGGTCGCCAGAACCACGGCGTCGAACCGCTCGATCCGCCCGTCCGCGAACCGCAGCGCCGCGCCGTCGAGACCGCGCAGCACGCCGGTGATCCCGGCGTTGGTGACGATCTTGCCGCGGAAGGCCTCGACCAGCCGGCTCACATAGGATCGGCTTCCGCCGTCGACCGTCCGCCAGGTTGGCCGCAGGTCCAGCTTGAGCAGGTTGTGGTTCATGTAGAACCGGACGAACGAGGCCGCCGGATAGTCGGCCATCTGCCCCATGGTGCAGGACCAGATGGCAGCGGCCTGAGGCAGGAGGTGGGCCTCGCGGAACAGGGGGCCGTATCCGCCGCGAACCAGATAGGCCTCCAGCGTCTCTCCGGTGCGCTCCAGCTCGGCCAGATCGCGCGGCGCCTGTTTCTGGAAGCGCAGCAGGTCGCTGATCATGCGCCAGAACCGGGGGCTGGCGTAGTTGCGCTTCTGGGCGAACAGGGCACCGAGACCCTGACTGCAATACTCGAAGGCACCGTCGTCAATCGAGACGGCGAAGGACATCATGGCCGGCTTGGTCGGCACGTTCAGGTGCGCGAACAGGGCCTTCAGATTGGGATAGTTGGACTCGTTGTAGACGATGAAGCCGGTGTCGACGGCGACCGGCCCCTGCGGTGAGGGCGCGTCGACGGTGCTCGAGTGCCCGCCCAGCCGGTCGTCGGCCTCGAACAGGGTGACCTCATGCTCCTGCGACAGCAGCCAGGCGCAGGACAGCCCGGATATGCCGGAGCCGACCACGGCGATGCGCCGCCCGGCGGGCGAGGCGGGCGTCTCCGCGACGAGATGAGGGGGCATGCCGACTCCAACCTTGGTTCGCAACATATACGCCTGAAACCGCGGGGCGGATGCCGTTCATCCGAATGACGCGTTGAAGCGTAGCTAGTGC
Organism: Brevundimonas sp.; assembly: GCA_030693575.1. Classification (GTDB taxonomy): domain Bacteria; phylum Pseudomonadota; class Alphaproteobacteria; order Caulobacterales; family Caulobacteraceae; genus Brevundimonas. The sequence goes on along the minus strand of JAUYAG010000048.1, from coordinate 2,584 downwards.
TATCGTCACGCCTGTCAGGAACGCCCATGTCTCTCGCGCCCACCTCTCTCGTGACTGGCGCCATCCGCCGGCTCCAGGATGCGCCATTCCCCGATTTCATCGCCCGCCCGGCGATCGACAGTCTGGTCAGCGAGGCGCGCCGGCGGCTGGACCGCGAGGGGCCGCACGACGAGGCCGTCTTCGCCCGCGACATGGCCAAGCGCGCGATCGCCGAACACACGGCGGCGGCCAACGCCCAGCACTATGAACTGCCGCCCGAGTTCTTCCAGATCTGCCTCGGCAAGCGGCTGAAATATTCCTGCTGCCTCTATCCGGCCGCCGACACGACGCTGGACCAGGCCGAGGAGGCCGCCCTGGCCGAGACCTGCGAACACGCCGGCCTGAGCGACGGCCAGACGGTGCTGGAACTGGGCTGCGGCTGGGGCTCGCTGAGCCTGTGGATGGCCGAGCGCTACCCCAACTCGACCATCACCGCCGTTTCCAACAGCCATGGCCAGCGGGGGCATATCGAGGCCCAGGCCAGGGCGCGGGGCCTGACCAATCTGACCGTCGTCACCTGTGACATGAACGATTTCAAGCCGGCGGCGGAGGGGGTCTACGACCGGATCGTCTCGGTCGAGATGTTCGAGCACATGTCCAACTGGCGGGCCCTGCTCACGCGGGCCCATGGCTGGCTGAAGCCGGACGGACGGATGTTCATTCACATCTTCACCCACCGCGACGCGCCCTACCGGTTCGACCACACCGACAGCGGCGACTTCATCGCCCAGCATTTCTTCACCGGCGGCGTCATGCCCAGCCGCGGCCTGATGCGGCAGTTCCCGGACCTGTTCCGGGTCGAGCGCGAATGGACCTGGAACGGCGTCAACTACCAGCGCACCGCCGACCACTGGCTGGCCAATATGGACGCCAACGGCGACCGGGTGATGGAGCTGATGCGCGAGACCTACGGTGCCGACGCGGCCCTGTGGCGGCGGCGCTGGCGCCGGTTCTATCTGGCCACGGCCGGCCTGTTCGGCAACGATGGCGGAAACACCTGGGCAGTCAGCCACTATCTGCTGAAGCCGGCTTGAGGACCTGAAGACATGATCAAATACATCGTCGCCTATCTCGGGGCCGGCCTGACCTTCGCGGCCATAGACGCCGTCTGGCTGACCACCATGACCGACCGGCTTTACAGGCCGGTGCTGGGGCCGATCCTCGCCGACAAGCCGGACATGCAGGCGGCGGTCGCCTTCTATCTGATTTCGATCTTCGGGACGGTTTTCCTGGCCATCGCACCCGCGCTGCGCCAGGGGGCGTGGCAGCGGGCGGCGATCAACGGGGCGGTGCTCGGTTTCGTGGCCTATGCCACCTATGACCTGACCAACCAGGCGACGCTGAAGGTCTGGTCGCTTCACCTCACGCTGATCGACCTGGCCTGGGGCACGACCCTGACGACCGTATCGGCACTGGGCGGCTATTTCAGCGCGCGATGGGCCGAACGCCGGTTCGGCTAAGCCCCTCGCGATTAACCTATTTGTTCCCGCGAGACGGGCGCGAGGTGGCCAGATCGCGGCGATAGGGTAAAAGGTGCGACTGGACGATGTTCAGTCGGGGAAAATGGCTTTGCGTGCTGGCGTCAATGCTCTGACGGCGATCTTCGTGGTCGGCGTCCTGGCCGGACTGGCTTTGACGCCGGACGGACGGGCATGGCTGCGCAATCCGACCGTTATGCTGGGTGACAAGGCCGCGGCCTCTGCGCCGCCTGCCGCTGCGCCCGCCGCCCCCCCGCCCGTGGCCGCGCCCGCCGCCGCTCCCGCCATCGTCCGCGTGACGCCCTTGAACGCCCGGCTGGCGCAGGGTCCGTTGCGGATCGGCGTGTTCGGGGACTCGATGGCGGACGGCCTGTACGCGGGCCTGTACCGCGACCTTCAGGACCAGCCGAACGTCTCGGTCACCAAATTCTCCCAGGTTTCGACCGGGTTGAGCCGCTACGACTATGTGAATATCGAGGCCAGGACCCAGGCCCAGCTCGACGAGCAGCCGGTTGATGTCGCCGTCATGCTGTTCGGCACCAATGACGCCCAGGGCATCGACACCGGCGGTGTGGTGCACATGTTCGGCACCGACGGCTGGAAAGCCGCCTACGGCAAGCGGATCGACGATCTGGTCGCCCTGCTGCGCAGCCGCAATGTTGCCGTCTACTGGGTCGGCCTGCCGCGCATGAAGCGCGACACCTTCGACGACAAGATGATGCTGATCAACGGCGTGGTCGAGGCCCGGATGCGGGCGCTGGGCGTGCCGTATATCGAGACCGTGGGCCTGACCTCGAACGGCGAGGGCGGCTATGAGGCCGATCTGCCGAACGAGGCGGGTCGTCGGGTGCTGATGCGGGCCCATGACGGAATCCATATGTCGATGGCTGGCTACCTGCGCCTCAGCGCGCTGGTCTCCGCGCGGCTGAAGCGCGACGCCGGGCTGGACCAGCCGGCAGCCGCGTCACCCGCCGCCTGAGCATGAGGGCTGCAGCCCTTGCAGCCGGGCTCTGGATGGCGGCGGCGGGACCGGCGCCGACCCAGGAAATTCCTTATGCGACCATGGC
>JAUYAG010000043.1 GCA_030693575.1 Brevundimonas sp. | reverse complement strand
CGAACTGGTCGCCGCCGCCGGCCGCGCCCGGGCGCGCGCCGCGACCGTGTCCTGCACCGATCCGCAACTGGCCACGGTCCGCGCGCGGGTCGATGGCGCCTTTGCCGGCTGGCTGCGCACGCCGCGCATGGTCTTCCCCGGCACCCGCCGTTCGTGGGTCGCGAACCGTGTCAGCTCGACCGACGCCAACTGGCGACTGCAGCAGATGTCCATGGTCGGCGCCTCGCCGGTGGCCTTTGGCTATGCGGGCAAGGGTGCCACGCCGGAGCTGACGGCGGTGGTCAGTTTCGTCGGCCGCTCACGCCCTTATGCGGCGCGCATCGTGCTGCGGGATCCGGTGCGGGTCTCGCGTCCCTGGCTGGCCGGCGACGGCCTGGTTCCGGTCTCGGCCCGCGCCAGCCTCTGGGCCACGGGCGTCAGCGCCGCTGATCCGACCCTGTTGGCCGAGGAACGCCGCACCGGAGAGGCCTGGCGCTTCCCCGCCGCGACCGCCGCCGCGCTCGAGCGGCTGGACCCGCGCGAGACCTTCGCCATCGAATTCCATTTCCGCGACGGCAGCGTGGCGACAGCGAAATTCGAGGCCGGCGACTTCACGGCCGGGCGGGCGTTCCTTGCGATGGGGATGCTTTAGGGGACGTTGCACCAGGCCGAGACAAGCCGGTCGGTGGTCGGATCGTAGACCACGTTCACGACTTCGCACCCTCGGTGAGAGATCCAGGGCAATGCGTCGCGGTGGCTCAGAACCACGCCTGTGCCGGTGGGCCGCTGCAACCCATCACTAAGCAACAAGACCCCTGCGATCCGATCTCCGGTGAAATCGTCGGCCTGTCCCTCTTTCGGCATGCCGATGGTCGTGAACGGCAGATCTTCCTCCGACCGCAGGCTCACCAGGGCGTAGTGCCTCACGTATTGATCCAGCGGACGAGCGCGCTCAGGCGGGACGGGAGGGGTGCCCGGAAGGGATCGAAATCCGTCCACCCCTTCATCCAGCCTGACAGTAAGCCTTGCCTCCAACCGTCGCACATCCCCGGCGTCCGGCATCGGTGCAGGCAGATCGTGTAGCGGTGTGGCCGTGCCCGTCACAATCGCCGCGCCCGCCAGACCCATCAGAACTGCCGCGACGCGCATGGCCTCAGCCTCCGCCCTTCATCGGCATCTGGATGATCTCGGCACCGCCCTCGGGCGCCGGCGCGCGGGCGATCATGGCCACCGGCAGACGCACGGTCACCGCCGTGCCCTCGCCGAGCGTGCTGTCGATGCTCATCCGGCCGCCGTGCAGTTCGGCGAAGGCGCGGACCAGCGACAGGCCGAGGCCGGTGCCCTGACGGCGCTGCTCCATCTCGCCCGCCTGTTCGAACGGCCGGCCCAGACGACGCACGTCCTCGGGCGCGATGCCGACGCCGGTGTCGGCGACGACGACTTCCAGATAGGGGCCGATGGCCTCGACCGTGACGGTGATCGACCCGCCCTTGGGCGTGAATTTCACCGCATTGGACAGCAGGTTCAGGGCGATCTGTTTCAGGGCGCGCTTGTCGGCCGAGACCTCGACCGGATCGCCCGGCAGGACGCTGGACAGGCTGACGCCCTTGTCATCGGCATTGACGCGGACCAGGGCCATGGCGGCCGAGACGACCTCGCGGGCGTCGAACCGCTCCAGCGTCAGGGCGTAGCGCTCGGCCTCGATCTTGGTGACGTCGAGCACGTCGTTGATCAGGTCCAGCAAATGGCCGCCGGCCTGATGGATGTTCTCGGCGTATTCCCCATAGCGATCGGGCAGGGGGCCGAAGATGCGCTGGCGCATGATGTCCGAGAAGCCGAGGACGGCGTTCAGCGGCGTGCGCAGTTCGTGGCTCATATTGGCGAGGAAGCGGGTCTTGCCGGCCTCGCGGCTCTCGGCCTCCGAGCGCGCGATCTCAAGGCCCAGTTCACGGGCGTACTGGGCCGTGGCGTCAAAGACCTGGGCGATCAGGCGGGGGCCTGACGGGTCGTCCAGCCGGCGCACGATCAGCTGGACGCGGCGGTCCAGCGCCATGCGCGGCGCGAACAGGGCGGCACCGTCGTGACCCTTCATGGCGCGTTCGATGGCGTCCAGCAGCCGGGGCCGGTCCGGGGCGTGCACCGCCGCCACCAGTCCGCTCTCGAACAGGGGATCGACCGGCAGCGAGACGGGCGGCGCGCCATAGGCGGCCAGCACGCGTCCCGACGGTTCAAGCACCAGCGTCAGTCCGGGCTGGGCGGCCAGCAGGGTCTCGACCCGCGCCGTCTCGGCCTCGGCGGCCGTCAGCCGGGCTTCCCGCTGCCGCCATGACAGGCGCACCGCCAGTGCGGCGGCGGCGGCGGTCAGCAAGGCCGATATGGCCGCCAGACCCGGAAGATGCGGGCCCGGCTCGACCCAGGCGGACAACAGGCCGGCGACGGCGGCGACGCCGACCGCCAGCGCCCCGACCTGCACCGGTCGCGGGCCGCCGAGGGCGATCCCTGCCGCCAACGGAAGGAAGACGAAGCCACTCAGAGGGCCGGTCAGGCCGCCCGACAGCGCGGCCGTCAGCAGGGCGGCCAGGCTCCAGACGCCCAGCTGGATCATCCGCTCGCGGGGGCCGTCGCGGCGCAGCAGGCCCAGACCACTGAGGCCGGGAACGACCATGGCCAGCACGCCATAGAACAGCGGCCCGTCGATACCGCCGATCCAGCGCCCGCCCAACGCCAGCAGCGCCGCCGCCACCGCCCAGCCCGCATGCCACGCAGCCAGCGACGGACGATCGCTCGCCGGAGCGTCGGGCAGGGGCTTCGGATCAGGGCGGGCGGACTGGATCAAGGACGGGTCTGGGTGGGCCGGACAGGACGCCTCCGGCCATTTCAGCCTAGCCTTCCGGGTGAGTCGTCCAAAGCCCGCACCCGTTCCAGGCGACTGCCGACAGGGCTGCCGCTACCGATTTCCGGGGAAAGGACAGGCGGTTGTCGTTAACGCCGGTCGAGCCTATCTGGCGCCCATGACCGACACCCGCTCCATCGACGACGTCCTGGCCGAACTGGTCGAGGAGTTCGACCTGCTCGGCGACTGGGAAGGGCGGATCGAATACGTCATCGAACTGGGCAAGGGACTGGCACCCTTGCCGGACGAGGCGCGGACCGAGGCGCACAAGGTGCCCGGCTGCGCCGCCCAGGTCTGGCTGGCGGTGCGCCGGGAGGGCGATCGCCTGGCCTTCGATGCCGACAGCGACAGCGCCCTGTCCAAGGGCAATATCGCCCTGCTGCTGCGGTTGTATTCGGGTCGGACGCCAGCCGAGATTCTCGGATTCGACGCGCGCGCCGCGCTGGATCGTCTGGGTCTGCCGTCGGCCCTGACGCGTCAGCGCGCCAATGGCCTGAACGCCATGGTCGGGCGGATCAGGGATGCCGCCGCGGCGGCCTGAGAGCGGGCCTCAGTAGTAGGAGCCGCGCACCGTCATGGTCGGACGCTCGCCCGGCTGTTCCGACACTTCAACCGCAAGGCCGTATTCCTCGGGATAGGCGCTGAGGCGGTCCCAGCGCCAGGCGTTGTTCGGCGGGCTGGACCAGTAGCGGGGGTCGCGGAAGGCGCGGCGGGCGAGGTCGGCCAGCTCGCGGGCACTGGCCCGGCTCGACGAGATGGTGCAGCTGGCTTCATACGCCGAGCGTTCGCCACGCTCCACGGTGCCTTCCTCGATCTTGACCCGCCAGATGCCGTCCTTGGACACCATGGTGATCTCGGACGCCCACTCCTCCAGCGGCGCGGTATCGTTGACGGGGCGGCGGAATTCCAGAACGCGGGCCGCGCGGATCGATCGTTCGAAGGTCTGGGCGCGATTGGCGTACGGCAGGCAGACTTCGGTCAGCAGGCCGGCCGGTACGGCATCCTGGGCGGCGACGGGGGCAGCCATGACGATCAGGCCGGCGAACAAGCTGAATACTGCGACTGACTTCACCGTCATCCCCGGGGCTCGACGGCTGTTGGGAGCCCGTCACCTGAACGCGATAGCGCGCCCCACGGGGGCGCGCTTTCATCTTCATCCTACGGCTGAATAGCCGCTGGAGAAAGTTACGAGCCTGTAACGTTGGCTCGCCGGCGTTCCGTCGCGGCTCCGACGGTCAGCCGATGCGATAGTGCGCCGCGAGGGCGCTCAGACCTTGCAGCAGCAGAAGCTTCCCCTCGCGCCGGCGCAGTCCGAGGTCCCGCTCGGCAGCCTGCAGGGCTGAGGCGCGGATGCAGATGGCCTCGATCATGGGCCGGGCGGGCCCGCAGGCGAACAGGGCGGCCTCGACGCGCCGGGCGGCGGCCATGGCCGGATCGCCCGGTTCAGACCGCGCCGCGGACCCGCCTCCGGTACGCGGCAGGGCGTCCCAGCGCAGGGTGAGCGACGGCCCGCGTGCCGCCACCTCGGCGTCGAGGCCCAGGCGCGCGGCCGCCGCGACGTGGGCGGCGTCAAGCCAGGGTTGTCCGTCGGCGGTCTTGCGCTGCGCCAGCCAGGCCACCGCAGACTGCCCCAGGTTGGCGCGGCGCTGCGCCGGCCTGCCGTCGTCCAGCATCACGGTCCGGGATCCTTCGATCAGGCCGGGCCGTCCGGGCTCGGGCGTGACCTCCCGGTCCGGCGCGGTGGTGCGCGCGACCCAGCCGCCGCCGGGACGACGTCTCAGGCCGGGGCTGTCGACCAGTTCGCGGAACCCGGCCTCGTCCACGATCTGGACGACGCGACCGCGACGGTCGCCGGCGGGTCTCAGGCCGTAGCCTCCGGGGACCGGCTCGATCCAGCCCCCGCGCCGGGCCAGCACGCGCCGGGCCCGCGCCACCGCGCCTGATCCTGTGGCTGCGCCGCTCATGCCGGCAGCTCGCAGGCCGGTGCCTCGAGAAGCTGGTTCACGCACAGTTCCAGCCGGTCCAGCAGGGCGTCGACCGTCGGATGGTCGCGCCCGTCCTCGGCCCAGCGGCAGGCCGCCGCCGCCGTCGCGCGGTTCAGGCCGAAGGCGTGCGCCACCCGGTCCAGCGGCCAGCCGAAGGTGACATAGGCGGTGTACAGCGCCAGCCACCGCGCCCGGCAGACCCGCCCTTTCAGCCGCACGGGCGCCGTCATCTTCTCAACGCTGATCCCCGTCGCGGCGGCGACCAGCTGCAGCGCCAGTCCGGCGCGGATCCGGTCCGCGTCGGCGACCGGCACGCGGTAAACATCGACCATGTGAAACTCCCATCATCCCAATGCGCCGGTCATTGAGGCTTGCCGACGCTGATATCGGAATATAATCCTATGAACACGTCGAAAACGGTCGTATCGGGCAACCCCTGATCGCTGGTCGAAAAAACCTCGCTCGCTTGACTCAGGACTCTCGACGCCGATTCGCAAATCAGCCTACGATTCGCCTCAATGGGGTGGCGTTAACCTTTCTTAAGTTTTTACTCGGTTAACTCTCGAACAAGGTTACCCGGCATTTGATGTCCGGACATACTGTCTAGCTTTTGCCTGGAGGGGCATGAATGCGCGTCCTGCTTATCGAAGATGATCATGCGACCGCGCAGAGCATCGAACTCATGCTCAAGTCCGAAGGGTTCAACGTCTACACGACGGACCTGGGCGAAGAGGGCATCGATCTCGGCAAGATCTATGATTACGATCTGATCCTGCTCGACCTGAACCTGCCCGACATGAACGGGCTTGAGGTTCTGCGTCAGCTGCGCGTCGGCAAGGTCAATACGCCGGTGATGATCCTCTCGGGTTCCTCGGAGATCGAGACCAAGGTCAAGACCTTCGGCGGCGGTGCCGACGACTATATGACCAAGCCCTTCCACAAGGACGAGCTGATCGCGCGCACCCACGCCGTGGTCCGCCGCTCCAAGGGTCACGCCCAGGCCATCATCCACACCGGCGAGATCGCCGTGAACCTGGACGGCAAGACGGTCGAGGTGAACGGTCACCGCGTCCATCTGACGGGCAAGGAATACCAGATGCTGGAGCTGCTCTCGCTCCGCAA
>JAUYAG010000158.1 GCA_030693575.1 Brevundimonas sp. | reverse complement strand
CTCTACTGGCTGGCGCGGATGCTGAACGGCGGCGAGGATCCGCTGTATCTGGCCCGCCGCATCGTGCGCATGGCGGTCGAGGACATCGGCGAGGCCGACCCCCTGTCCCTGCTGGTCGCCAATGCGGCCAAGGACACCTACGACTTCCTCGGCTCTCCCGAGGGCGAACTGGCCCTGGCCCAGGCCGTGGTCCATCTCGCGACCGCGCCCAAGTCCGTCGGCGTCTATGAAGCCTTCAAGGCGGCCAAACGGGCGGCCGCCGAGACCGGCTCACTGATGCCCCCGGCCCACATCCGCAACGCCCCGACCAAGCTGATGAAGTCGCTCGGCTACGGCCAGGGCTACCAGTACGACCCCGACACGCCCGAGGGCTTTTCCGGCGCCAATTTCTTCCCCGAGGGGATGGAGCGCCGCGTCTTCTACGCCCCGAAAGGCGAGGGGCATGAGGCCAAGGTCAAGGAACGGCTCGACCGCTGGGCGGCGATGCGAGCAAAGGCGCAGGCGGACGGCGAATGAACCTCAACCAGATCACCGTCGAGGTCGCCGACATCCCCCGCGCCCGCGCCTTCTACCAGCGGCTCGGGCTGGAGCTGATCGTGTCGAGCGACCACTACGCCCGCTTCCTCTGCCCGGGCGGCGCGACCTTCTCGATCCACCTCGCGGAGACCCCCGCGCCCGGCGGGACGATGGTCTATTTCGAATGCGAGGATCTCGACGCCCGGGTCGCCGCCCTCAAGGCCGCCGGCGTGGATTTCGAAAGCGACCCGGTCGACCAGCGCTGGCTCTGGCGGGAGGCTCGCCTGCGCGACCCCGACGGCAATCGCCTGTGCCTGTATTTCGCCGGCGGGAACCGCGTGAACCCGCCGTGGCGGGTCCCGGCGGGCTGACGTTGCCGTAACGGCGGTTTTGGGTCTAGCCTCCGCCCATCGATCAACCTTGGGAGGGGAAGATGACCGATACGATGAAGGCCGCGACGCCGTGGCATCTCTGGGCGGTGGGCGTGATCTCGCTGCTGTGGAACGCCTTCGGCGGCTATGATTTCGTGATGAGCGTGACCCAGGGCGAGACCTACTGGCGCGCCTCCGGCATGACCGACGCCATGGTCGCCTATTACAACGCCATGCCGACCTGGATGTATGTTCCGTGGGTGCTGGGGGTCTGGGGCGCGGTGGCGGGGTCGATCCTGCTTCTGCTGCGCAACAGGCTGGCGGTGCCCGCCTTCGCCCTGTCGCTGCTCGGTGCCGTGGTGAGCCTGGGTTACGGGCTCGCCAACCCGATGCCGCCCCTGCCCGAGGCCATGACCATGATGAGCTACATGCCCTGGGTCATCGCCGCCATCGCCGCCGTTCTGGCCGCCTACGCCTGGAGCGTGAGCAAGAAGGGCGTGCTGTCATGAGCGGCGGTCAGACTGTCCGCACGCCCTGGCATCTCTGGGTCGTCGGGGTCCTGGCCCTGCTGTGGAACAGCTTCGGCTGTGTCGACTATTTCATGACCCAGACCCGCATGGACGAATGGTTCGCCCAGATGGGCATGACCGCGGCGCAGGTCGACTATTTCAAGGCCATGCCGATGTGGACGCACGCGGCCTGGGCGATCGGCGTCTGGGGCGGTGCCCTCGGCGCCATCCTGCTGCTGCTGCGCCGCAAGCTGGCCCTGCCGGTGTTCGTGGCCTCGTTCCTCGGCTGGCTGGCGGGGGCGGTCTACGCCTTCGCCCTGTCGGACGGGATGCAGGCCATGGGCTCGATGTGGCCGATGCAGGTCGTCATCGGCGCCGCCTGCCTGTTCTTCATCTGGTACGCCCGGATGATGGCGAAGCGCGGCGTTCTGCGTTGAGCCCGAAGCGACGGGTCTGGCATCTCTGGCTGGTCGGCGGTCTCGCGCTCATCGTCTGGACGCAGGGCGCCTGGGACTGGCTGATGATGACCAGACGCGACGCTGGTTATCTGGCCACGGTTCCGGCGGATTGGCAGGCGTTGGTGTTTGGCCAGCCGCTCTGGGTCAGTATTGCCTGGGCGGTCGCGATATGGGGCCTCTTCTTCGGGGCCGTCAGCCTCTGGCTGGGTCGCGTCTGGGCCGCCTGGCTGCTGACGGTCGCTGCCGCCGCCATCATGCTTGATCAGGCCTATGTCTATGTCCTGCACCCTGATGCGGCCGTCTGGCGGGCACAGGGGATCGGGATGCCGATCATCCTCTGTCTGGTCTTCGCGGGTTTCGCTGCCTACGCATGGGTCATGGCGAAGCGGGGGCTGCTGCGCTAAGCGGGCGCGGTGACCGACCGTACCCCCGTCTCCCTGAGCGAAGCCGATATCGCCGCCGTCCGCTCGTGGGTGATCCATGAGGACGAGGCCGTGATCGCCTTCAACAAGCCCGCCGGCCTGTCCAGCCAGGGCGGCCGCATCCAGGCGCATACGCTGGATGACCTGCTGTGGGCCTTCGCCCGCTCGAATGGCAAACGCCCCGATCTGGTGCACCGGCTGGACCGCGACACCTCGGGCGTCATCCTCGCCGCGAAGACCAAGCCCGCCGCCGGCTTCCTCGGCAAGGCCATGCAGGCGCGGCGGTTCAGGAAGACCTATCTGGCCCTGCTGTCCGCCGCACCGGACCCGAGAGCCGGAACCATCGAAACGCCGCTGCTGCGCCAGGAGATCGGCCGCGAAAGCTATATGCGCGCCGTCACGGCCGACACGCCGGGCGCCCAGGCGGCGCTGAGCCGCTACCGCACCCTGTCGGCGACCGACGACGGGGCCTTGGTCGAGCTGGATCCCGCCACGGGCCGGATGCACCAGTTGCGCGTTCACATGGCCTCGATCGGCCGCCCGCTGGCCGGCGATGCCCGGTATGGCGGCGCGTTGACGTTCGCGGGTCGTGGCGCGCCGCGGCTGATGCTGCACGCGGCGAAGCTGGTGTTCCCGCACCCCGAAGGCGGCTATCGCACGGTCGAGGCGCCGCCCCCCGAGGATTTCGAGGCGCTGAAGGCTGCCGCGGGGCTGTAGACACCCCGGAACCAGGCTGTCCGACTCGCGCTATTCTCCACACGCCCGGAGACCCGCCATGAGCCGCCTGACCCTGCCCCTGATCGCCGCCGCCGGCCTCGTCCTGTCGGCCTGCGCCAGCCTCGCCCCCTACGGTGCCCGGACGGGACCGGGCGGGCAGGGCTATGCCGAGCAGCGCATCGAATCCAACCGTTTCCGCGTCACCTACAACGGTGTCGGCGCGCCGGGGCCGGTGATGGACATGGCCCTGCTGCGGGCGGCCGAGCTGACCACGGCCGAAGGGTTTGACTGGTTCGAGGTTACCCAGCGCTGGACCGACGGCCGGCTGGACAGCGCGGGGGGCATGCGGCCCAGCGTCGGCGTCAGCTACGGCGCCGGGCGCGGGTCCGGACGCTATGGCAGCTACTCGACCTCGGGCGTCGGCGTCGGCGTTGGGCTGAATTTCAGCGGCCCGTCGCCGACCTCGACCACGCTTGAGGTGGTGATGGGGAACGGGTCGAAACCCGACCGGCCCAATGCCTATGACGCCCGGAGCGTACAGGACGGGCTGCGGCGGTAGGAGAGGTTAGTGGCTAGTGGCTAGTGGTTAGTGATTAGTGATTGCGGCCCTTCTGGCAGCGGAAGGGCGGCGCTGACCGCGCCATCGCACAAGCGGCGGCCAACCACTAACCACTAGCCACTAACCACTAGCGGCGCAGCCGCCTCAGCGTCCGCCGCGCGTCAGCGCCCGGTATTCCACCAGCCGCTCCTTGTCGCGCCGCACCTGGTCGGCGACGGCGTTGTCGACGTCCAGCGAGGCGTAGCGGACCCAGCCGTCGACCCCCAGCTTGTCCTGGATCGCGGCGGTCGGCGTGCGCCAGCGGAAATAGGACAGATAGCTGACCAGCGCGCCCAGCACGGCGGCCAGGCCCTGCAGGGCACGGAAGCCGACCTCCCCGGTCGCCGGCGCGGGCTCGAGCGCCAGCACCGTCAGGCCGGCGATCAGCACCAGCGGCGTCATGATCCGCTGCGCCCAGCGCATCCAGTAGCGCTCGCGGCGCACGCGCCACAGCTCCATCTGGACGTGCTTTTCGAGGTATTCCATCCGCGCGCCCAGCCACATGGTCAGCCGCGTCAGATACAGGGCGCGCTGGCCCCAGGCCTTGCCGTCGTTGGCGAACTGGGTCTCGGCCTGGTCGGCCATGGCGCGGGCGCTGGTGAACAGGTTCTGCAGCTCGCGGGTCCGCTGCACGATCTCCCGTGACAGCTCATAGGAGTCGTTCTCGAGCTGGAACCGGTACTGGATGAACAGCACCGCCTGCAGACCCCAGTAGAGGCCGAAGGCCGCGATCATGGCGCCGGCGGCCAGACCCAGGCCCATCGCCTCGGAACCGGTCCAGCTAGTGAACCAGCCCGGGCCGAGAATGGCCAGGGCGGCGAAAGCGACCAGCGCGCCGGCCTGGCTCAGCCGCTTGACCGTGACATGGGTCAACAGCGCCTTGAACACCCGCCGGCCATAGCCGTGGATGCGGCTGCGGATGTCGGTGTCGACCGGGAACCGCTCCTCGATCTGGCGGCTGAACAGGACGTGGAAGCGGTCCGGCTTTCCGTCGGTCTCCCAGAAGGGGAAGATGTCCAGCGGCTGGTTGAAATACTCGTCGATGTGCGAGCCGACGATCGCCTCGGCCTCGGGCGTCGCGGAGAAATACTCGCTCTCGGAAATGGGACGCAGGATGCCGTCGCCCCCGCGCAGGGCCTCGCGGCCATGGTTCGGCGTCGGCGGCGGAACGGCCCGGTTCGGGCTGTCCTGGGCTCCGCGCGGCGGCGGATTCGGCGCGGCCTGAAGCCGGGCGTCCTCGCCGTGACCGCCGTGGCCGCCGTCGTGCGGCGCCCCGTGGCTGTCATGCCCGTGGTTGTCGTGTCCGTGGCTGTGATCGTCGTGCGACATGGCGCTTCGGCGGTCCCTTGAGTCGTCAGCCCGGCAGTATGGCAGATCGCGCCGCCGGGCGGACGGCGTTCTCCCTTGGCGCGAAGCGGCGCCTCCGGAGCAAATATCGGCGTTAACCCTGCGGTTGGGCAAGTGAAGTTTCAGACAGGCGCCCGGTCCGACCGTGTCCGCCGGCCTTCGCTTCGTCGCCAAGTCGGCTATAAGCCCCGCATTATGACACGTCTTCTCATCGTCGCAGCCGGGGGCGCCCTCGGCGCTGTCGCCCGCTACGGGGTCGGCGTCTGGGCCCAGCGCCTGTTTCCGACCGCGCAATGGCCGTGGGCCACGCTGACGGTCAATGCCGTCGGGGGGCTGCTGATGGGCCTGCTGGCGGGCTGGCTGGCCTTCCGGGGCGGGGCCCACAGCGAGAGCCTGCGCCTGTTCGCCGCCGTCGGCGTTCTCGGCGGCTTCACCACCTTCTCGGCCTTTTCGCTGGAGGCGGCGCTGATGATCGAGCGCCGTCAATTGGCCATGGCGGGCGGTTATGTCGCCGCCTCGGTGGTCCTGTCGATCGCCGCCCTGTTTATCGGCCTGATGGTCGCCCGCCGCGCCTTCGGAGCCGCTCTTTGACCGACGAACCTATCCAGGACGCCCCTGACGCCCCCAAGCGCGAGGTGCTGACGATCTATGTCGCCGAAGCCGAGGACGGGATCCGGCTGGACCGCTGGTTCCGCCGGCGCTGGCCGCACCTGTCCAACATCCAGGTGCAGAAGATGGCCCGCAGCGGCCAGATCCGCGTCGACGGCGCCCGTATCAAGCCCGAAGGCCGCCTGACCGCCGGCGCCGCCGTGCGGGTCCCGCCGATCCCCGACGATACCTCGCGTCAGGCCGGCGACGTCCACACCCTGTCGGCCCAGGACATCAAATTCGCCAAGTCGCTGGTCCTCTACGAGGACGACATGGTCATCGCCATCAACAAGCCCCACGGCCTCGCCGTCCAGGGCGGCACCAAGACCAGCCGCCACGTCGATCGGCTGCTGTCGGCCTGGGGTGAGGGGATGGACCGTCCGCGTCTGGTCCACCGGCTCGACCGCGACACCTCCGGCGTCCTGCTGCTCGGCAAGGGGCCCGAGGCGGCCAAGCGGCTGGCCGGCGCCTTCGCCCGGCGTCAGGCGAAGAAGACCTACTGGGCCATCGTCATCGGCAATCCCAAGCCCGCCGCCGGCCAGATCGACATGCCGCTGAAGAAGACCGGCATCAACGACTTCGAGATGATGCGCCCGGCCGACCGCAAGGACCCGCGGGCCGAACCGGCCGAGACCGCCTTCGCCACCATCTCCCGCGCCGCCCACCGCGCCTCATGGATGGCCCTGCGCCCCTTCACCGGCCGGACCCACCAGCTGCGCGCCCACATGGCCGGCATCGGCCATCCGATCCTCGGCGATCCCAAATACGGGGATGAGAAGTCGAAGGAACTGTCCGGGCCGCTGAAGCTGCAGCTCCACGCCCGCAGCATCGAGCTGGAGCACCCGCGCGGCGGCATGCTGAAGGTCGAGGCGCCCCTCAGCCCCGAAATGCGCGCCGGCTTCACCCATTTCGGCTTCGAGGAGGCCGAGGGGAACGAGAGCGATCCGTTCGAAGGGGTGCGCCGCCAGCGATGAGACCCCTCGCCGTCTTCGACATCGACGGAACCCTCGTCGACAGCCGCGCCTCGATCTTCGAGGCGGCGACCGAGGCGTCGCGCGCGCTCGGCCTCCCCGAGCCGGAATACGATCGCGTCCGGAAGATCGTCGGCCTGTCGCTGCCGGTCGCGCTGCGCCAGCTCGAGCCGACCCTGAACGACGCCGACCTCCGCCGCTTCGTGGAGGCCTTCAAGGCGGTGTTCCTGCGCATGAACAGCGACCCGGATTTCCACGAGCCGCTCTATCCGGGGGCCATGGAGACCATCCGCCGCCTGCACCGTGACGGCTGGCGGCTGGCGCTCGCCACCGGGCAGTCGCGCCGCGGCGTGGCCCGCAACCTGGCGCGTGAGGGCTGGGCCGACCTGTTCATCTCGTCCCACTGCGCCGAGGACGGGCCGGGCAAGCCCGATCCCGCCATGCTCCACGCCGCCATGGCCGCCTGCGACGCCTGTCCGGCCACCACCCTGATGATCGGCGACACCGCCCATGACATCCAGATGGCCGTCAACGCCGGCGTCCTGCCGCTGGGCGTCGCCTGGGGTTTCCATACGGTCGAGGAACAGCAGGCCGCCGGGGCCCGCCACGTCGCCCGCTCCTTCGCCGAACTGACCGTGGTGCTGGACGGCTTCGCCGACCTGACCCGCGCCGCCTGAGACCGACATGAGCCACATCCCGCCCCTCGATCCCAACGTCGCCGCCCGCAAGGGCTTCCGCGAGTCCGAGGAACGCCTCAAACGCTTCTGGAAGGCGGTCGATGTGGCGGAAGGCGAGGGGGGCTGGGCCGTCACACTGGACGGCCGCACGCCCAAGACCCCCGCCCACGCCCCCCTGCGCCTGCCCACCGAGGCCGCCGCGCGTCTCGCGGCCGAGGAATGGGCGGCCCAGGGCGAGTTCATTGATCCCGCCACCATGCCCGCCACCCGTCTCGCCTCCACCGCCATCGACCGGGTCAGCCAGGTCCGCGAGGCCGTGGCCGAGGAGATCGCCGCCTTCGCCGGCTCGGACCTGCTCTGCTACCTCGCCGAGCACCCGACCTCGCTGGCCGTCGAACAGGCCCGCGAGTGGACGCCCTGGCGCGACTGGGCGGCGATCGAACTGGGCGTGGTGCTGGAGCCCGCCGAGGGCATCGTCCACCGCCAACAGGACCCCGCCGCCATCGCCCGCGTCGCCGACCTGGCCCTGCGCCTCGACGACTTCGCCCTGACCGGCCTGGCCATGGCCGTGCCGCTGCTGGGTTCGGCCGTGCTCGCGCTCGCCGTCCAGCGCGGCGTGCTGGCCGGAGAGGCCGCCTTCGAGCTCAGCCGCCTCGACGAGGCCTTCCAGGAACGCCAGTGGGGCATCGACGCCGAGGCCGCCGAACGCACCGCCGCCCGCCGCGCCGAGGCGGTCATGCTGGACCGGTGGTTCCGCGCTCTGGGCTGACTTTCCAGAATGGAAAATCATCACTTGCCACGATGGAAAGTCATGCTACGCTTTCCATATTGGAAAGTGAGGCTGCCCCATGACGCAAGATCCCGATCCCCACGAGGCCCTGGCCTCGATCCAGGCCGCCCGCGCCGAGATCGGCCGTGGCCTCGACTATCCGGTCTGGTGGGATTTCGCCTATGGCGGCATCCTCGCCGTGATCGTCGCCAGCCTCGGCCTGCCGGCGCCCTGGAACACCACCGTCTTCATCTTCGCCATGCTCGGCGTCGTCCTGATGGTGCAGTGGTGGAAGAGGCAGTTCGGCTGGTGGGTCAATGGCTACAGCCCGCGCCGGGCGGGCAAGGTGGCCTGGGTCCTGGTCGCCTTCATGATGGGCATGATGGGTCTGGGGCTCTGGACCCGGCTGTTCGACGGCCCCGCCTGGGCCCCCTGGGTCGCCGGAGCCCTGACCTGGATCGTGGCCGGCTTCAGCGGCCGGTTGTGGATGAATGCCTACAAGAAGGATCTGGCGGAGCTGCCCCGGTGAGCGCTGTCCCCGTCTTTGACGCCCTGATCCACGCGCCGGGGCGGCTCCAGATCTGCGCCATCCTGTCCAGCGTGGACGCCGAGTTCGCCATGCTGCGCGACGCCATCAAGGTCTCGGACTCGGTGATGTCCAAACACCTCAAGCAGCTGGAGGAGGCGGGCTATGTGGCGCTCACCAAGACCACCGAGAGCGGCCGCCAGCGGACCTGGGCCAGTTTGACCGGCGCCGGCCGCAAGGCCTTCACCGCCCACGTCGCCGAACTCCAGCGGCTGGCGGCGATGACCGCGCCAACACCGTTGGGGCAGGGGTTCTCGGGCTAGGTACCTGCCTGTGCTGGTTCATCACGAAGGGCACGAAGGATACACGAAGGGCACAAAGGGGCCGGTGCCTTGCCGCGCAGCGGCCTTCCTTGTCCGTCTCAGGACTTGATTGTCCCTTCGGGACGGACGCGCTCCCTTCGTGTCCTTCGTGCCCCCTTGGTGCCCTTTGTGATGAACCAGCCAGCGGAGCCCGGTTGCCGTCCCCGCTTGCCTCCGCCGCCGGCCCTCCTTAAGCCTCCCGCTCAAGGAGACGCCGCATGAACACCATCCTCGACCAGCTCGAAGCCCGCCGCGCCGGTGCCCGTCTCGGCGGCGGCGAAAAGCGGATCGCCAGCCAGCACGCCAAGGGCAAGCTGACCGCGCGCGAGCGGATCGACGTGCTGCTGGACGAGGGCTCGTTCGAGGAGACCGACATGTTCGTCGAGCACCGCTCGACCCAGTTCGGCATGGAGGCCCAGCGCATCCCCGGCGACGGCGTGGTCACCGGCCGCGGCACCATCGGCGGCCGTCTGGTCTATGTCTTCTCCAAGGATTTCACCGTCTTCGGCGGTTCCCTTTCGGGCGCGCATGCGGCCAAGATCGTCAAGATCCAGACCATGGCCCTGACCAATGGCGCCCCGATCATCGGCCTGTTCGACGCCGGCGGCGCCCGCATCCAGGAGGGGGTCGAGGCCCTGGCCGGCTATGCCGACATCTTCCTCCAGAACACCCTGGCCTCGGGCGTCATCCCCCAGATCAGCGTCATCATGGGCCCCTGCGCCGGCGGCGACGTCTATTCCCCCGCCATCACCGACTTCATCTTCATGGTGAAGGACACGAGCTACATGTACGTGACCGGCCCCGATGTGGTGAAGACGGTCACCAATGAGGTGGTCACCCACGAGGACCTCGGCGGCGCCCGCGTCCATTCGCAGAAGTCCGGCGTCGCCGACGGTGCCTTCGAGAACGATCTGGAGGCCCTCAGCGAGGTCCGCCGCCTGATCGGCTTCCTGCCCCTGTCGAACCGCGAAAAGCCCCCGGTCCGCGACTCCTATGACGACCCCGAGCGCGACGAGGCCAGCCTCGACACCTTGGTCCCGGCCAATCCGAACCAGCCCTATGACATCAAGGAACTGATCCTGAAGACGGTCGACGAGGCGGAGTTCTTCGAGATCGGCCCCGATTTCGCGAAGAACATCGTCACCGGCTTCGGCCGCCTCGACGGCCAGACCGTCGGCGTCGTCGCCAACCAGCCCCAGGTGCTGGCCGGCGTCCTCGACATCGATTCCAGCCGCAAGGCCGCGCGCTTCGTCCGCTTCTGCGACGCCTTCGACATCCCGCTGGTGACCTTCGTCGACGTCCCCGGCTTCATGCCCGGCACGCGTCAGGAGTACGGCGGCCTGATCAAACACGGGGCCAAACTGCTGTTCGCCTATGCCGAGGCCACCGTGCCCAAGCTGACCGTCATCACCCGCAAGGCCTATGGCGGCGCCTATGACGTGATGAGCTCCAAACACCTGCGCGGCGACGTCAACTACGCCTGGCCCTCGGCCGAGATCGCCGTCATGGGGGCCAAGGGCGCGGTCGAGATCATCTTCCGCAAGGAGGCCGGCGACCCCGAGGCGCTGGCGGCGCGCGAGGCCGAGTACAAGGACAAATTCGCCAACCCCTTCGTGGCGGCGGGCCTCGGCTATATCGACGACGTGATCATGCCGCACGGGACGCGGCGCCGGCTGATCCGGGCGCTACGGACGCTGAAGAACAAGCAGCAGGAAAACCCGTGGAAGAAGCACGATAATATACCGCTGTAGGAGCGCGCCTGACCAATCTCCTCTTCCTCTGTTCCCGTAACCGCCTCCGCTCCCCCACGGCCGAGCAGGTGTTCGCGTCCCGGCCCGGCGTCGAGACCGCCTCCGCCGGCCTGGCGCCCGATGCGGAGGAACAGTGCTCCGCCGATCCCGGATCAAGTCCGGGATGACGAAGGTGGAATGGGCCGACGTCATCTTCGTCATGGAGCGCGCCCACCGCGCCAGGCTCCAGCGCCGCTTCAGGGCCCAGCTGAAGCGGGCGCGGGTGATCTGCCTGGATATCCCCGACGTCCCGGATAGCGCCTGCGGCGCTTCCGGGATGACAAGGTAGCGGCGTTTTCATGCCTGGGTGGCGGGGATTGGCCCACCTTGTCATCCCGGCCGCCGCGAAGCGGAGAGCCGGGACGGCACGCGCCATCCCCTTCATGCCTCCCGGACAGCCCGCTTGGGCTGAGCCGGGAGACGGGTTGAAGTGACCCCGGCGGTGCCTCTTCACACAGACCCTTCGGTCGCCGCCCTTCTTCCGGCTCAGCCCAAGCGGGCTGTCCGGAAGTGAGGCATTGTCGGGACCGTCCCGTCCCGGCTCTCCGCTTCGCGTCGGCCGGGATGACAAGAGGAGTGGTGCGACTTTTACGAACTGACGACAACGGCTATAGGTTGTTTGAAAATGGGGGTGCCCATGAGCAACCATAGCTACTGGGTCTATATCGTCGCCAGCGGTCCCTGCGGCTGGCTCTATGTCGGCATGACCAACGATCTGATCCGGCGGATTGGCGAGCACAAGCACGGCCAGATCGACGGCTACAGCCGCGAGCGGGGGACCGATCGTCTGGTCTGGTACGAGCACCATCGCTACGTCGATCAGGCGATCCGGCGAGAAAAAAGCATCAAGCGCTGGCTGCGGTCCTGGAAGTTCGCCCTGATTGAAGAGCAGAACCCGCACTGGGTCGACCTTTACGGCGACCTCACATCACATCCGCCGTCAGCGCCGCCAGGGTCGTCGTCAGCGTGAACACCACACCCGACGGCTCATAGGTCAGGGTCGTCGCCCCGCCGACATAGCCGGACAGGGCCCGCTGGATCATGCCCGTGCCGAAGCCCGTGCGGGTCGGCGGGGCCACGGGTGGGCCGCCGCTTTCGGTCCAGGACAGGACGAAGACCGTGTCCGTCTCGCCGGGGGTCAGGGACCAGCTTACCGCCACCCGTCCGCCGTCGGCCGACAGGGCCCCGTATTTGATCGCATTGGTGGTCAGTTCGTGCAGGGCCAGCGACAGCGCCAGGGCGCAGCGCGGGGCCAGGTCGACGTCGGGGCCTGACATCGTCACCTGACCCTCGCGCCCGTGCGGACGGAAGGCCTCGGCCACCACATCGGCCATGCGCGCGCCGGTCAGGGTGGTCTGGGTCAGCACATCCTGGGCGGAGCCCAGCGCGCCCAGCCGGTTGAGGAAGGCGGCGCGCGCCTCGACCGGGTCGGAGGTCGCGCGGAAGGTCTGGCTGGCGATCGCCTGGACCATGGCCAGCACATTCTTGATCCGGTGGTTCATCTCCAGCGCCAGCAGCCGCTGCTGCTCCTCGGCCCGCTTCAGCTCGGTGATGTCGCGCGACACCGACAACAGGCTCTCGGGCTTGCCGTCGGCGCCGAACACGGGCGTCACCTGCACGTCCCACCAGCGCGGATTGCCCTTGGCGGTATTGGCCGGCCCCTGGAAGCGGTAGTTGCGCCCGGCCCGCGCCTCGGCCACCGCCCGGGCGGCCTCCGCATGGCTGTCGCCCTCCCAGAAGGACGACCAGGGACAGCCGCGCAACTGGTTGAAGTCGCTGACCTCCATCACCCTCTGCCCGCCCTCGCTCATGAAGGTCAGGTCGCCGTCGAGGTTGAGCAGTTTGATGCAGTCGTTGGAGGCGGCGAGCACCGTGCGCACGAAGGCGGCGTCAATCGTGTCGGCGTTGAAAGGCATGACCGATCTTTACGAGGTCGCTCGTCCGAGGGCTATCGGCGATTGTCTGGCCGTCGCGCACCGTGGCCGTCGCGAAACACCGGGCCAGCGCAACACGAACACACCCCGTGCGCGCTCCAGATCGTTCGGCAGCAGAACGGGCTGCCGGATATCCCGCTGGCCAGCCCGCATTCCAGCCCGCAGAATAGTCGCATGGCCCGCCTCGTCTTCGATATGAATGTCTCGCTGGACGGCTATGTCGACCACGACAAATTCGCGCCCGATCCGGCGCTCTTCCGGCACTGGATCGAGGTGGTGCGCACCGCGACCGGCCAGATCTACGGCCGCAAGCTCTATGAGATCATGCGCTACTGGGAGCAGGACGATCCCGCGTGGACCGACGATCATCGTGCGTTCGCGGACGCCTGGCGCAACGAGCGCAAATGGGTCGTGTCCCGCACCCTGACCTCGGTCGGCCCCAACGCCACCCTGATCGCCGATGACGTGGAGGGGGCGGTCCGCCGCCTGAAGGAAGACCTCGACGGCGAGATTCACGTCGGCGGGCCGGTTCTGGCGCAGAGCCTGACCGACCTCGGCCTGATCGACGAATACCGGCTCTACATCCACCCGGTCGTGCTGGGGCAGGGGGCCCCCTTCTTCGCCGGAGCCCGGCCACCGCTCCGCGTCACGGCGCATGAGCGGATCGGCGGCGAGGCGATCCGGCTGACCTGTGTCCCGGCCTGAGGGCGGGCTGAAAACAGTGTCTTCCCGCCCCGTATAATCTCGCCCCTCACGACCCTCGAAGGCGCCGTTCCGACCCTCCGGCCGACGGCGCGCCGGCCCCTGCGACCATAACTGACGCAGGCGCGTGCATACTGGTCAAATGCCCGCCGGGCCGGTCTTTGACAGTCTTCCTCACCCCCGCCGCGTCCGCCCAGGACCCGGCGCACGCCCTTCGACCCGCGGCGACCTGAGTCCCGAAATCCGGTCCGCAATTTTCGGCGCGAAACCGTACCCTTTCGACCCTTCAGCCGACCAGCGCCGTCCGCTCTTCCGGGGTCAGCATCCGCCATTTGCCCTCGGGCAGATTGTCCAGCTTCAGTGGCCCGATCCGTACACGGATCAAATCCACAACCTCGAGATCGACCATCTCGCACATCCGCCGGATCTGCCGGTTGCGGCCCTCGCGCAGGATGAATTTCAGCCGGAAGGATTCCATCCTGCTGACATAGGCGGGCTTCAGCTGACGGCCGTCCAGCATCAGGCCGTGACGCAGGATCTTCAGCTTCTTCTCGGTGATGTCGCCCGTCACCCGGACCAGATATTCCTTGTCCAGGTCGGACTCCGGCCCGATCACCGCCTTGGCCACCACCCCGTCCGAGGACAGCAGCAGCAGGCCCCGCGAATCCTCGTCCAGCCGCCCGATCGGGGGCAGGGAGACCTCGTCCGCGGGCGTCACGCCTTCGCCGACGCGGTTGTTGTCGGTGACCAGCCGGACCGCGGGCAGCTTGTTCGGCTCCGGCTGGCCCGAGACATAGCCCAGCGGCTTGTGCATCACGATGGTCACGCCCTCGGCCAGCTGGGCGGTGGCCCGGTCGCTCAGGGTCAGGGTCTGGCCCGGCTCCAGCTTGCGGCCGGCGTCGGCCACGACCTCGCCGTCGACCGAGACCAGGCCGTCGGCGATCAGGGCGTCCGCCTCGCGCCGCGAGCAGACGCCGCTCTGGCCCAGCCATTTGTTGATCCGGACCGGCTCGTCGCCGTCATAAGTCTTGGAAAACGCCATGCGGGTCCGTAGCCGCAGGGCGGCGCCGGGTCCAGCCGCCGATCAGCCGCCGAGGACGGCGGCGATGGCCGCTCGCGCGACCTCGTCATCCTGCGCCGATGATGCGCCCGAGACGCCGATGGCCCCGACCACCCGGCCGTCGACCACGATCGGCACGCCACCGGCGACCGGCATGATCCCGTCAATGGCCAGCAGGGCGATGCGCCCGGCGGCCAGGCGCTCTTCGGCCGAGGCGGAAGAAGCCCGGAACCGGGCCGCGGACCGGGCCTTGGCCTGGGCGACATTGATCGAGCCGTACTGGACGTCGTCCATCCGCCCGAAGGCGACCAGTTCTCCCGACGGCTCGACCACGGCGATGGCCAGACGGAAGCCGCGCGCCCGCCCGGCCTCGACCGCCCGATCGACCAGCGCCTGCGCCGCCTCCAGTCCGATCGGCGCGCCATAGGGCGGAGCGGGCGTCGCAGCGGCCGGCGCCGGCGCTGGCGGCGTCTGGGCCCCAGCCGGGGCGGCCAGGGCCAGAACGGCCAAACCAAGGAGGAGACGTTTCATGTCAG
This sequence comes from Brevundimonas sp., assembly GCA_030693575.1. Lineage (GTDB taxonomy): Bacteria > Pseudomonadota > Alphaproteobacteria > Caulobacterales > Caulobacteraceae > Brevundimonas. The sequence continues at coordinate 2,445 of JAUYAG010000158.1, read as the reverse complement.
TGCTTTCGATCCGGTTCGGCCAGGCTTTGGACCGATGCCGCCACATCCCCGAGGGAAGCGCAAGGGCGGCTCAGACCCGCCGGAACAGCAGGATGAGGTTGTTCGCCGGCATCTCGATCCGCCGGGTGAGCGCCAGCCCCCCGGCCTTCGCCACCGCCGCCACCGCGTCCCGGTCCCTCAGCCCCCACGCGGGATCGCGCGCCCTCAGGCTCTCATCGAACGCCGCGTTCGAGGCGGCCAGCGGAACGTCCGCCTCCCGGTACGGTCCATACAGGACCAGCAGGCCCCCGGTCGCCAGCCGGCTTCCCGCCAGAGCCATCAGGCCCTCGGTCGCGGCCCACGGGCTGATGTGGACCATGTTGATGCAGACCACCGCCTGCAGCGGCCCTTCCGGCCAGGTCGCGGCGTCCAGCACGTCCAGCCCAAGTGGGGGCCGCAGGTTCGGCAGGCCGGCCGCCCCGGCCCAGGCCGCGATGCTGGCCCGCGCGTCCGCCGACGGATCGCTGGGCGTCCAGTCGAGAGCGGGCAGGGCACCCGCGAAGGCCACGGCGTGCTCGCCCGACCCCGCGGCGATCTCCAGCACCCGCCCAAGGGCCGGCATATGGGCCCTCAGGACCTCGAGGATCGGCCCCGTATTCCGTGCCACGGCGGGCGAGGCGAGGGCGCCTTGCGGCGTGGCGGCGAGCGGGTCCATCGTCTGCATGGCCGCCCCGATACCCCGCGCCGCGCCTGTCCGCGACCGGAATTATGCAGGCCTCGCCGGGCGTCCCGCTCGCGAGAGGTTGAAACGTGCATCGGTTGACGCCGCGTCCGCATCGGTGTCATTCCCGCTGAAACATTGCGTGATGATCCGCGCAAGGGAGAGCCACGGCGGCGCAGATCGCCGGGCGACGTTCAGGAGAGTGATCGTGACCGCATCCGCCATCCAGGGCCTTTACCCGGCCCCCACCAAACACGCCGGCCTCGTCGCCTGGGTCGAGCAGATCACCGCCCTGACCAGGCCGGCGCGGGTCCACTGGTGCGACGGCTCGGAAGCCGAAAAGGCCGCCATCGTGGCCGATCTGATCGGCAAGGGCACGCTGCGCGAACTGGATCAGACGAAGCGTCCGGGCTGCTACTACGCCGCCTCGGACCCCAAGGACGTCGCCCGCGTCGAGAGCCGGACCTTCATCTGCTCGGCCAATGAGATCGACTCCGGCCCGACCAACAACTGGGCCGATCCGGTCGAGATGCGGGCGCGGCTGAACGGTTTGTTCGACGGCTGCATGGCCGGCCGCACCATGTATGTCGTGCCCTTCTCCATGGGCCCGCTGGGCTCCGAGCTCAGCGCCCTCGGCGTCGAGATCACCGACAGCGGCTATGTCGCCATCTCGATGGGCATCATGACCCGCATGGGCCAGCCGGTGCTGGACCTGATGGGCGAGGACGGGGTCTTCGTGCCCGCCGTCCACACGCTCGGCGCGCCGTTGGCCGAGGGGCAGGCGGACGTGCCGTGGCCCTGCAATGAGGACAAGTGGATCGTCCACTATCCCGAGACCCGCGAGATCTGGTCCTATGGCTCGGGCTATGGCGGCAACGCCCTGCTGGGCAAGAAATGCTACGCCCTGCGCATCGCCTCGGTCATGGCCCGCGACGAGGGCTGGCTGGCCGAGCATATGCTGATCCTCAAGCTGACCGATCCGGCGGGCCGCGCCAAATACGTCGCCGCCGCCTTCCCCTCGGCCTGCGGCAAGACCAACCTCGCCATGCTGCAGCCGACGATCCCCGGCTGGACGGCCGAGACGATCGGCGACGACATCGCCTGGATGCGCTTTGGCGACGACGGCCGTCTGTACGCCGTGAACCCGGAAGCCGGCTTCTTCGGCGTCGCCCCCGGCACTAGCCGGAACACCAACCAGAACGCCCTGGCGACGATGGGCTCCAACACCGTCTTCACCAACACGGCCCTGACCGCCGACAATGACGTCTGGTGGGAAGGCCTGTCGAAGGTCGCCCCCGAAGGGATGACCAACTGGAAGGGCGTGCCTCACGACCCGGCCTCGGGCGAGCCCGCCGCCCACGCGAACGCCCGTTTCGCCGCCCCGGCCTCGCAATGCCCGACCATCGCGCCCGAGTGGGAGGACCCCAGGGGCGTGCCGATCGACGCCATCCTGTTCGGCGGCCGCCGCGCCAGCGCCGTGCCGCTGGTCACCGAGGCCTTCGACTGGGAGCACGGCGTCTTCATGGGCTCGACGGTCGCCTCGGAAGGCACCGCCGCCGCCGAGAACAAGGTCGGCGAGCTGCGCCGCGACCCGTTCGCGATGCTGCCCTTCTGTGGCTACACCATGGGCGACTACTTCGCCCACTGGCTGTCGATGGGCGGCCTGACGGACGCCTCCAAACTGCCGCGCCTCTACTTCGTCAACTGGTTCCGCAAGAACGAGGACGGCAAGTTCATCTGGCCGG
>JAUYAG010000041.1 GCA_030693575.1 Brevundimonas sp. | reverse complement strand
CGCTCGGTCCAGGCCGTGGCCAGCAGGCGCAGCAGGCGGGCGCGGCGCCAGGCCGGATCGACCAGGCCCATGGCCTCCAGACGCTTCGGCCAGGCCTCGACGGCCAGGGCGAGGAATTCGGCGGACTCGCGCCAGTGTTCGGCGAGATCGCCCTCGACGAGGGTCGCGATCTTCTGCAGGTCCCCGATCTCTTCCAGCTGGCAGGAATCGAGGAAGCCGCCGAGGGCGTCCGCCATCTCCAGCGCGCGCAGGGGGGACAGGCCGGGACGGAAATCCTCGACGATCATCCGCGCCATCTCGAACCGGCGGGTCAGGGGGGCGATGGCCGGCGGCAGGTCGAGGCCGAGCTCGCCCGGCGCGAAGGGCGGTTCGTCCTCTTCCAGATCGCCCAGCGGCCGGACCTGCGGCAGCAGGATGGCCCGCCCGCCGGCCTGTCGGGTCAGGGCAGACGTGAAGGCCCGCGCGGCCCGGCGGTTGGGCAGCAGGATGACGGCGTCGGACAGGGCTTCGGGCGGATGGTCGCCGAGCCAGTCGAGCACGCCGGCGGCGAGATCCTCGAGGAAGGGGCGGCGCGCCTCGATCGCATACCAGCGTGGGCCGGCCGGCTGGAATGGATCGAAGCGGGCAGTCATGTCCCGGCCAGTTTCAGTTCGGCCGCGTCGCGGGCCCCGGGGTCGCCGACGTGCATCCAGTCGCCGTCCAGCACGCAGCCGTACAGCCGCCCCGCCGCCGCCGACCGGCGCCAGAATCCGCTGAGCGAGAAGGGGCCTGCCGGGCCGTCCGCGACATAGTCGGGCCGGCAGATGTGGACGCCCATATAGGCGAAGGGTGCCTCAGGGGCGTCGCCGCGGAAGGTCAGCCGGCCGTCGTCGGCGAGGAAGAAATCCCCGCCGCCCTCGAAGCCGATCGAGCCTTCGCGCCGCGCGAGAAGAAGGGCCGCATCCATGATTGACGGATTCCACAGCCGCGCGAGTTGATTCAGGGCGCTGTCGCCCGGCGCACTGTTGTCGGTCCAGACGCTGTCGATATTGGCCACGAAGACCGGGTCGGACCCCAGCAGCGATGCCGCCTTCTTCAGGCCCCCGCCCGTTTCCAGCAGTTCGGCCCGCTCGTCGGAGATGAGGATTTCGGGGCCGTCCGCCCGCCCTGCCAGATGTGATTCCAGCCGCTCGGCGAACCAGTGGACATTGACGACGGCGCGCTCGACGCCGGACTCGCCCAGACGGCGAAGCACATGGTCGATCAGGGCCGCCCCGCCCACCTCGACCAGGGCCTTGGGCCGGTCGTCGGTCAGGGGCCGCATCCGGGTGCCGAGGCCGGCGGCGAGGACCATCGCCGTCCTTGGGGCGGTGGTGGGAGCCGTCACGACCGGTTCTCCGCGACCCGGTTTTCCGCCGGGACGTGGCGGTCGAACCATTGCTTCAGGCCGTGCAGGCCGCCGATCTCGAGATCGCGTTCCAGATGCCGCCAGGTGCGCGGCATGAAGGCCGTGTAGCGGTCGCGCCGGAACAGCACCTCCTGCCGGGCAAAGACCCGGCCGAGAATGCGGGCCGCGTTCAGGGCGGCGAGCGCCCGGTAGTCGTGCAGGAAGGTCTCCCGGTCAAGCGCCGGCCCGCGCGCCGCCAGATAGCGGTCCAGCATGGCCGTCTCCAGTTCGGGCGCGACGTCGCGGCGCGCGTCCTGCAGCAGGTGCAGCAGGTCCCAGGCCGGATGGCCGCTGACCGCGTCCTGGAAATCGATCATCCCGACCCGCGCCAGTCCCGACCGGTCGGGCAGCCACAGCAGGTTTTCGGCGTGATAGTCGCGGTGTACGAAGACCGGCGTCGCGGCCTCGCCCAGGGCGATCACCGGCGCCCAGAGCGACGACCATTCGGCCCGCGCCTCCTCCGAGGGAGCGGGCAGTCCCGCGAAGGCCGGCCACCACTCCAGGAAGGGGTCCAGCCCCGCCTGATAGGCGAGGGCGTCATAGCGGTGCAGCGGCCAGCGCTCGCCGTCCGCCTCGATCACGCGTGGCGGCGTCGCCTCGTGCAATCCGGCCAGGGCGTCGACCGCCGCACCGTAGATCGTCTGCAAGTCCCGGTCATGGGACGCAAACACGTCGTCGCCCAGATCCTCAAGCACAGCCAGTCCGGCTGCCGTGTCGCGCGCGCCGATGGCGGGGGTCGACAGGCCGCGTTCGCGCAGCCAGCCGGCGATGGCGACAAAGGCGGCGACCGAGCCCCCGGCCAGCCGTGCCTCGGCATTGTAGCCCAGGGCCCGGCGCTGTTCGGCGTCGGCGTCCTCCGGCGCGACAGCGCTCTCCTCGGCCGGCGCCTGGTCCATCAGGATCAGCTTGCGGCCGTCGGCCGTGGTCAGCCGCTCATAGCGGCGCGTCGAGGCGTCGCCGGCCAGCGGGACGCGCACGGCGTCGGCGAGGCCGGCGGTCTTCAGGAAGTCGAGGCGTTGAAGCTCACGGTCAGACATGCAGTTCCTTCACCTTGGCTTCCCACGCCCCTACGCCAGAAACGGTCGCATGCCTTCCGCTGCCCTGTTCGGCCAGGGTCACGGTCAGCCGGTCCGGCCCCAGCCAGGCCGCGGGATCGTCGCCCAGCCGTTCGGGCCATTCAATCACGGCGCAACCCTCGTCGAGCGCCTCGTCCAGCCCGATCTCGGCCGCCTCCCCGGGGCGGGTCAGGCGGTAGAGGTCGAAATGGGCCACCGGCGGCGCGCTGTCATAGAACTGCACGAGAGTGAAGGTCGGCGAGGGCACATCCTCGTCGGGCCGGGTCATGGCGCGGATCAGGCCGCGCGCCAAAGTGGACTTGCCCATGCCGAGCGGGCCGTACAGCAGCACCGTCTCGCCCGGCTCAAGACGCGGCGCGATGGCGGCACCCAGACGGGTCGTGGCTTCGGCATCGGCCAACACCCAGTCGCGTGTCCCACTCATGCGAAATCAGCGTCCGGCTGGCTGGGCAGGACCCGTTCGGTGAAGGCCTTGAGCCCGTAGGTCGCCTTGGCCGTGTCGATGTCGAGCCGCGAGGGCGCGATCGGCTTGCCGACCTTCAACTGGAACGCCTTGCGCTTCTTGTTCAGCAGTTCGTGGAACAGGGTGATGTCGCGCAGCTCCTGCGACACCCGGTCGAACAGGTGGAACAGGGTCGAATCGGGACCCGCGACATGGATCGGCACGACGGGGGCGTCGTATTTGCGCGCCAGCGACGCCGCCGTCGGGGCCCACTCCGGATCGGTCAGGGAGCCGTCCTTTGCGACCCGCGACAGCCGGCCGGCCGGGAACAGGACCACACAGCGATCGGCCTCGAACGCCTCCCTGGCCGCCGCCAGGGTGGCGCGGGTCTTTTCGCGGTTGCGCTTGGCCACCACCCATTCGACCGGAATGACGGCCTCGCCCAGGCGTGGCGAGACCCTGAGCGCATCGGCGTTGGCGAAGAAGATCGCGTCGGCCCGCCGCGCCCTTACGGCGTCGAACACGGCGATCCCGTCGGCGATCCCGGTCGGATGGTTGGCCACGACGATGCAGCGCCCGCTGGCCGGAATCCGCTCGGGATTCAGGACCGCAACCCGCAGGTCCATCAGGTCGCTCATATAGTCGAGCGCCTCCGCCCCGGTCAGCGGCTTGACGGCGTCGGCCATCCGGACCGCGGCCCGATAGTTGAGCAGTTTGTAGAGTACCGGCCGGATCACCGGCCAGAAGACGGATCGGGTCAGACGCGGCGCGCGCTCGGCGATCAGCACGTCGCAGATGTGCGGATCCGGGCGGGTCGGCGGGGGGGCGACGATCTCGGTCATTCGCCCCGGTTGTCGCCGCTTGCGGCGCGCTCGGCAAGCGGCTTGGCGGGGGCGGACGCCGTGTTAAGTCTGACGTCGCAGCAGGGGATGGGGCGGATGATGATGCGGATGGGACTTCTGGCCGGCGCCGCGACGCTGGTGCTGGCGATGAGCGGCGCGGCCGCGGCCCGGACGGCACCCGCCGGAGACGGCCCGGTGGTCGCCCCGACCGCGGCCGGCGGCCTCAGCCCCGACCAGCTGGCCATGATGGAGCGCGTCGCCGATCCGCGCCTGTCGCCCGACGGTCGTCGCATCCTCTACACCGTCCGCGCCACCGACTGGGTCGGCAACCGCGGCGTCAGCTCGGCCTGGGTGATCGATCCGGACGGTCCGCCGCGACGGCTGGCGGCCTCCGATGGCGGCGTGTCCAGCGCGCGCTGGGCACCGGACGGCCAGTCGATCTATTTCCTCTCGTCGCGCGGCGGCTCCAGCCAGGTCTGGCGGATGGACCGCGAGGGGCAGGCGGCGGTGCAGGTGACCACCCTGCCGGTCGACGTCACCGCCTTCCGCCTGGCGCCCGACGGGCGCTCGCTGGTCGTCGCCCTGGCGGTGTTCGTCGACTGCCCCGACCTCGCCTGCACCCGCGACCGGGTGAGGGCGCAAGCCGCCTCGGTCTCGACCGTGCGGACCTATGACCGCCTGCCGCTGCGCCCGTGGGACAGCTGGAACGACGGCCGCCGCAACCATCTGTTCGCCCTGCCCCTGAACGCCTCGGGTCTGGCGGCGGGCGAGGCGCGCGACCTGATGCGCGGGGTCGACGGCGATACGCCGTCGCGGCCGCTCGGTGACGACGGCGAGTTCGTCATCTCGCCGGACAGCCGCCGCATCGTCTTCCAGACCCAGATGCAGGGCCGGACCGAGGCCTTCACCAACGATCTCGACCTCTACAGCGCCTCGATGGACGGCGGGCCGCCGGTCAATCTGACGGACGGCAACCCGGCGCCCGACACCAATCCGGTCTTCTCGCCGAACGGACGCCAGCTGGCCTGGCTGGCGGGCGGTCGCGAGAACGTCTTCGGCGACCAGGCCGTGATCATGGTCGGCAACGTCGACGGCTCCGGCGCGCGGGCGCTGACGGCCGGCTGGGACCGCGGTCCCGGCGGCCTGCGCTGGCGCTCGGACGGGCGCGCCCTCTACGCCACGGCCGCCGAGAACGGCCAGCAGAAGCTGTTCGAGATCGACGCGCGCACGGGCGCCGTCCGCGCCGTCACCGACGCAGGCACGGTCTCGGCCTTCGATGAGGCCGGGGGGCGGCTGATCCTGTCGCAGGAAGGCTTCGGCGGCCCGGCGCAGATCGTCGATGCCTCGGGCGAGGCGCCGCGCGCCCTGACCGACCACAACGCCGCCGCCCTGGCCGGGACCGACCTGCCCGAGGGCGAGACCTTCACCTTCGCGGGCTGGAACGGCGAGGCGGTGCAGGGCTGGGTGTTCAAACCCGCCGGCTATGTCGAGGGCCGGCGCTATCCGGCGGTCTATCTGATCCACGGCGGACCCAAATCGCCCTGGACTGACGGCTGGAGCTATCGCTGGAACCCGCAGACCTACACCGGGGCGGGTTATGCGGTGGTGATGGTCAATTTCCATGGCTCGCCGGGCTTCGGCCAGGCGTTTACGGACGCCATCAATGACCATTGGGGAGACCGGCCGCTCGAAGACCTGCAGAACGGGTGGGCGCATGCCCTGGCGTCCAACGCTTTCATCGACGGCGATCGGGCCTGCGCCCTCGGCGCCTCCTATGGGGGCTATATGGTCAATCTGATCGCCGGCAAATGGA
>JAUYAG010000037.1 GCA_030693575.1 Brevundimonas sp. | reverse complement strand
TCGCGGGTGTTGGTGGTGATGTAGACGCGCGGATAGTGCGCGCCCGGACGAAGCTGTTGATAGGCCGAATAGCGGGCGATCCAGGCGGCTTCCTCGGGGATTCGGGGGTCGCCGTACTCGCCGATCCACGAAGCCCCGGCGGGCAGTTCGGGATAGCGCAGCATGTCGATCAGCGGGCTCTCGATCACCGCCGCATGGAACAGCTCCGGGTGCTGGGTGATCGACACCGAGGTCAGGACCCCGCCGTTCGACCGGCCATAGATGCCGGTGCGGCGCGGCGAGCTGATCCCCCGCCGGTGCAGGTCCGCCGCCACCGCTGCGAAATCATCGAAGGCCAGCTGGCGGTTCTCGTTCAGCACCGCCTGGTGCCACTCCGGCCCGAACTCGCCGCCGCCGCGGATGTTGGCCTGGACGAAGACGCCGCCGTTCTCGAGCCACAGCCTGCCCATCTCGGGCTTGTAGGCGGGCGGGAACGAGACCTGGAAACCGCCGTAGCCGAACAGGATGGTCGGCGCCGATCCGTCCATCGCCATGTCGCGCGGCCGGGTGACGAAATAGGGGATCATGGTCCCGTCGGAAGACCGGGCCTCGAACTGTTCGGTGACGTGGGTCGAAGCGTCAAACTTGGCGGGGGACGACCGGAGCTCTGTCAGGGCCGCGGTTGAAACATCGGCGACGCTGAGCGTGGGCGGCGTCAGGAAGCCCTGGGTCGAGAGGAAGACCTGCCCCCGGGCCTTCGAGCTGTCGCCCAGCCCCACCGCGCTGTTGTCAGGCACGGCGATATCGGTGCGCGGCCAGCCGAATTCGCCGCGATTGTGGAACACGGCCAGACGCCCGACGACATTGTCCGAGATGGCCACCACGACCCGGTCCTGCATGACCCGGACGCCGCCGATCGACTGGCGGTCGGTCGGCTCGAAGATGGTGTCAGCCTGGTTGGAGATCACCACCGGACCGTCCGTGGGACGGACGCAGGGGATGCAGATCGCCAGCAGGGACCCGGCCTTGTGCGACCGCCCGGGCCGCGCCCAGTCCTCATCCGGCGACAGGATGAATGACCCCCCCTGGACGCCATAGACGCTGACCCGTTCCGGCAGGTTGAGTTTCACCGGACGACCGTCGACCAGTTCCCAGGTCTCCGAGCGGAAGGTGTCGAGCGGGCGGCTGATCAGCACCGCCAGCACCGCGCCCGCCCGGTCGCGATAGACGCTCGGGCTGACCCCATACCCGCCGTCCCCGATGTCGCCGCGATAGACTTCGGTCGCCTGCGCCAGGGTCTGGCCGCGCATCAGCGACTTGACGATGAAGGGATAGCCGCTCTCGGTCAGGGTCCCCGCACCGAAGTCGGTCGCCACCAGCAGCGTGTCGCGGTCCAGCCATTCCAGCCGGTGCTTGCCCTCGGGCAGGATGAAGCCGTCCTCGACCCACCGGCCCGTGGAGGTGTCGAACTCCAGCACCACCACCGCGTCCTTGCCGCCGTCAGACAGGCTGATCAGGCAGCGGGTTTCGTCCGGGGCCAGACAGTCGGCGCCCTTCCAGACCCAGTCACGGCCCTCGGCGCGGGACAGGGCGTCGATGTCGAGCAGGGTCTCCCACCGGGTATTGGACGAGCGGTAGGAGTCCAGCGTCGTCCGCCGCCAGATCCCCTTCGGATTGGCCGCGTCCTGCCAGAAGTTTCCGATGCCCTCGCCAAGGAAGCTGGGGCCGGGGATGCGGTCGGTGGCGGTCAGGATCGCCTCCGCCTGCTGGCGGAAGGTCTCGTAGCGGCGGTCGCCGGTCAGGGCGGCCAGCGCGCGCTGGTTGGACTGCGCCACGAAAGCCATGGCCTCGGTCCCGTTGACCTCCTCCAGCGCCAGATGGTCGTCGGCGGCGCGGACGCCCGCGGGCGTCAGGTCCGCCGGCATGTGCGGCGGCGCGACGGCCTGCGCCATGACGCGCGGCGGCGGCGGCATGGTCGACATGTCGAGGTCGATCGGCTGCGGCCCGCCCGCACAGGCCGCGAGCATCAGCGCCGGGAGGGCGGCGGACAGGATCAATCGGTTCATCGCAAAACTCCGCACATTGAAACCCTCCGCCGCCGGAGGACGTCCTATTCCGCCGCCGGGGCGTCCATCAGCCGCCGCGTCAGATAGGTGTATTCCAGCGCCAGCCGCCGGGCGGTCTCGCGCAGATTGGCCCCCGCCGCGTGGCCGCCGTCCGTGTTCTCATAGAACAGCACCGGATAGCCCAGCTCCTCCAGCCGCGCCGCCGCCTTGCGGGCGTGGCCCGGATGGACGCGGTCGTCCTTGGTCGAGGTGTGGATGAAGACCTCGGGATAGGGCTGGCCGGCGCGCAGGTTCTGGTAGGGCGAATACTGCTGGATCCAGGCCCGTTCCTCCGGAATGTCCGGATTGCCGTATTCGGCGATCCAGCTGGCCCCGGCCAGCAGGCGGTGGAAGCGCAGCATGTCGAACAGCGGCACCTGGATCACGGCCGCATTGATCAGGTCCGGGCGCTGGGTCAGCATCGCCCCCATGAACAGCCCGCCCTGCGAGCCGCCCATGATGCCGAGTTTCGGCTGACTGGTGACGCCGCGCGCGATCAGGTCCATGGCCACGGCCTGATAGTCCTCGTGCGCCCGCTGCCGGTTTTCCTGCAGCGCCGCCTGGTGCCAGTTGGGACCGAACTCGCCGCCGCCACGCGTATTGGCGATGACATAGACCCCGCCCCGCTCGAGCCACAGCTTGCCGACTGTGGCCGAATAGCCGGGCAGCAGCGACGACTGGAAGCCGCCATAGCCGTACAGCAGGGTCGCGTTCGACCCGTCCATGGCCATGTCGCCGCGATGCACGACGAAATAGGGGATCATGGTGCCGTCGGCGCTGCGGGCCTCGAACTGGTCGACCGTCATGCCCTCGGCATTGAATTTGGCCGGCAGGGATTTGGTCAGGTCCGCCTCACCCGTCGCCGCATCGGCGAGGAACAGGCTGGACGGATTCAGATAGCCGGTGACGCTGACGAAGATCTGGTCGTCGCGCTCGCTGGCCGAACCCACGCCGACCGAGACGTTCTGCGGCAGGTCCATGCGGCTGCGCGCCCATTCGCCGGACGGATTAGGCTCATAGACATAGACCGAGCCGCGCACGTTTTCGTACAGGGCCACGACCAGCTTGTTGCGGGTGTTGGAGATGCCCTCGATGGCCTCGCGCGGACCGGGGCGGATGACCAGCTGCGCCCGTACGGTCGGGTCGGCCAGCCAGGCCGCCAGATCATAGGCAATGACGTCGCCGGTCTTGAATTCCTGCCCCGAGGGCGCGGTCCAGTCCTGATCCGTGGTGAAGACCATCTGTCCACGGACGAGGGCATTGATGTTGGACTTGGCCGGCAGCTCCAGCTTCGTCGTCGTGCCGTCCGGGTTCAGCCGGTGGGTCTCGCCTTCATAGAAGCTGACGCCGCGGTTGATCAGGGTCGCCTGCACCACGCCGTCGGCGTCGCGCAGGGTATAGCCCGAGACCGAGACGTCGGTCGGCTGGCCGGTGAACACCGTCTGCGCCTGGTCGATGGTCTGGCCGCGCCGCAGGACCTTGACGATCATCGGATAGCCCGAGCTGGTCAGGGTGCCGGGGCCGAAATCGCGCGAGATCAGCAGGGTGTTCTCGTCCACCCATGAGGCGCCGCCCTTGGACTCCTCGAGCACGAAGCCGCCTTCGACGAAGGTGCGGGTGGTGCGGTCGAATTCGCGGATGGTCACGGCGTCCTTGCCGCCGTCCGACAGGGAGACGAGGCAGCGGGTCTCCTCCGGCGGCAGGCAGGTCGCGCCCTTGTAGACCCAGTTCTTGCCCTCGGCCGCGGCCAGGGCGTCGAAGTCGAGGATGGTCTCCCACTGCGGCGCCTCGGTGCGGTAGCTGTCCAGCGTGGTCGTGCGCCAGATGCCGCGCACGTGCCCGGCGTCCTGCCAGAAATTGTCGATCGTACCGTCGTGGTTGAAGCCCGGCGACGGGATGCGGTCGCGCGACTGGACGATCTCCAGCGCCTGGGCGTGCAGGCCCTCATAGCGCGGGTCGCCGCGCAGAACGCCCAGCGAATGCTCGTTGTGGGCGTTGACCCAGGCCATGGCGCGCTCGCCGTCGACCTCTTCCAGCCACACATAGGGGTCGGTCGCATCCGAGGTGGCGAAGGCCCCCTCCGCCAGCGGCGGATTGGGCGGGGTGGGTGTCTGGGCCATGGCGCTCGTGCAAAGGGCGGTGGAAGCGAAAAGCGCGGCGAGCGCGGTGGTGCGGATCATGTGCGTTAGGCCCCTCAAGTAGCGCGGTGCGCGGCAGGGGACCGGAAGGGTCCCCGACGGATGTTCGGGCGGCACCTTAACGGCGGGTCGGGTTGCGGCAAGGCGGGGCGGGCCGAGGTTACGGCTTTGTCATCTTGAGGGGTGATTGGTGATTGGTGATTGGTGGCTGCGGCTTCGCTGCCCGCGGAAGGGCGGCGCAGTCCGCGCCGTCGCACGGCGGCTGGCCAACCACCAACCACCAATCACCCCCTTCACGCCCCCTCATCGGGAATGCACAGGATCTGGCCGCAGGCCTTGCAGTGCACCGCGTCCGGGTCGTGCACCTGCAGGCCGCACCGGTCGCACGGAAAGCGCACCTTGTTCGGCCGCAACAGGGTCTGACCCAGCCGCACGAACAGGGTCACCCCGCCCAGCATGATCAGGATGGAGACGATCCGGCCCCAGTCCCCCGGCAGGGTGATGTCGCCATAACCCGTCGTGGTCAGGCTGGTGACGGTGAAATACAGGGCGTCGAGATAGCCGCTGATGCCGTCATGTCGGCCCATGAAGCTGGTGTAGACGAAGCCGGTCGCCACGAAGACGAAGGTGACCAGCGACACCAGCGCCTTGGCCACATCCTCGACCCGGGTGTCGTCATAGCGCCGCCCGACCGTGCGCCAGAAGAAGTCCGAATGGATCAGGGTCCACAATCGAACCACCCGCAGGAAGCCCAGGTTGAAGAAGAAGGGGAACAGCAGGGTCGCGAGGATGAACAGGTCCATCCAGACGATCGGCTTCTTCAACCAGTCACGGATATTGGAATAGGCCGAGGCCCGCGCCGCCAGATCGGCCGCCAGAATCGCCGCTATGACATAGTCGATGATGTAGAAGATCAGCCCTTCGCCGCGCAGCAGGGGCGCGGCGATGAAGAAGGCGACAATGGCCAGGTCGACGATCAGCACCGCCAGCCGGAACCGCACGGCCACCGGCGATGAGCCGTGGTACAGCGCCCGCAATCTGGCGCGTAGACGCCGACCGCCATTCTGCTTGTGGACCGGCTCGGGGGCTGGCGCTGGACTCGTTCCACTCATGACCCAGCGATAACGCGGCTTGCTCGCGCAAGGAACCGCCAACCGCTATATGGACCGTCAATGACCCGCCCCTTCGTCAAGATGAACGGCGCCGGCAACGACTTCGTCGTCGTCAATGCGCTGGAGACGCCGTTCGCGCCGACGGCCGACCAGGCGCGCGCCATCGCCGACCGCAAGACGGGCCAGGGCTGCGACCAGCTGATCGCCCTGGAGCCGTCGGAGACCGCCGACGCCTTCATGCGGGTGTGGAACGCCGACGGCGGCGTAGTCGAGACCTGCGGCAACGCCCTGCGCTGCGTCGGCTGGATGCTGCTGCAGTCGACCGGCAAGGATGAGGTGTCGATCGACACGCTCGGCGGGCTGACGACGGCGCGCCGCGCGCTGGACGGCCGGGTCACGGTGGATATGGGGGCACCCCGTCTGGACTGGGAACAGATCCCGCTGGATGAGGCGATGGACACCCGCGGCATCGAGCTTCAGGTCGGCCCCATCGACGATCCGGTCCTGCACACGCCCGGCGCGGTTTCGATGGGCAACCCCCACGTCGTCTTCTTCATGGACCATACGCCCGACGACGGCTTCGTGCGCGGCACAGGCTCACTGATCGAGCACCACCCGCGCTTCCCCGAGGGCGTCAACGTCGGCTTCGCCCATGTCCTCGCGCCCGACCGGATCCGCCTGCGCGTCTGGGAGCGCGGCGCCGGCCTGACAAAGGCCTGCGGCACCGGCGCCTGCGCCGCCCTGGTCGCCGCCTCGCGTCGCGGCCTGACCGGCCGGACGGCGAGGGTCGGGGTGGACGGCGGCGAACTGTTGATCGAGTGGGACGAGGCGACCGACCACGTCTTCATGACCGGCCCGGTCGAGGTCGAACGCACGGGGACGCTGGCGATCTGACGCTGCGTCAACGGTTGTCCCCGCCCGTCCCGCGGCTTAGGAACGGGCATGGCCGATCTCACAGACAAACAGTCCTTCTCCGACGAAGACGCGCTGGAGTTTCACCGCAG
>JAUYAG010000033.1 GCA_030693575.1 Brevundimonas sp. | reverse complement strand
GGCGCTGGCGGAGCCGGCGGTGCGGGCGGCAGAGGCGGAAGCGGCGGCGGGGGCGGCGGTGCCCAGGCATCCTGGCCCGCGTACCAGTCGCCGTGCGAGGCGACCGGTGCGACGGCGTCGGCTGCTGCAACGGCTTCGACTGCATCGACCGGATCGACGGGATAGACCGCCGGGGCTTCGGGAGCCGCGACGTCCACCGCATCGACGGCGTCGACCGGGTCAGGCTGCGCGATCGGTGCAAGCGGGGCCTGCGTCGCGGCCTGGCTACGGGGCGTCAGTTCGAGGGCGGCGATCGGGGTCGCGACGCCGATCAGGGCACCCACCGTCAGGGCCATGGCCAGCGGTCGGCGGCGGAGCGGGGCTGAAGTCTTCATGATGCAGGCGATCCTTCGGGTGAGGGTTTCGGCGGGACCCGCCATCCCGAGGGCAGCGGGCGGGGTGAAGTCGGAAGCGAGATCGACCAGGGCGCGGGCATAGGTCCGGCGGTCGACCTCGCCGACGGCGACGGCGTCGGCGGCCTCCTCGCTGCGGGCCGACAGGGCGGCGTGGACCATCCAGACCAGCGGGTTGAACCAGAACAGGCCGAGGGCCACGCGCGACAGGATCAGAAAGACCCAGTCGCCGCGCTGCAGATGGGCCAGTTCGTGTGCGAGGACGGCACGGGCCGTCTCTGGTCGGGCCAGTTGTTCCCGGCCGATTAGCACCACACCCGGCGGAAGGCCCCAGCTCAGCGGCGCACTGACCGCAGCGGACGCCACCAGCCGCGGACGACGGGCGGACGGGAGGCGGTCCAGCGGGGCGGTCCAGGCGGCTGCCTTCACGCTTTGGCCGCCGCGGGTCCAGCGACGCAGGGTCCAGACCCCGAGGGCGAACCGGCCCGACACCAGAACCGCGCCGACGGCCCAGGCCCACAAGGCCAGATCTCCAACCGACGGCCAGAGGATTGATCCGGACAAGGCCACCCCTTCGACTGGCTCAACGGCGCCGGCCCAGACCACGGGCGAAACGGCCAGGTCCCCGGCGGCCTCGACCGCCGGCAGCAGGGCGACGGGCAAGGCCGGCGCGAGCGTCATCACCCCGGGCAGGGCGATCAGGATGCAGACCGTAGCCCTGAGGATGTCGACCCGCTCAGCGGCGGGACGCCGATGCAGCAGGGCTGAAAGCACCAGTCCCGCGCCGGCGATCAGACCGGACTTGAGGAGCAGTGCGAGAATCAGGGCGGCGCTCACGACCCCCGCTCCCGCGCCTGTTCGATGGCCCGTTCCAGCGCCTCGATTTCCTCGGGCTTCAGCTTCTGGGTCAGACCCAGCAGGGCCGTCGCCGCCGACACCGCGGAGCCCGCGAAGAAAGTATCGACCGTCCGCCGCAGCGCCCCGGCCGCCAGCGCCTGCGGGCGCTGCATCGGCCGATAGACGAAGCCGTCCTCGGCTGATCGGCGACCCACCAGCCCCTTGGCCTCGAGCCGCGCCAGCAGGGTGCGGACCGCGGAATCGCTGAGGTCGCCGCTCATCGCGGCGCGTACGGCACCCGTTGTGGCCTCCTCCAGGCGGCACAGGACCTCAAAGGCCTCTCGCTCGCGTCTCGGCAGGGATTCGATCACAGCGGCACCTCGCATCGTCGCTACATTTGTCGCGCTACGTTTGTAGCGGAACGAGGCAGGATTGAGGCGGCAGGGTGAACTCGCGGTAAGAGGAGGGCCGGCGGCCGCAGTCCGAGCGGCAAAAGGCCCCGCCGGCGACGCCGGGCGGGGCTTTCAGATCCTGGAGTCAGGGGTCAACACCCACGATGGCTCGCCGGGCGGTTCCCGCGCGCCACCGCGCCAGACATGCAAAAGCCCGCCGGACGGATCCAAGCGGGCTTCTGAAAGTTTGGGTGCGGGAGCAGGATTTGAACCTGCGACCTTCAGGTTATGAGCCTGACGAGCTACCGGGCTGCTCCATCCCGCGGCAAACGGTAGTGTAGAGGAAGAGCAGTTCGAGAGATGGGCGACAGCCCATAATACAATCTTCTATCCGTCTGGTAGACCCGGCGGCGACCTACTCTCCCGCGCCTTGAGACGAAGTACCATCGGCTCTGGAGGCCTTAACGACCGAGTTCGGAATGGGATCGGGTGGGGAACCTCCGACATAGCCACCGGGTCAACCAGGCGGATAGACGATTGTGAGAAGACATTGTCGTATTCGAAAATCGAATGAGTTTTGCTGAGAAACGATCAAGCCGATCGGATTATTAGTACCAGTAAGCTTCATGGGTCGCCCCACTTCCACACCTGGCCTATCAACGTGGTAGTCTTCCACGATCCTCAGCGAAGCCTTGTTTTGAGGTTAGTTTCCCGCTTAGATGCTTTCAGCGGTTATCTATTCCATACATAGCTACCCTGCTGCACAACTGGCGTCATGACAGGTCCACCAGAGGTATGTCCATCCCGGTCCTCTCGTACTAGGGACAGATCCTCTCAAGCTTCGAACACCCACGGCAGATAGGGACCAAACTGTCTCACGACGTTCTGAACCCAGCTCACGTACCACTTTAACTGGCGAACAGCCATACCCTTGGGACCTGCTCCAGCCCCAGGATGTGATGAGCCGACATCGAGGTGCCAAACTTTGCCGTCGCTGTGGACGCTTGGGCAAAATCAGCCTGTTAT
>JAUYAG010000018.1 GCA_030693575.1 Brevundimonas sp. | reverse complement strand
AGGAGATCGACCTGCAGCCGCGCGAGTTCCAGCTGCTGGAATTCCTGATGCGCCACGCCGGCCAGTCGGTGACCCGCACCATGCTGCTGGAGAAGGTCTGGGAATACCATTTCGACCCCCAGACCAACGTCATCGACGTCCACATCAGCCGCCTGCGCGCCAAGATCGACAAGGGCTTCGACCACGCCATGCTGCAGACGGTGCGCGGGGCGGGGTACCGGCTGGAGCCTTAGAGCGCAGACTTTCTCCCTCCCCCTCCGGGGGAGGGTGGTCGCGGAGCGACCGGGTGGGGAGGACTCGGCGACATGGGCGCGATAGCCAGGGCGAGAAATCTCCGAAAGAGGATGACCCCTGCGGAGGCGCGCCTATGGGTTCATTTGCGCGAGCTTCGGAGCGAAGGCCTGCATTTCCGTCGTCAGCACCCCGAGCGAGGCTATATTCTGGACTTTGTGTGCCTGGGGCGAGGACTGATTGTCGAGGTCGACGGGAGCTCGCACCTTGATCCGGATCGCGCCCGGAAGGACGGGGTGCGTGATGCTGTGCTTGGCCGGGAAGGGTTCGTAACCATGCGGGTCTCCAACGGAGACGTGAAAGAGAGGGTGGGGGAGGTCATACGAGACGTGCGGATGCGTTGCCTTGCCCTCCCCACCCGGTCGTCGCTGCGCGCCGACCACCCTCCCCCGCAGGGGGAGGGAGAATGAAGTTGCCTTCTATTCTAAGGCGCACGCCCTTCCGGCTGACGCTGCTGTTCCTCGCCCTGTTCGCGGCGGCGGCCAGCGCCATCCTGGCCTATGTCTATTTCGCCTCGGCCTCCGAGGCCCGGACCAAGGCCGAGCGGGACGTGCGCGGCGAGATGCAGGTGTTGTCCGGAATCTACGAGGCGCGCGGCTTTGATGCCCTGAACCGGGAAGTCATTGATCGCACCCTGCGGGAAAGCGCCTTCCTCTACCGGTTGGAGGCCGCCGACAGCGACGGTCAGGGCACGGGCAGCCTGACCGTCCTTCCGCTTGAGACAGTGGTGGACGATCAGCAATGGACCACCTTCGTCTTCACCGACACGGACGCCGAGGGTCGCGTGACCCGTCCCCAGGTCCGTGGCGTCCAGCGCAGGCTCAAGGACGGCGGCATGCTGTTCGTCGGTCAGTCCCTGAGCGACACCGAAGCCTATCTGGCGCGCCTGACCCAGGCCCTGTGGACCGCCATGGGTATCGTGCTGCTGCTCGGTCTGGCGGGCGGGGTGCTGGTCAGCCGCAATCTCGAACGCACCATGGGCCGGCTGAACAAGGTCGTCACGGCGGTGCAGGAGGGCGACCTCAAGGCCCGGGCCGTGGTGCGCAACTCCGGCGACGAACTGGACGAACTGGGCTCCGGCCTGAACACCATGCTGGACCGGCTTGAGGGGTCGATGGCCTCGATCCGCCACGCCGGCGACGCCATCGCCCACGACCTGCGCTCGCCCCTGACGCGGATGCGGGCCAAGCTGGAGGTCGCGCTGATGGACGCCGAGGCCGGCAGGATCGACGGCGTCGACGCGGTCCAGCTGGCGCTCGACGAAGCCGACAACCTGCTCAAGACCTTCAACACCGTCCTTGCCATCGCCCGTCTGCAGGCCGCGGCCGGGCGCACGCCCGACCCGAAGGTGTTCGACGCCGCCGACCTCGCCGCCGACATGGCCGAGCTGTACGAACCCGCCTCCGAGGACAAGGGGCTGGAGTTCTCCGCCGAGATCGAGCGCGGCCTGATGATCGAGGGCAACCAGCCCTTCCTCGCCCAGGCCCTGGCCAACATCATCGACAACGCCATCAAATACACGCCCACCGGCGGCGCCGTCATGCTGCGCGCCCGCCGGCGGTCCTCGGGCGAGATCGAATACTCCGTCACCGACACCGGCCCCGGCGTGCCCGAGGCGGACCGCGAGCGGGTCATTGAACGCTTCGTGCGCCTCGACAACAGCCGCACCGAGGCCGGCTCGGGCCTGGGTCTGGCCCTGGTCGGGGCGGTGATGGAAGCCCATGGCGGCCGCATCCTGCTGGACGAAGGTCCGGGCGAATACGGCGGCTTCGGCCCCGGCCTGCGCGTGGCGCTGGTCCTGCCGGCGGCGGAATGAACGGGCCGCTCGGCGCCAGGCTGGTTCCGTGCGGCCCGCGCATCGATGCGGTCGCGGCCGACCGGGTCCATGAACGCCTGTCCGAAGCCGCGCACGAAGGCGGATGGACCGGCGCGCTGGACGCCGCATGGCCGGCGCTGGCCCCCGTCTTCGCCGCCTCCCCCTATCTGGGCGGTCTGGCGCGGCGCTGGCCCGAGCGGCTCCGGCTGACGCTGGAGACGTCGCCGGAGGACCGGCTGGCGGGCATTCTGTCCGCGACCGACGCCCTGACCGGCGGCGCCGAAGAGGCCCGCGCGCCGCTTCGCTGGCTCAAGGCTGAGCTGCACCTGCTGACCGCCCTGTGCGACCTCGGCGGCGTCTGGGATCTGGATGGGGTCACCGATGCGCTCAGCCGCTTCGCCGACGCCTCGACCCGGTCCGCCCTGCGGGCCGTGGCCCACGACCAGCGCGAGCGGGGCAAGCTGCTCTCGGCGGCCGACGACCCCCGCGGTCCGATCCCCGGCCTGTTCGGCCTCGCCATGGGCAAGCACGGCGCCTTCGAGCTCAACTATTCCTCCGACATCGACATCAGCCTGTTCTGGGAGCCGGAGGCCCTGGAGAGCGCGCTCGCCGAGGGGGTCGAGCCGCAGAAATTCTGCGACCGCGCCGCCCATGCCCTGGCCTCGCTGATGCAGGAGCGGACCGGCGACGGCTACGTCTTCCGCTTCGACCTGCGGCTGCGGCCCGACCCCTCGTCCACCCCGCCCGTGGTCGCCGCCCCCATGGCGCTCGCCTACTATGAAAGCGTCGGCCAGAACTGGGAGCGGGCGGCCTTCATCAAGGCCCGGCCGGTGATCGGCGACCTCGCCGCCGGTGCCGATTTCGTCAAGGCGCTGAGGCCCTTCATCTGGCGTCGCAGTCTCGACTATCCGGCCATCCTCGACATCCAGTCGATCAAGCGCCAGATTCATGTCCACAAGACCGGCGAGGCCATGGACGCCGCCGGGGCCAATCTGAAACTGGGCCGGGGCGGCATCCGCGAGATCGAATTCTTCGCCCAGACCCAGCAGCTGATCCTCGGTGGTCGCGACCCCGCCCTGCGCAGCCCCCGCACCGTCGACGCCCTCGCCGCCCTGCGCGACGCCGGCCATGTCACCCCGGAGGCCTGCGCCGACCTGACCGCCGCCTATGCGGCCCTGCGCGGCCTCGAGCACCGGGTGCAGATGCTCGATGACGAACAGACCCACATCCTGCCGGCCGATCCCGCCCGGCGCGCAGCCGTGGCGGCGCTGGCGGGGGAAGGCGATCTGACCGTCTTCGACCACGGCGTCGAGGCCCTGCTGGTCGGGGTCAACCGCACCTATGGCGAGCTGTTCGAGGGCGAGGAGTCGCTGTCGTCTCCCTATGGCTCGCTGGTCTTCACCGGCGTTGAGAACGATCCCGAGACCCTGGCGACGCTGGAACGGATGGGCTTCACCGAGCCGGCGACGATCGCCGATACGATCCGCAGCTGGCACCACGGCCGCATTCCGGCGACCCGGTCCGCGCGCGGCCGCGAACTGTTCACCCGGCTGGCACCCCGCCTGCTGACGGCGCTGGCCGACACCGGCGCGGCCGACGCCGCCTTCCGCCGGTTCGCCGTCTTCTTCGCCGGGCTGAACAGCGGGGTGCAGGTCCAGGCCCTGTTCCTCGCCCAGCCGAAGCTGTTCGACCTCGTCGTCGGCGTCATGGCCTTCGCCCCCCGGCTGGCCCGCACCCTGGGCCGCTATCCTGCCGCCCTCGACAGCATGCTGGACGCGCGCTTCGCCCGGGCCATCGACGAGGATTCCGGCCTGGTCGACCAGATGCGGGCCGACGCCGCCGCCGCGCCTGACTTCGAGACCGCGCTCGACGCCGCCCGCCGCGTCCATCGCGAGCAGATGTTCCGTATCGGCCTGCAGACCCTGGCCGGCCACGCCGGTCCGGAGGCGGCAGGCCGCGCCTACACCGCCCTGGCCGACGCGGTCATGGACGCCCTCGCCCCCGCCGCCATGGCCGAGGCCGTGCGTCAGGGCGGGGTCTTGCCGGGCGGCTCGGTCGCCGTGGTCGCCCTCGGCAAGGCCGGATCGCGCGAGATGACCGCGAGCTCCGACCTCGATCTGATGACCCTTTATGACGCCCCGCCCGAGGCGGTGTCGGACGGCAAGGGCTGGGCCGCCGGCGTCTTCTATTCCCGCTTCACCCAGCGGCTGATCGCGGCCCTGTCGGCGCATACGGCCGAGGGCGGCCTCTACGAAGTCGACATGCGGCTGCGGCCCGGCGCGGCCAAGGGCCCGGTGTCGCTGCGGCTGTCGGCGGTCGAGGACTATTATGCGACCGAGGCCGACACCTGGGAGTTCATGGCCCTGACCCGCGCGCGGGTGGTGTGGACCGATGATCCGGCGTTCGGCGCGCGCGCGACGGCGGCGCTGGAGGCCATCCTGCGGCGGCCGCGGCCGGGCGTGGACGTCGCCGCCGACGCTCGCCGGATGCGCGACCTGATGGCGCGCGAACGGCCGGGGCAGGGGGCGTGGGACCTCAAACTGGCCCCCGGCGGTCAGGTCGATGCCGAGTTCGTCGCCCAGGTGCATCAGCTGAAGGCCGCCGCCGGGGGCGGGCCGCTGACCGTGTCGACCCTCGAGGCGCTCGCGGCGGAACCCGCCCTGGCCGAGGCCTGGCGGCTGCAACAGGCGCTGGGGCAGGTCCTCAGCGCCGCCTTCGACGACAAACCGGACCCGGAGCAGGAACCCGAAGGCTTCCGCCGCCGTCTCGCCGAGGCCGCGGGGCTGGCGGATTTCGGGACCCTGAAGGCCCGGCTGGTCGAGGTGCGGCAGGCCGCCCGGGCCGCATTTGAATCAGTCCTTCCGCCCCCGCGCGACGGAGACTGACCAAAGCGGCGTTTCACTCTCCAGACAGGGACTGAGGCCGCGTGAGGCGGCCATGGAGATCAACGAAATGCACAAGACCCTTCTGGCCGGCGGTCTGGCCGCCCTCATGCTGGCCTCGGCCGGCGTCGCCATCGCCCAGCAGGCTCCGGCCCGGCCGATGCGCGCCGACGCCGATGGCGACAGCCGCCTCAGCCAGGCCGAGTTCGTCGGACAGCGCGTTCAGCGCCTGACCGCGATCGACAGCAATCGCGACGGCTCGGTTTCGGCCGATGAGCGCCGCGCCGCCATGCAGGCCCGCAGGGCCGGTCGCGCCGACGCCCGCTTCGACCGGCTGGATGCCAATGACGACGGTGCCGTCAGCCGCGCCGAGTTCGACGCCGCCCGCGAGGCCGGTCGCGAAGCCCGCGCCGATCGCGGACCCCGTCCAATGCGCGCCCATCGCGGCCCAGGTCGCGGCGAGCGCGGCATGGCCCGGATGGAGGCCCGCGGTCCCGTCGCGATCGCCGACGTCCAGACCCGCGCCGAACAGGCCTTCGCCCGGCTCGACGCCGATCACGACGGCTTCGTCACCGCCGCCGAAGGCCGCGCCGGTCGTCAGGCCATGCGCGAACACCGCCGCGAACGCATGACCGAACGTCGCGCCGCCCATCAGGCGCAACGGCAGGCGTCGCCTCCGGTGCCCGCTTCGGAGTAAGGATGATGTCAGGGACGGCGGTCATGAACCGGGCGACCCTTTCGGTAACAACGGAAGAGGGCCGGATTGGCGCTGATCGCCGACCCCGACGAGGATCTGGTGCGTCGCGTGGGTCAGGGCGACCCGGCGGCGATCCAGGCCATGGTGGCGCGCAAGCTGCCGCGCATGCTGGCGCTCGCGCAACGGATGCTGGGCGATGCGGCCGAGGCCGAGGACGTGGCCCAGGACGCCATGCTGCGGGCCTGGAAACAGGCCCCGCGCTGGACTCCGGGTCAGGCCAAATTCGACACCTGGCTGCACCGGGTCGGGCTGAACCTCTGCTACGACCGGCTGCGCCGGCGGCGCGAGACGGTCACGGCGACACCGCCGGACCAGCCCGACACCGGCCCCGCGCCGGATCGGGGACTGCTGGCGGCCGACGTGGGCGTGCGGGTCGACGCGGCTCTGGCCCGCCTGCCGGACCGTCAACGCGAGGCCATTGTCCTGTGTCACTATCAGGAGCTGACCAATATCGAGGCCGCGGCCTTGATGGAGGTCAGCGTGGACGCGCTGGAAAGCCTGTTGTCGCGCGGACGACGGGCCTTGAGACAGGCCCTGGCCGATATCCGGCCGGGTGCTGAAGGAGCATGAGTGTGATGACGTCGGAACGGTTCCTCGCCCTGGTCGCGGCCTATGGTGCCGACGCGCGGCGCTGGCCCGAGCCTGAGCGCGCGGCGGCCAGGGCGTTCGCGGCGGCTGATCCCGCTGTCGCCGGCCCGGCCCTCGCCGAAGCCGATGCGGCGGACGCCCTGCTGCACGCCTCGCGCGT
>JAUYAG010000016.1 GCA_030693575.1 Brevundimonas sp. | reverse complement strand
GCGGATGCGGGCGATCAGCTCCGACATCGAGAAGGGCTTGGACATATAGTCGTCGGCGCCGGTGTCGAGGCCGCGGATGCGGTCGCTTTCCTCGCCGCGCGCGGTCAGCATGATGATCGGCATGTTGCGGGTTTCGGACTTGCCGCGGATGCGACGGCAGACCTCGATCCCCGACAGTTTGGGCAGCATCCAGTCCAGCAGAACCAGATCGGGCAGCCGCTCCTCGATCTGCAGCATCCCCTCTTCGCCGTCGGCGGCGACCACGACGCGATAGCCTTCCTTTTCAAGGTTGTAGGACAGGAGGGTCGCCAGGGCGTCCTCGTCTTCCATCACCAGAACATAGGGCTGCACGGGATATTCTCCGGGTTCAGACGGGCGTCGGCGGTTCGGGGGCGACTTCGGCGGCGTCGGGGTTCCAGCGCGGGCGCTCGCCCGTGAACTCCTGGCCGGTGATCTCGTAATAGATGGTTTCGGCGATGTTGGTGGCGTGGTCGCCGATCCGCTCGAGGTTCTTGGCCATGAACAGCAGATGGGTGCCGGCGGTGATCGTGCGCGGGTCGCCCATCATGTAGGTCAGCAGTTCGCGGAACAGGGCGTTGTAGTGCTCGTCGACCTCGTCGTCGGTGTTCCAGACGGCGATGGCGCGGTCGATCTCGGCGGCGGCATAGGCGTCCAGCACGTCGCGCAGGCGCATGGAGACCAGCTTGCCCATCCGCTCGATCGAACGGGTCAGGGGCTGCATCGGTTCGCCCTCGGCGAGGATCAGGCCGCGCTTGGCGATGTTCTTGGCGAGGTCACCGGTGCGCTCCAGATCCATGGCCAGCTTCATCGAGGCCAGGGTCCGGCGCAGGTCGGAGGCGACCGGCTGGCGCAGGGCGATCAGGCGGATGGCCTTGCGCTCGATGTCGCGGTGCATGGCGTCCAGCCGGGCGTCGCGATCCACAACGGCGCGGGCCAGGGCGACATCGCGGCGGGCCACGGAGTCGACGGCGTCGGCGACCTGGGCCTCGGCGAGACCGCCCATGCGGGCGACCTCGGCCGTGAGCTGGTTGAGCTCGTCGCCATAGGCCTTGACGGTGTGCTGGGGCATGCGGGCAGTCCTAGCCGAAACGGCCGGTGATGTAGTCGAGCGTGCGCCGCTCGCGGGGATTGGTGAAGATGTCCTCGGTGTCGCCGGTCTCGACCAGCCGGCCCATGTGGAAGAAGGCGGTGCGCTGGCTGACGCGCGCGGCCTGGGCCATGGAGTGGGTGACGATGACGATGCAGTAGCGCTCGCGCAGCTCGTCGATCAGTTCCTCGATCCGGGCGGTGGCGATCGGGTCCAGGGCCGAGCAGGGCTCGTCCATCAGGATGACTTCGGGCTCGACGGCGATGGCGCGGGCGATGACCAGGCGCTGCTGCTGGCCGCCGGACAGGCCGGTGCCGGGCGAGTGCAGACGGTCGGCGACCTCTTCCCACAGGCCGGCGCGCTTCAGCGAGGCCTCGACGACACTGTCCAGCTCGCCCTTCGACGCCGCCAGGCCGTGGATGCGGGGGCCGTAGGCGACGTTTTCGTAGATGGTCTTGGGGAAGGGGTTGGGCTTCTGGAAGACCATGCCGACCCGGGCGCGCAGCAGCACGGGGTCGACGGATTTCGCATTGATGTCCGCGCCATCCATCTCGATCCGGCCGGTGACCTTGCAGCCCGGAATGGTGTCGTTCATGCGGTTCATGGTCCGCAGGAAGGTCGACTTGCCGCAGCCCGACGGGCCGATCAGGGCGGTAACGGTCTTGTCCGGAATATCCAGCGAGACGTCGTACAGCGCCTGTTTGTCGCCGTAGAAGACCGAGACGTCACGGGCGGCGATCTTGGTCGGTCCCATGGGCGCGGAGTTGTGCACGACGGGCGGGGCGGCGATCACGGGAGTCCCGGAGGGCGCGCCGCCCTCGGTTCCGTCCGCTGCACGAAAGAGGCTGAACTTCATTATCTTACCACCGGCGTTCGAAGCGTCGCCGCAGGAAGATGGCGGCGGCGTTCATGACGATCATGAAGGCGAGGAGGACCAGGATGGCCGCGGCCGTCCGTTCGTGGAAGGCGCGCTCGGAGGCGTTCTCCCAGATGTAGATCAGCGACGGCAGGGCGCCGGTCGGCTCGCCGAGGGAGGCGGGGATGCCCGGGATGAAGCTGACCATGCCGATCAGCAGCAGGGGGGCGGTCTCGCCGAGGGCGTGGGCCATGGAGATGATGGCGCCGGTCATGACGCCGGGCATGGCCAGCGGCAGGGTGTGCTGGAACACCGTCTGGGTCTTGGAGGCACCCATGGCCAGCGCCGCCTCGCGGATCGACGGCGGCACGGCCTTCAGCGAGGAGCGGGTGGCGATGATGATGGTCGGAAGCGCCATCAGGGCGAGGACCAGGCCGCCGACCAGCGGGCTGGCGCGCGGCAGGTGCATCCAGTTGATGAACAGGGCCAGACCCAGCAGGCCGTAGATGATCGACGGCACGGCGGCGAGGTTGTTGATATTGACCTCGATCAGGTCGGTCAGCCGGTTCCGCGGCGCGAACTCTTCCAGATAGAGGGCCGCGCCGACGCCCAGCGGAATGGCGATGAAGGCGGTGACCAGCAGCATCAGGGCCGAGCCGACGACGGCGCCGAGCACCCCGGCCAGCTCCGGCTCGGTGGAGTCGCCCTTGGTGAACAGGCCGGTGTTGAAGTGGGCGGCGACCTGGCCCGAGGCCTTCATCCGGTCCAGCCAGTCGATCTGTTCGTCGCTGATGCGGCGCTGGTCGGCGGGCGTGTCGCGCGAAATCTCATGCTTGAAGAACAGGTCGGCGTCGTCGGACACGGGTGCGGCGATCGGCACGGTCTGGCCGATCAGATCGGGATTGGCCTGGATGCGGGCGGCGGCGGCGAATTTGAGCTCGGAGGAGAACAGGCTGCGCATGGCGGCGGCCTTGGTGCCCTGGGCGTCGTCGGCGACGCCCATTCGGACCAGTTGCTGCTCGGCGACCAGCAGTTCGAAATTGGTCCCCTGCGGATAGGCGCGGTCGACCCGGGCGGGGTCCATGTAGACCGGCACGGTGATGGTGTGGGTGTAGAAGGCCGTGTGGCCCTGTTCGATGATCCGTCCCAGCAACAGCAGCAGGAAGCCGACCGCCACGCCGATGGCGAGCAGGCCGTAGAGCTTGAACCGGCCCTCGCGGGCGTAGCGCCGCTTCAGGCCTGCGCGCAGGCGATCGGCGCGGATTTCCGGGGTGACAGACGTCTCAGTCATACTGCTGCCGGTAGGTCTGGACGATGCGCTGGGCGACGATGTTCAACACCAGGGTCACCAGGAAGAGGGTCAGGCCGAGGCCGAAGGCGGACAGGGTCTTGGCGCTGTTGAACTCCTGGTCGCCGGTCAGCAGGGTGACGATCTGGACCGTGACGGTGGTGACGGTGTCCAGCGGGTTCATGGTCAGGCGGGCGGCCAGGCCGGCGGCCATGGTCACGATCATGGTTTCCCCGATCGCGCGCGACATGGCCAGCAGCATGGCGCCGGCGACGCCGGGCAGGGCGGCGGGCAGCAGGACCCGCTTCACCGTCTCCGACTTTGTGGCGCCCATGGCATAGGAGCCGTCGCGCAGGCTCTGCGGCACGGCGTTGATGATGTCGTCCGACAGGGAGCTGACGAAGGGGATAAGCATGATCCCCATGACCATGCCGGCGACGAGCGCCATCTGGTTCTGGACCAGCATCAGATACTGGCCGAGGCCGTTCAGCGGCCCGCCGACCAGCAGGGCGCCGATGCCGTTGAAGAACTCTCGGAAGGCCGGGCCGACGGTCAGGGCGGCGAAGAAGCCGTAGACCACGGTCGGGACGCCGGCGAGGATCTCCAGCACCGGCTTGACCGTCGCGCGGAAGACCGGCCCGGCGTACTCCGACAGATAGATGGCCGAGAACAGCCCGACCGGCGCGGCCACCGCCATGGCGATCAGCATGATGAGGAAGGTGCCTGCGAACAGCGGCAGGGCACCGAAGGCGCCGGTCGAACCGACCTGGTCGGCGCGTATCGCAGTCTGGGGGCTCCACTGCGTCCCGAACAGGAATTCGGCGATCGGGACAGACGCGAAGAACCGGATGGAGTCATAGATCAGCGACGCAATGATGCCGACGGTGGTCAGGACGGCGACGGCCGAACAGGCGAACAGCAGGCCGACAATCCAGCCCTCGACCCGGTTGCGGGCCCGCATGCCAGGCCGGATTTGACCGAAGACGAACAGGGCACCCAGCAAGGCGGCCAGCGAGGCGCCCACGATGCCGCCGAGCGACAGCATCTGGCTGATGCGCGCGGCGCGACGGCCTTCAGCGGGCAGGAGTTCAGCATAGGGTGCCGGCCAGATCTGGACCGCCGGGCGGCCGTCGCCGACGGCGCGGGCGTCCGCGAAGAAGGCCTCGCGCCGGAAAGGTTCGAGCTGCTGCACCGCCTCGGGCGCGCCGGAGGCGGTCAGCTGCCGCTCAATGTCGGGTGCGAAGACGTTGGCCGCCATCAGGACGACGAGGGCCGGGACCGCGGTCCAGATCAGGGCATAGGCCCCGTGCTGGCCCGGACGCGAGTGGGCGCGTTCTCCGGCCGGCAAGGCCCGCGCGCGACGACTCGCCAGGACGCGGCCGCCGACATAGGCGGCGACGGCTGCGGCGATCAGGATCGGCAGGAAAAGCCAGGTCATGGGCGTCCGGGAGAGCAGAATCGGACTGGCCGGTCGCCCGGTTCGCCCCGGGGCGATAACTGCCCCGGAATGGTCAGCGGATTACGACGGCGGGATGACAGTTCTGTTACGCTGCACGGCCCGGTGTGGGCCCTGCGTCATGAAGGTGTCACGTCGTCCCGGCGCGGGGCGACGGGGAAGTAGGCTGTGAAGGCGGCGCCCTGTCCCGGCGCGCTCTCGACCGTCAGGCCGCCCCGGTGGCGATTGACGATGTGTTTGACGATGGCGAGGCCCAGGCCGGTGCCCTGGCGTTCGCCGCTCTTCTGGCCCTCCACGCGGTAGAACCGTTCGGTCAGCCGCGGCAGGTGTTCGCGCGCCAGACCGGGGCCGTGATCCCGGACGGTGACAGCAGCGTAGCGCTGTCCGGTTTCGCGATCGGGCGTGACGAGCGGCAACCGCGTCGCGCCGACGCCGCGATTGCCGCCGGACCAGGGCGCCGAGGCTTCATCGAGGGCGATGTCGGGTCGGATCACGATCTCGACCGTCCCGCTGGCGGGAGAATATTTGATGGCGTTGTCGACCAGATTCTGGACCACCTGCAGGATCTCGTCCCGGTCGCCGTTCACGGGGGCGCTGGCCTCGCGATCTTCCAGCTGGACGACGACATTGCGTTCGGCGGACAGGACACTGACCGCGTCCACGACGTCGGCGGCGGCGCGGGCGAGATCGACCCGGCCGGCCGGCGGGATGTGTTCGTTCAGCTCGATCCGGCTGAGCGACAGCAGATCCGAGACCAGCCGGCTCATCCGGTCAGCCTGGGTGGCCATGATGTCGAGGAATTTGTCGCGCGCCTTGGGATCGTCCCGGGCGTGGCCCTTCAGGGTCTCGATGAAGCCCGACAGCGAGGCCAGCGGGGTCTTCAACTCGTGGCTGGCATTGGCCAGGAAATCGACGCGCATCAGCTCCATGCGGCGCACGTCGGTCTCGTCGCGCAGGACCAGAAGGGCCAGCGGCCCCGACTGCGCCTCGTTCAGGGGCTGGGTGACCGCGCGCCAGTGCCGGGTCTGGGCGCCCACCCCCGCGTAGTCGGTGGTGCGGGTCAGGCCGCCGAACAGGGCCTCATCCACCGCCTCGAGCACCGCCGGGTCGCGCAGCACGGGGACCAGCAGCCCGCCCTCGCGCTGGATGCGCAGCAGGTCGCGCGCGGCGGCATTGGCCAGGACGATGCGACGCCCGGCGATGTCGTCCGCCTCGCCGCCGGACACCACCAGGACCGGGTCCGCCAGGGCCTCGAACACGCTTTCCAGCAAGGCCGGGTCTGTATCGGGCACGGGCGTCTCCAGCGCCGGCGCCGGACCGGCGGTGGAGGACGGGCTGCGGTTCAGCGTCCAGCTGCTCAGCCCGACCAGCACTGCCGCGCCCAGAAGCCAGACGGCATTCGCGGGCTCCAGCACAGCGGCCCCGATCAGGGCGAGGATGGCGATGCCCGCGCTCGCTCCGACGGTCCACAGGCGCGAACCGGTCCGGGGTGTCACGGGAGAGAGGGAATCTTCGTAGGGCATTCACGCTTTCGTCGGGCGCACGACTCATTGCGACGAACATGACACGGAATTCATGACAGGCGGGCGCCGGAAGGACTTCCGGCGCTTGTCAAACGTCCTTTACAAACCTAATCCTGAGCAGAACGGACACGGGCAGGGAAGACATCATGGCGGCGGCGTTGACGCTCGACGGAGTGAGCAAACGGTACGGCGACTTCCAGGCCGTGCGCGATCTGAGCTTTCAGGTCGAGAAGGGGACGATCTGCGGTTTCCTGGGCCCGAACGGGGCCGGCAAGACCTCGACCATCCGCATGATCCTGGGCCTGCAGGGCGTGAGCTCGGGCCGGATCGGCATCCTCGGCGCCGACGACGGCCGCAAGGTGCGCGACCGGATCGGCTTCCTCCCGGAGGAGCGCGGCCTCTACAAGAAGATGACCCCGGTCGACGCCATCGCCTTCTTCGGCGCCCTGAAGGGCCTGCCGACGGGCGAGGGGCGCAAGCGGGCGCGTGAGATGCTGGAGGCCCAGGGCCTCGGGGCCTCGAGGAACAAGAAGATGAAGGAGCTGTCCAAGGGGATGGCCCAGAAGGTCCAGCTGATCGCCTCGGTGGTGCACCGGCCGGAGTTCGTGATCCTCGACGAACCGTTCTCGGGCCTTGATCCGGTCAACCAGCAGGGGCTGGAAGCGGTGATCCGCCAGCTGGCGGCCGACGGGGCCACGGTGCTGTTCTCGACCCATGTGATGCAGCATGCCGAGCGGCTGTGCGACAAGGTCGTGCTGCTGGCGCGGGGTCGCAAGGCGTTCGAAGGCACAGTGGCCGAGGCCCAGGCGACGACGCGCCGGTTCCTCGAACTGGAAGGCGCCATCGAGGCCGCCCAGGCCGCGGCCCTGCCGGGCGTCAGCGGCGTCGAGGTGGTGTCCGAACGCGACGGGGTGCGTGTGCTCAAGGCGGCCCTGGGGCAGGGCGGCCGGGGCCAGGAGGCGCTGAAGGCGGCCTTCCTCGGCGGGCTGGACGTGCGCCGGTTCGAACTGCGCGAGCCGAGCCTGCACGACGCCTTCATCAGCCTGACCGGCGACAATCCCGACATCGACCAGTCGGTGAAGGCCGGCGCGGAGGCCGCCCGATGAAACGCATCCTGCTGATCGCGCGGCGTGAGTACGCCGCCTACGCCAAGACCGTGGGGTTCTGGCTGTCGCTGCTGGCCCTGCCGATCTTCGGCGTGCTGGGCGGCGTCCTGCCGGCCCTGATGATGTCTTCCGAACCGGTCCGCGAGGTTGTGGTGCTGGAGGAGAGCCCGCAGGCCGCGGGACTGGCCGCGGCGGTCCAGGACGCGGTCCGGATCGAACGGGATCGGCGTCAGGCCCGTATGGCGGAGGCCGCCGCCGAGGCCGAGAAACAGGGCGGCCAGGCCGGGGCTTCGGCTGCCGGCGAGGCCCTGAACCGGCTGGGCGGCCTGCGCCTGCGGATCGTGGCGACGCCGGCGGACCTGACCGCCGCCGCCCCGGGCGAGGCGCGCGAGGCGATGGCGCGGCGCTATCTCGGCGATGAGGTCGCCGAGGCCGACCAGCTGGATTCCGTGGTCCTGCTGGACCGCGTCGACGGCAAGCCGACGGCGCGGGTCTGGACCCGTCGGGCCACCGACGACACCGTCGAGGACTTCGTGCGCGACGCCCTGAAGGACGCCAACCGGCGCGAGGTCTTCGAACAGGCCGGGATCAATCCGGTGGTGGTCGAGGAGACCGCGCGATACCGGCCCGTGGTGACCGCCCTGTCGCCGAAATCCGCGACGGGCGGCGAGGTGTCGTTCCGGGACCAGTTGCCGGGCATCATCGGCCTGGCTTCGGGCTTCCTGCTCTGGTCGCTGATCATCACCGGGGCCTCGATCCTGCTGAACAGCGTGATGGAGGAGAAGGCCAACAAGATCCTCGAGGTCCTGCTGTCCTCGGCCTCGGCCACCGAAATCCTGGCCGGCAAGGTGCTGGGCGTGGCCATGCTGACCACCACGGTCCTGCTGGTCTGGGGCGGGATCGGGGCGATCGGCCTGATCTCGGGCCTGCCGCAGTATGCGGGCATGATCGGCGAGGTGCTGCTGCAGGGCGGAATGCTCGGCTATTTCGCGGCCTACGCCATCGGCGGCTATCTGATGTACGCCGTGCTGTTCGCCGCGATCGGGGCCTTCTGCGAGACGCCGCGCGACGCCCAGACCCTGATGGGGCCGATCATGATGATCCTGGTCGTGCCCCTGCTGGTCATGCAGATGGCGCTGCGCACGCCCGACGCCCCGGTGGTGCAGATCCTGTCCTGGGTGCCGTTCTTCACCCCGTTCCTGATGACCGCCCGCGCACCGTCGGAGCCGCCGATGATCGAGGTCGTCGGCACCATGGCGGGGATGTTCGGCTTCGCCCTGCTGATGGTCTGGATCGCCGGCCGCGCCTTCCGGGCGGGGGCGCTGTCGGATGTGAAGCTGAGCTGGAAGAGCTTCGCCGGCGCGATCCGGGGCGGGGGGAAGTAGAAAGGGTCCTTCTCCCCTCCGGGGGAGAAGGTGGCCCGCAGGGCCGGATGAGGGGGCTCGTTGGGTCAGACACGATCAAGGGGACCTGCCGCCGGCATCCCCCTCATCCGTCTCGCTCCGCGAGCCACCTTCTCCCCCGCAGGGGAGAAGGAAGCATGGAAAAAGGGCCGCTCCGGTTTTCCGGGGCGGCCCTTGATCGTTTCGTTCGGTCGGTCGCTTAGGAGCGCGGGCCACCCACGCCCGGAACCCGGGGCTTCGGCGGCGGCAGCAGGCCTTCGCGCTGCATGCGCTTGCGGGCCAGTTTGCGGGCGCGGCGAACAGCCTCGGCCTTCTGGCGGGCGCGCTTCTCCGAGGGCTTCTCGTAGTGCACGTGGCGCTTCATCTCGCGGAAGCTGCCTTCACGCTGCATTTTCTTCTTGAGGGCCTTGAGCGCTTGATCGACGTTATTATCGCGAACGAAAATCTGTACCAGGTTGAACTCTCCTTTGGCCGCCCGCCGCGCACCTCGAAAGGGAGACGGGCAGACAAATAAAATCTCGGTCCACAGACAGGGTCCGCGGATGAAGGCGGGCTGATACACGTTCGCCCCCCTCGTGTCCAGATCGTCGCGCTTCTATCTGAAGCCTCGAAACGCCCGCCGGACGGGGATATGCTGCCGCCATGACCGAAGCGCCACACCTGTCGAACGCCGCGCCCGAAGGTGAGGCTCTCAAAGCCGATTGGGCCGACCGCATGGAACAGACCGTGCTGGACGCCGCCCTGGGCCTCGCGCCCCGGCTGGGCTGGAACAGCCGGATGGTGCGGGCGGCCTGCGACGCCAGCGGCCTGTCACTCGGCGACGAGGAACTGCTTCTGCCCAACGGCGCGCGCGACCTCGCGGCCCTGCTGTCGCGGCGGCACGACGACCGGGCGCTGGCCTCGCTGGCCGATGTCGATGCGAAATCCCTGAAGATGCGCGAGCGAATCGCGGCGGCCGTCTCGGCCCGGATGGAGGCCGGGGCCGCCGATCTCGAGGCCACCCGCCGCTGCGCCGCCTTCCTCGCCCTGCCGACCAACGCCGACCTGGGGCTGAAGATGGCCTGGGAGAGCGCCGACCTGCTGTGGAACTGGGCCGGGGACACGGCCACGGACTGGAACCACTATTCCAAGCGGACGATCCTGTCGGGCATCCTGATCCCGGCCCTGACCATGCGCTGGTTCGACGGCCGCGAGGCCGCCGAGGCCTTTGTGGCCGCGCGCATCGAGAACGTCATGGCTTTCGAGAAGTGGAAGGCGGGCAAGGATTTCGATGCGCCGCTGAAGAAGGTCACGGATGTGCTGAGCCGGATGCGGTACGGGGCGAAGGTTCCCCAATAGCGCAGCCCATGTCCTGAAACACCGGCGCCGTGCTGGACAGAACCGGGTCCCGGCTTTCGCGGGGATGAGCGGAAATGAAAGAGCCTTCACCCGGGTCACATGGCCGATCACGGGCCGGCTGTCCGCGCCCGGAGGGCGACGCTGCGAACGTCCGCTAGGGGTGGTGGGAAGCGGGTTTCAGGTCACCCGCACCCCGTAAGACTTCGCTTGCCCGGCGGCGCTCAATGGACTGAAACTGCGGTATGGCAGCACTCGCAGATGCAATGAAACTGACCCTGGGGCTGCTGTTCAAAATGCAGGGCTGGCGGGTTCATGGGCCGCGACCGGCGCACCCGAAATTTGTGCTCATAGGGGCCCCGCACACCAGCAACTGGGATTTCGTCTGTTTTCTTGGAGCCGCGGAAGCCCTGAATCTGGACCTCAGCTTCCTCGGCAAGTCATCCCTGTTCCGATGGCCCCTGGCCGGAGCCTTGCGCGATCTCGGCGGCGTCCCGGTTGACCGGTCCCAGGCCCTGGACATCGTCGGGACAATGGCGGCCGAGTTTGCGCGTCGCGACAATTTCATCCTGACCATCGCACCTGAGGGATCCCGTGCTCGACGCGATCGATGGAAGACGGGCTTCTACAATATCGCCGTGGCCGCCGAAGTTCCCATCGTCTGCGCTTCGATCAACTTCCCCCGCAAGCTGATTACGATCGGACCCACGATATGCCCCAGCGGCGACTATGAGGCCGATATGAAAGAGGTCGCAGTCTTCTACCAGGCGTCAGTCGGGAAGCATCCGGAACGCGCCTCGACCATCCTGCGGGAGACCTCATCGCGCGAGGCTTTCTGAACTGCACCCGGTTGCGTGGACACCAGGATAAGGTGTTCTTGGTCCTGATCGGGGTGACCTGATCGGGGTGAAGAGCGGACGTTCCTGACCGCCGCTTTGGATGGACAGCGGACATCGACCATGCACAATAAGGAATGGCTCATTCGACCCGAAATCGCAGCGGAGTGCCGTCCGAGGCAAGTCTGTCCGGGTTATCGGACGCCCAGCTTGAGAAGGAGGCAGCGCGGGTGACGAGCCGGTTGGCGACACCTCTATCACCGCTCCTCTCGAAGCTGTTCTTGAAGAAGCGTCACGCCATCCAAGCCGAACAAGCGAGGCGCGTAGACTAACGTCCGCTAAGGGTCGGGAGCAGACCGTCGCTTATGGCTTGAAAGCGGACTCTGGCGCAGCCTGCCGAGATCGTCACAGGACTGCTATCTTGGCATCATGACCCTCTACGTTTTTCAGGATCAGTTTGGGAGTGAAGGCTTTATCGAAGTCATTGCCTCCGTGTCTTTGCTCGCGACTGACGACGGAGGACGAACCGCGCCAATCCGGGGAAGCTATCGGCCCAACCACAATTTTTTCGGGCCTGACAACCGGGATATGACCATCGGCTTCATCGATCTGCCGGTCGGCGTCGAGCTACTGCCGGGACAATCGATTGAGACGCCGATCTCGTTCTGGTCATGGCCGCGCCTTGCAGCCGAAATCCGTGTTGGCAGTGAGTGGACCATTCAAGAGGGTCCCAAGGTGGTGGGGTTCGGCAAGGTCCTCAAAGTGATCGGCAGCCCGACCTAAGGTCCGCTATGGGTGGTGGGCTCAACCGGTGACCGCAACACGCTAACCTTTCCTCGGAGATGGAGCGTGGGTCATGAAGCAGCGGCGGCGCATCTACTACTCGGCGGCCCAACGGGCTGAGATCTGGGATCGCTGGAAGGCTGGCGAGTCGATGAGTTCGATCGGACGACGGTTCGATCGGGAGTCCTCGTCGGTGTTCTCGGTGCTTTCGCCAACGGGCGGCATCCGGCCGCCGGACCGCAAGCGGGCGGATCGGGCGCTCAGTCTGGGCGAGCGCGAGGAGATATCGCGAGGGCTCAGCTCATGTTGCTCGCTGCGCTGGATCGCCCGGTCGCTGGGTCGGTCGCCGTCCACGATCAGCCGCGAGGTCCACCGCAATGGCGGGCCTGAGCGGTATCGGGCGACCCGGTCTGATCAGGCGGCGTGGGACCGGGCGCGTCGCCCCAAGCGGTGCAAGCTGGCTTGCCGACCGGCTCTGGCCCGGACAGTATCGGCCAAGCTGCGGCGGAACTGGTCGCCCGAGCAGATCGCCGGCTGGCTCAAGCGCACCTGGCCCGGGGAGCCGCACAATCAGGTGTCGCACGAAACCATCTATCGCAGCCTGTTCATCCAGACCCGAGGGGTGCTGAAGAAGGAACTGCTGGATCACCTCAGGGCCCGGCGGACCATCCGGCGTTCCCGGCATGCGAGCCTGAAGCGTCAAGGCCTCGGCCAGATCAAGGACGCCGTCTCCATCAGCGAGAGGCCCGCCTGCGTCGACGACCGCGCCGTCCCCGGTCACTGGGAAGGCGACCTGATCGGCGGCTCCCGCAACAGCTACGTCGCCACTCTGGTCGAGCGGCATTCGCGCTACGTGATGCTGGTCAAGGTCGCCAACAAGGACACCGAGAGCGTCGTCACCGCCCTGATCAAACAGTCGAGGAAACTACCCGGCGAACTCTACCAATCCCTGACCTGGGACCGGGGACCGGAGCTCTCCGGCCACAAGCGGCTGGCCATGGCTTCCGACGTCGAGGTCTACTTCTGCGATCCTCGATCACCCTGGCAACGAGGCTCGAACGAGAACACCAATCGGCTGCTGCGCCAGTACCTGCCCCACGGAACCGACCTGTCCCTGCACAGCCAGGCCCAGCTCAGCGCCATCGCCCGACAGCTCAACGAACGGCCCAGAAAGACCTTGCTCTATCGGACACCAGCAGAGACCTTCGCCGAGTGTGTTGCAGCGATCAGTTGAGCCCACCGTCGGGAGCGCACATCGGCTCTCCGCCGGAAACCGGTCCCCAACAGCCTCGTCCCGCCCCCCGCCTTGTCCCCGTCCCGCGCATAGGGCAAAGCGCGCGGATGCGCCTCGCCTTCATGGGTACCCCCGAATTCGCCGTGCCGTCGCTGGCAGAGCTCATCGCCTCGGGCCATGAGATCGTCGCCGTCTACTCCCAGCCGCCGAAGCCGCGCGGTCGCGGCCAGAAGCTGACGCCCTCGCCGGTCCAGGCCTTCGCCGAGACCATGGGCCTGCCGGTCTTCACCCCCGCCTCGATGAAGTCAGCCGAGGCGATCGAGACCTTCCAAAGCCTTCAGGTCGACGCCGCCTGCGTCGTCGCCTACGGCCAGATCCTCAAGGCCGGGGTGCTGGACGCGCCCCGCCTCGGCTGTTTCAACCTGCACGGCTCGCTGCTGCCCCGCTGGCGTGGCGCGGCCCCGATCCAGCGCGCCATCATGGCCGGCGACCGCCAGACCGGCGTCCAGATCATGCGCATGTCAGAGGGCCTCGACGAGGGCGCGATCCTGCTGTCGGAAATCCTCGACATCCACCCCGACGACACCGCCGCCTCGCTCGGCGAACGCATGTCCCACACCGGCGCCAGCCTGTGGCCCCGGGCGCTGGCCGCCATCGAGCGCGGCGGCGTCGAGGGCACGGAGCAGGTCGGCGAGCCGACCTATGCGAGGAAGATCACGCCCGCCGAGGCCCGCATCGACTGGTCCCGCCCGGCGGCGGAGGTCGACGCCCACATCCGCGGCCTGTCCCCCTTCCCCGGCGCCTGGTTCGAGGTCCCCGGCGAGGATGGGCCGGTACGGATCAAGGTGCTGATGTCGCAGGTGTCCGGACCCGGCGCCGGCGCGCCGGGCGAGGTTCTCGACGACGGCCTGCGCGTGGCCTGCGGGGATGGCGTGGTGCGGTTGCTGCGGGTCCAGCGCGCGGGCAAGGCGGCCCAGTCGGCCGATGAGATGCTGCGCGGCTTCCCGCTGCCGGTCGGAACGGTGCTGTCTCCCTCAAGCAGCGAGCCGCCGCGCGGCGAGCGATAGGGAAACAGGCATGCCCAGGTACCGGCTCACGCTGGAATACGACGGCTCGGCCTACAACGGCTTCCAGGCCCAGACCGACCAGCCGACGGTGCAGCGCTCCGTCGAGACGGCGATCACCGCCTTCTGCGGCGAGACCGTGCGCCTTGCCGCCGCCGGACGTACCGACACCGGCGTCCACGCCACCGGTCAGGTCATCAGCCTCGATCTCGAAAAGGACTGGCCGGCGAAGACGGTGATGAACGCCCTCAACGCCCATCTGGTCGGCGAGGCGATCTCGGTGCTCGATTGCGTCGGCGTCGATGACGACTGGCACGCCCGCTTCTCCGCGACCGGCCGGCGCTACCTCTACCGGATCCTCAACCGTCCCGGTCCGCCCGCGCTGGACGCCGGCCGGGTCTGGCATATGCGGAAATCCCTTGACGCCGACGCCATGCATGCGGCGGCGCAGAGCCTCGTCGGCCTGCACGACTTCACCACCTTCCGTGATGTGAACTGCCAGTCGAAATCACCGGAAAAGACGCTCGATGTCGCCCGCGTCTCACGTGTCGGCGAGGAGGTACATCTGGTCTTCGAGGCGCGCAGCTTCCTGCACCGCCAGGTCCGCTCCATGACCGGCACCCTGGCCGAGGTCGGTCTGGAACGGTGGGCGGTGGAAGATGTGGCGGCGGCGCTCGACGCCCGCGACCGCGCCGCCTGCGGCCCCGTGGCGCCGTCCACGGGGCTCTATCTGACGGGCGTCCGTTACTAGCTCAATCGATTTTGGAGTTGGCGCTTGTCATCCCGGACGCCGCAAAGCGGCGATCCGGGACGGTGGAGCCAACCCCGTGACCGTCCCGGAAGCGGCGCCCGCCGCTATCCGGGGCAAGGGTCAGGAGGACGCGCTGGTCGCCACCCTGCTCCCGGCTCAGCCCTGCGGGCTGTCCGGGAGGCGGGGGAGTGGGCTGGCCCGTCCCGTCCCGGCTCTCCGCTTCGCTTCGGCCGGGATGACAAGTTCACCCCGGGTCCTGGCTTCCTCCGCCCCGGCATTCGCCGCACAAATCCGATCGAGGCCCTGGCCTCGATCACCCACGCCTGCGGACGCTTGCGGCGACATGGTTGCCGTTCCCCCGGACCCCTTCGTGTTCTTCGTGCCCCCTTCGTGCCCTTTGTGATGAACCAGCTCTCGTCGGACAGCCGGCGCAACAGCCCCCGCATGGCCAAGCCCCGCGCAAATCTGCTAACCGCAGGCCATGACCCAGCCCGCTGACACCGCCGCCCGCCGCATCGTCGACACCCTCGTCATGAACGGCATCGACCGCGTCTTCTGCGTCCCGGGCGAGAGCTATCTCGCCGTCCTCGACGCCCTCGCCGACGTGCGCGACCAGATCCAGGTCATCGCCTGCCGCCACGAAGCCGGGGCCGCCAATATGGCCGAGGCCTATGGCAAGCTGACCGGCAAGCCCGGCGTCTGCATGGTCACGCGCGGCCCCGGCGCGACCCACGCCTCCATCGGCGTGCATACGGCGCACCAGGACTCCACCCCGATGATCCTGTTCGTCGGCCAGATCGCCCTGACCGACCGCGGCCGCGGCGCCTTCCAGGAGGTCGACTACCGCGAGGTCTTCGGCGGCCTGGCCAAATGGGCCACCGAGATCGAGAGCCCCGAACGCACCGTCGAGGTCGTCGAACGCGCCTTCGCCACCGCCCTGCAGGGCCGGATGGGCCCCGTGGTCATCGCCCTGCCCGAGGACATCCTCCACGCCGACGGCGGCCCCGCCCCGATCCGGCCGGTGACCCCCGCCAGGGCCGCGCTGGACCCGGCCTTCGTCGAACAGGTGCGCGCGCGGCTGTCGAAAGCCGAACGCCCCCTGCTGGTCCTCGGCGGCTCCGGCTGGACCGAGGACGCCGCCGCCGCTATCGGCGACTGGGCCGAGCGGATCGGCCTGCCGGTCAGCCTGTCGTTCCGGCGCAAGGACATCCTGTCCAACGCCCGTCCCAACTACGCCGGCGACCTCGGCCTCGGCTGCAATCCGAAGCTGACCGCCCGCGCGAAGGCCGCCGACCTGATCCTCGCCATCGGTGCCCGCCTCGGCGAGAACCCGACCCAGGGCTACACCCTGTTCGACCGCGCCCGCACGGCCGAGACCCTGATCCACATCCATCCGGGCGCCGAAGAACTGGGCCGCGTCTGGACCCCGCTGATGAGCGCCACGGCCGACAATTCCCTCGCCGCCCACGCCCTGTCGGCGATCGATCCGGGCCGGACCTGGCATGACGAGGCCGCCGCCGCCCACGCCGACTACCAGGCCTTCTCGACCCCCGTGCCGGTCACCGGCGCGGTGAACATGAGCGAGTGCATGGCCCACCTGCACGACAGCCTGCCGCCGACGGCCATCGTCACCAACGGCGCCGGCAATTTCGCCGCCTGGCTGCACCGCTTCTATCGCCACCGCGCCTGCCGCACCCAGCTGGCCCCGACCTCGGGCGCCATGGGCTACGGCTACCCCGCCGCCCTCGCCGCCAAGTCGGTTCACCCCGACCGCGAGGTCATCTGCATCGCCGGCGACGGCGACTACCTCATGACCGGTCAGGAGATCGCCACCGCCGTCCAGTACGGCATCAATGTCGTGGTCGTGGTCGTCGACAACGGCACCTACGGCACCATCCGCATGCACCAGGAAGGCCACTATCCGGGCGCCGACCGGGTCATCGCCACCGACCTGGTGAACCCCGACTTCGTCAAATACGCCGAGGCCTTCGGCGCCTTCGGCATCCGCTGCGAGACCACCGCCGACTTCCCCGCCGCCCTCGCCGCGGCCCGGAACGCGGGCCGCCCCGCCCTCGTTCACCTCATCACCTCGGCCGAGGATATCGCCCCGACCCGCACCATCACCGGCCTGCGCGCGAAGTAGGGCCGGTGACGGCGGCGGCGCGCCCGCCTATGTTCCGGCCATGACCGACGCCGCGCCCGACTCGCCCTCCCCCGACGCCTCGCAGGACGGCCCCGCCGTGCGGCTGTGGATGATCGACGCCTCGGCCTACATCTTCCGCGCCTACCACGCCCTGCCGCCCCTGACGCGCAAGTCCGACGGCCTGCCCGTCGGCGCCGTCCAGGGCTATTGCAACATGCTGTGGAAGCTGATCCGCGACATGAAGGGCGACGACGGCCCGACCCATCTGGTCGCCGTCTTCGACCATTCGGAGAAGACCTTCCGCAACGCCATGTACGACCTCTACAAGGCCAACCGCTCGGCCCCGCCCGAGGACCTGATCCCCCAGTTCCCCCTGGTGCGCGAGGCCACCGCCGCCTTCGGCGTCCACGGCATCGAGCTGGCCGGCTATGAGGCCGACGACCTGATCGCCACCTATGCCTGCCGCGTCCGCGACGCCGGCGGCGAGGCCGTCATCGTCTCGTCCGACAAGGACCTGATGCAGCTGATCGGCCCCTCGGTCGTCATGTGGGATCCGATGAAGGAGCGCCGCCTCGCCGAAGAGGCCGTGTTCGAGAAATTCGGCGTCACCCCCGACAAGGTGGTCGAGGTCCAGGCCCTGATCGGCGACAGCGTCGACAATGTCCCCGGCGCCCCCGGCATCGGCCCCAAGACCGCTGCCCAGCTGATCGAGGAATACGGCGACCTCGACACCCTGCTGGCCCGCGCCCATGAGATCAAACAGCCCAAACGCCGCGAGACCCTGATCGAGTACGCCGACCAGATCCGCCTGTCGCGCCGCCTCGTCACCCTCGACTGCGAGGCCCCCGCGCCCGAGCCCATCTCCGACTTCGCCGTCCGCGACCCCGACCCCGAGGCCCTGGCCGACTTCCTCGACCGGATGGAGTTCCGCTCCCTGCGTGCCCGCGTCGGCGACGGCAAGGCCCCGGCCACCAACGGCACCGCCTTCGTCGCCCGGCCGAAGGCGCCCAGCGCCCCCGTCGCCACCCCCCGCTACGGCCAGGTCGTCGAGGGCCCCGCCGCGGCCCAGACCGTCGACACCGACGCCTACACCTGCGTCCAGACGCTCGAAGACCTCGACCAGTGGATCGCCCGCGCCACGGCAGCGGGTGTGATCGGCTTC
Source organism: Brevundimonas sp. (assembly GCA_030693575.1). Lineage (GTDB taxonomy): Bacteria > Pseudomonadota > Alphaproteobacteria > Caulobacterales > Caulobacteraceae > Brevundimonas. The sequence continues at coordinate 1,015 of JAUYAG010000016.1, read as the reverse complement.
GACACCGAGACGGATGCCCTCAGCGCCACCCACGCCGGCCTGTGCGGCGTCTCCCTGGCCATCGGCCCCAACGACGCCTGCTACATCCCCCTGACGCATGAGCACGAGCCGGCCGCCAACGCCGGCGGCCTCGACTTCGGCGGCGAGACCGACACCCGCGAGCCCCTCACCCAGATCGACAAGGCCACGGCCCTGGCCCGGCTCAAGACGCTGCTGGAGAACCCCGCCGTCCTCAAGGTCACCCAGAACGGCAAATACGACCTCGCCGTCATGGCCCGGCGCGGCATCCGCGTGGCCCCGATCGACGACACCATGCTGCTGTCCTACGTGCTGGAGGGCGGGCTCCACGGTCACGGCATGGACGAGCTGTCAAAGCTCCACCTCGGCCACGACCCCATCACCTTCAAGACCGTCGCCGGCACGGGCAAGGCGCAGAAATCCTTCAAACACGTCGCCCTGAAGCCGGCCACCGCCTATGCCGCCGAGGACGCCGACGTCACCCTGCGCCTCTGGCATATCCTCAAGCCCCGCCTGGCCGGGGACCGCCTTATGACCGTCTATGAGACGCTGGAGCGCGGCATGCCCGCCGTCCTCGCCGCCATGGAACAGGCCGGCGTCCGCGTCGACCCCGACCGCCTCAAACGCCTGTCCTCGGAGTTCGGCCTGCGCATGGCCGAGCTGGAGGCCCAGGCCCATCAGATCGCCGGCCGCCCGTTCAACATCGGCAGCCCCAAACAGATCGGCGACATCCTGTTCGGCGAGCTCAACCTGCCCGGCGGCAAGAAGACCGCCTCCGGCCAGTGGGAGACCGGCGCCGCCACCCTCGAAACCCTCGCCCCCACCCACGACCTGCCCCGCGTCCTGCTGGACTGGCGCCAGCTCTCCAAGCTGAAGGGCACCTATACCGACAACCTGATCCCGGCCATCGCGCCCCGTACCGGCCGTGTCCACACCTCCTATGCGCTGGCCTCCACCACGACGGGGCGGCTCTCGTCCTCGGACCCCAATCTACAGA
>JAUYAG010000002.1 GCA_030693575.1 Brevundimonas sp. | reverse complement strand
GGCGCGCCTTCACCCGTGAACGGGCAAACCTTGCGGCGACGATAGAAGGGACGGCGTCCGGCGGCGCCGGAGCCGGCCGGCGCGCCCGGCGACGGAGCGGTGGTGTCGGTCATGTTCCGGGTTCCTTAAAAGGTGGCTTCGGCGGCGGCGTCGTCACGCGGCGTGCGTTCACGCTCACGTTCACGCTCGCGCTCGCGGCGGGCCAGCAGGGGCGACAGTTCCAGGTCGAGTTCCTCGACGCGGACGGTCAGCCAGCGAAGGACGTCCTCGTTGATCGACAGCTGACGTTCCACTTCGGCCATGGCGGCGGGCGGGCAGTCGACGGCGAGCAGCGAATAGTGCGCCTTGCGGTTCTTTTTGACCCGATAGGTCAGGTTGCGCAGACCCCAGTATTCGATCTTGGCGACGGTGCCGCCGCCAGCTTCGATCAAACCCTTGATGGTGTCGTTCAGCGCTTCGGCCTGTTGCGCGCTGATATCCTGGCGCGACATGACCGTGTGCTCGTAAAGAGCCATGCGGTATTCTCCCTTGTAGGACGTCGGCGCGAGGGGACCGGGTAAGTCCTCTCCCACGATGGATCCCGATGCGGCGGCCGGGATGACTTCCCGAACCCTTTGGAGTTCCGCGACCGGGACCGAAGTCCTGGAAAGGCGGCGCGTATAGGGGAAAAGGGCCCGGGGAGCAAGGCGCGTGACGGTCAGACGCCAATCAAGCGCTCACACCGGTCTGGGGGCGGCAGAAACGGCGGCGGGGCTCCATCAGCGTCGGGGGCGCGATGCCGGGTGTCCGGTTGAACAGAGTGAGATGCCGCAGGCCCGCCGCTACTCCGGCCGCACCACCATACAGGTCACACGGCGCTCGGACAGGGCGGCGCAGGCAGCCTGGGCACCCTGTTCGGTCATGCCGGTGAAGCGCGAGCGATACCAGCCGCTGGCGTTCTGGACCGTCCGCTCGGCCGAGGCGAACTGGCTGCGGAAGCGCCGGTTGACCTCGGTCAGCCAGTCGCGGGCGATGGTCTCGTCGCGGAAGGCACCGACCTGGACCGACCAGCGTCCGGCGGGCTCGCGCGCGGGTTCACGTGCCGGCGGTCGTGCCGGCGGTCGTGCCGGAGGGCGCGGGCGCGGCGGGGTCGCGACGGAGGATCCGCCATTGAGGATCGCGGTCACATCGGCAGGACGTTCGACAGGTGCGCGCTCGCTGGGCGGCGGCGTCACGCGGGCCGGCTGGACGGGGGCGGCGGGCAGGGCGGCGTAGGTGACATAGCCGGCCGGCGGCGCGCTGGACCCTGCGCCGGTTTCACCGTCCTCGTCATCCGCGACGGCGGCATATTCCATGGGGCCATTGTTGTCAGGCCCGATGCCGAAGCCGCGCGCCTCGAAGAAGGCCTGGGCGACCTGGATCGTCTCGCCGCGGGCGCGGGCGCGTTCGACCTCGAAGCCGGTATCCATCAGGGCGGCGACGTGGGCGTTGCGGCTGGCCGTCGAGCGGCCGCCGAGGACGATGGTGATGATGCGCCGGCCGTCGCGCACCGCCGAGGCCGCCAGATTATAGCCCGAGGCGTTGGTATAGCCGGTCTTCATGCCGTCATAGCCGTTGCCGCCGCGCAGCAGGCCGTTGGTGTTGCGATAATCGCGCCCGTTGTAGGCCCAGTCGTGGAGGCCGAAATAGCGATAGTACTGCGGGTAGTCGCGCATGACGGCCCGGGCCAGGATGGCCAGATCCCGCGCCGAGGTCAGCTGACGGGCGTCGGGCAGGCCGTTCGGATTGACGTAGCGGGTCTGGGTCATGCCCAGTTCGCGGGCCTTGAGCGTCATCTGGGCGGCGAACCGGTCCTGGGAGCCGCCGATATGCTCGGCCAGGGCCATGGCCATGTCATTCGCGCTGCGGACCGACGTGGCCCGCATGGCGTCGTCGACGGTAATGGTCTGCCCCGCGGCGAGCCCGAGCTTCGACGGCGGCTGGCTGGCGGCGCGGGGCGAGACGGTGATGACATCGTCCAGCTTGATTTTGCCCTCGGCGAGCGCCTCGAAGGCGAGGTAGAGGGTCATGACCTTGGTGATCGAGGCCGGGTAGCGGCGGCTGTCGGCGTGACGGGCAAACAGGACCTCGCCCGACTCTGCGTCCACGACGATGGCGGCGTAGCGGGCATTGTCCGTTGACTGCGCTTGCGGCGCGCGTGTCGGCGTCAGCGTGACCGCGACGGCCAGCAGCAGCGACAGGAGTCCGCGACGGATCAGGGCGGAAAGCGGCAAAGATCAGGCCTCACAAGACATTAGCGCGACGGCGGCCCCACCACGCGACGCTGACGAAAGGCTAACATGCGTCATTCCGGTTTCGTGAGGGTAAACAACCCGTCAACGATTTTGTGAACTTTTGTGCACTGCACCATTTCCTCTTGACGCGCCTTCGCACTTGCACCATATGACCGTCTGTCGCGATGGCCTGGCTCGTCGCGGAACATATTCACAGGCGGTGCCCCCGCCGCCTTACGACACTGGAGATCATCATGGCTGACACCACCGCCGACACCGTCAAGAAGACCGTCGAAACCGCCACCGCCACCGTCAAGGCGAACGCCGAGAAGGCCCAGGCCACGTTCCAGGCCAATGCTGAGCAGGCCCAGGCCGCCGGTGCCAAGGCGCTGCGCGAAGTGGCCGACAAGTCGGCCGCCGGCCTGACCGAGCTGAACGTCCAGGGCAAGCAGAACCTGGAAGCCATGGTCGCCTCGGCCGCCGCCGCCCAGAAGGGCGTCGAAGCCCTGTCGGCCCAGTCGGTCGCCTTCACGAAGAAGTCCTGGGAAGACGGCGTCGCCGCCGCCAAGTCCATGTCGCAGGCCCGTTCGATCCAGGAGCTCCTCGAGCTGCAGACGACCTGGGCGAAGTCGGCGACCGAAGCCTATCTGGCTGAAGTCACCCGCGCGACGGACGTCGTGACCGCCTCGGTCAAGAACACCTTCCAGCCGATCAACGAGCGCGTCACCGCCTCGGTCGAAAAGTTCCAGGCCGCCCGCTAAGGCGACCCACGCTTCAACAAGTGTACGGAAGGGCCCTCCAGAGCAATCTGGAGGGCCCTTCTGCTATTCGGCCGACGCGTGATCGATGCTGAACGCGCGGGCCAGTCGCCAGTGTCCGTCCTCGAGCCGCCACAGAACCGAGAAGCGTGCCCGCCCGACGAGGTGCTCCGGTCCGTCTCCCTGGCGTTCGTAGAACAGGTGGCTGCCTTCCTCGACCGCGCCGACCCCGGGGATCGGGTAGACTCTCATGGTCCCGGGCACGATTTCCCGGCGAGAGCGGAAGGCGTCAGGGGCCTGTCTGGCTACGCATCCCCTGGCGTAGTCGTCGACGAACGCCACGCGCGTCGCCGTCAGTCCGCCCCTGTCGTGGTAGAATTCCAGGTCGGCTGTCACCAGGTCCGCGAGGGCCTCCGGTTCGCAGCGGTCGAACATCACCGAGAACAGCTCGGCATCCCGTTCCGCAATCACGGCCGTCAGGGCGGGACCGTCAGGCAGGACGACGGGCGGGGCCTGTAGCAGGGCCAGGACAGCCAGAACTGCGGTGGAGATCATCGGATACCCTCCGCCGTCGGGGCTGACGGCGAGGCCGAACCTGCGGGCCTGAATGACCCATGTCCCGTGAATCTTTGGTCATGGCGCATCTGTCACGCAAGCTGTGACTGGACGCGCCTTCAATTCAGGCCATCATTCCCTATCTGAGCCATCGACTCTCCCCATACGGATTACGAATGCCGCCGTCCCGCAGGCCAGGTGAACAGCAAGGTGGAGGCCTCGGGGCCGCCACGGTCACCGAGACCAAGCCCAAACTTCAGAAGCCCTCGCTGTACCGGGTGCTGATCCTGAACGACGACTACACGCCGATGGAGTTCGTCATCTATGTGCTGGAACGGTTCTTACAGAAGGACCGCGAGGCCGCGACTCGCATCATGCTGCATGTGCATCAGCATGGGGTCGGGGTCTGCGGCGTCTTCACCTACGAGGTGGCCGAAACCAAGGTCGCCCAGGTGATCGAGACCGCAAGGCGCCACCAGCACCCCCTGCAATGCACGATGGAAAAGGACTGAGAGGAACTTCCCCATGCCCTCATTTTCGCGTCCTCTCGAAGAGACCCTGCACCGCGCGGTGCACTACGCCAACGAGCGTCGGCACGAATACGCCACGCTCGAACACCTGCTGCTCGCCCTGGTCGACGATCCGGACGCCGGCAATGTGATGACGGCCTGCAACGTCGATCTGGTCGCGCTGAAGACGGCGCTGACCCTGTATGTCGACACCGATCTCGCGGCCCTGGCCACCAGCGACGGCGAGGACGCCAAGCCCACGGCCGGCTTCCAGCGCGTGATCCAGCGCGCCGTGATCCACGTCCAGAGCTCCGGCCGCGAGGAGGTTTCCGGCGCGAATGTGCTCGTCGCCATCTTCAGCGAGCGCGAGAGCCACGCCGCCTATTTTCTGCAGGAGCAGGACATGACCCGCTATGACGCGGTCAACTACATCGCCCACGGCATCGCCAAGAAGGCGGGCGGTACGGGCGAGACCCGTCCGGCCAAGACCGGCGCTTCGCCGGAGGACGCCGAGGACGCCGCCGCCGCCAAGACCGGCGGCGAGGCGCTGGAAGCCTATTGCGTCGACCTCAATGAGAAGTCGCGCAACGGCAAGATCGATCCCCTGATCGGCCGCCTCGCCGAGGTCGAGCGGGCGATCCAGATCCTGTGCCGCCGGACCAAGAACAACCCGCTGCTGGTCGGCGACCCCGGCGTCGGCAAGACCGCCATCGCCGAAGGCCTGGCCCGCAAGATCGTCAACCACGAGGTCCCGGAGGTGCTGGAAGGTGCCACCATCTACAGCCTCGACATGGGT
>JAUYAG010000194.1 GCA_030693575.1 Brevundimonas sp. | reverse complement strand
GGTGGGTTCGTCGAGGAACAGGATGGTCGGCTCATGGCTCAGGGCCTTGGCGATCATCACCCGGCGCTTCATGCCGCCAGACAACGCCAGGATCTTGCTGTCCTTCTTGTCCCACAACGACAGGTCGCGAAGGATCTTCTCGATATGGGCGTCGTTGGGCGCCTTGCCGAACAGGCCGCGGGAGAAGCGCACCGTGGCCCACACGGTCTCGAAGGCGTCGGTGTGCAGTTCCTGTGGCACCAGGCCGATCTTCGAGCGCGCCGCCCGGTAGTCTTTCTGGATGTCGTGACCGTCAGCGATGACGGTTCCCGTCGACGGGGTGACGATGCCGCAGACGATGGAGATCAAGGTCGTCTTGCCCGCGCCATTGGGTCCCAGCAGGGCGAAGATCTCGCCCTTGCCGATGGTCAGGTCTGTGGATTTCAGGGCCTGCAGCCCCGATTTGTAGGTCTTGGTGAGACCCTGGATGGAAATAACCGGCTGCATACGCGCCCTCCCGAGGCGCTGGCAGATATGCGTCCGCCTGTCGCACCTCAAGGGGCGGCGCGGCGCGGGAGCCATATTCCCGACTGCGGGTTACCGTCGCCGTGCCCGATCTCCTCGCCCGCGTCCGCACCCGCCTGGCCGACCTGGGCGAACGGGGCCGCCGCCGCTCGTCGCTGCTTCGCCGCGTGCCGCCCCTGCATGTGTTGCTCGAATGGGCGGCGCGGGTCGGCTACGGCGCGCGGGGGTTCGTCTATCTGTCCGCCGGCGTGCTGATCCTGCTGGCCGCCCTTGGCGTCGTCGGCGACACTGTCGGCGTGAAGGGGTCGCTCGACTGGCTGGCCATGCGTCCGCTGGGGCGGGTCTGGGTGTTGCTGGTCGGACTGGGACTGGCGGCCTTTGTGATGTGGCGCGTGTTGCAGTCGGTCTTTGACGCCGACCATGAAGGCACCTCGCGCCACGGGCTGAGCACCCGCATGAGCCAGGCGTTCAGCGGTTTCAGCTATGCGGCCCTGTCCTTCGCGGCCTTCGGTCTCCTGATCCATGCGCCGGAAGGCGACCCCGCTGTCGAGGGCGTGCTCCGCAGCCGGGAGCAGGCTGCGACCGTGCTGTCTCTCCCGTTCGGGAAATGGCTGCTGGTGGGAGTCGGGCTGGCGATCTTCGGGATCGGTGCGGCCAATGTCGTCAAGGCGTGGCGAGAGGATTTCACCGAGTATCTCGCCTGCTCGCCGAAGACCTGCCGACGCGTCGCGCCGCTGGCGCGGATCGGCCATGTCGCGAGGGGGCTGGCCTACCTGCCGCTGGCCGTGCTGGTTGTGTTTGCCGGCCTGAAATCGAGCGCCTCCGACGTCACCAGCCTCGGCGCGGCGCTGGAAGCGGTCGAACGCCAGCCGGCCGGTCCGTGGATTCTCGTCGCTGTCGCGCTGGGTTTCGTCGCCTTCGGTGCCTTTTCCTTCATCGAGGCGCGGTTTCGCCGCATCCGGCCGCCCCGTGATCTGAATCCGCTGGCCTGACGCGTCCACGCGGAACCGGCACCGTACTTGCCAGTTCAATCCTCGCCGGAGACCGACCCATGTTGAAGCGAAGCCTCGCCGCCGCCCTCGCCCTGACGGCCGTAATGTCCCTCTCGGCCTGCGTCACCGCGCCCGGCCCCGATGAGATCCGCGCGCCGGCGCCCGCCCGGGCCGTCGATCTGGATCGCTTCTACAGCGGGCGCTGGCTGGAGATCGCCCGCCTGCCCATGAGCATCACCGACGGCTGCGTGGCCGGGGCGACGAACTATGTCGTGGTCAATCCGACGCGGGTGGACGTGCGCGACACCTGTCAGGTGGAGACGCCGCAGGGCCGGGAAAAGGCGATCGGCGGCCGCGGCGAGATCATGGATCCCGGCACGAACGCCAAGCTGAGGGTCCGCTATGTCGCCGGCCTGATCACCTGGGACTACTGGGTGCTGGACCACGCCGAGGACTACAGCTGGTTCATTTCCGCCGATCCCACCTTCGAAAAGCTGTGGATCTACACCCGCGAGGTTCCGGACGCCGCCGAACGCGCGGCGCTCGTCGCCCGCGCCGCAGCGCTGGGCTATGACGTCAGCCGTCTGGAGTTCCCCGCGTTCTGACCCGCCCTCGCAAAGGCCGTCCCATGACCCGTCCGACATTGCTCGCAGCCTCTCTTCTGGTGCTCACGCTCGCGGCGTGCGGGGGCCATGAGGCGCTGGATCCCGCGGCGGGCTTCGGACCGGACCCGACCTTGCCGCCGCCCCAGGGGTCGCTGTTCCCGCGGGTCAATATCGCCGAGGCGGTGGGCTGGCCGGAGGGGCGCACGCCGGTGGCCGCGCGGGGCTTCCGCGTCCAGGCTTTCGCGTCCGGACTGGATCATCCGCGCTGGATCTATCGCCTGCCCAACGGCGACATACTGGTCGCCGAGAGCAACGCGCCGCCCAAGCCCGAGGGCAAGGAAGGCGGATTGCGCGGTTGGGTGCAGGGCCTGGTCATGAAGAAGGCCGGGGCTCGGGCGCCCAGCGCCAACCGCATCACCCTGCTGCGCGACGCCGACGGCGATGGTGCCGCCGAAACCCGGACGGTGTTCCTCGAAAACCTGACCTCGCCCTTCGGCATGGCGCTGGTGGGAGACACGCTCTACGTCGCCAACGCCGACGCCGTGGTCGCCTTCCCCTATCAGACCGGTCAGACGCGGATCACGGCGGCCGCGACCCGGCTGGCGGCCCTGCCGGCCGGCCGCAACCATCACTGGACCAAGAGTCTGGTCGCCAGCGCGGACGGGACGCGGCTGTATGTCGGGGTCGGCTCGAACTCCAACATCGGTGAGAACGGCCTGGCCGAGGAGGAAGGGCGCGCCGCCATCCATGAGATCGACATCGCCACCGGGGCGGCTCGCATCTTCGCCTCCGGCCTGCGCAATCCCGTCGGACTGGCGTGGCAGCCGGACAGCGGCAAGCTGTGGACGGCGGTCAATGAGCGCGATGAGCTCGGCAACGATCTGGTGCCCGACTACATGACCTCGGTGACGCCCGGCGGCTTCTACGGCTGGCCGTGGAGCTACTATGGCCAGGTCGTCGATGCGCGGGTCGAGCCGGCCAATCCCGGCATGGTCGCGCGGGCGCTGAAGCCCGACTACGCCCTGGGGGCCCATACGGCATCGCTGGGTCTGACCTTCGGCGAGGGTGGCCTGTTTCCTGCGCGGTATCGCGGCGGGGCCTTTGTGGGCCAGCACGGCTCGTGGAACCGGACGCCGCGCAACGGCTACCGGGTGATCTTCGTGCCGTTCACGGGCGGCGTTCCGGCGGGCCCGCCGGAGGACATCCTGACCGGCTTCCTCAACGAACAGGACCAGGCGATGGGGCGGCCGGTGGGAGTCCAGTTCGATCGCACCGGGGCCCTGCTGGTGGCCGACGATGTGGGCAATGTGATCTGGCGCGTCGCGCCTGCGGTCTGAGACCTCACACGCAAAGGCCCCGGCGGGTCACTCCGCCGGGGCCTCGTTCTCAGTGCGACAGGATCAGCCGACCGGTTCGACGATGATCACCGGGGGCGTCGGCGCGGGCGCGGGCGTCGCCGGAGCCGCGGTCGCCGGGGCGGTGTTCAGGGTCGTGGTCGAAGGCGCGGCCGGGGCCGG
>JAUYAG010000188.1 GCA_030693575.1 Brevundimonas sp. | reverse complement strand
CCGGCCTCAGCAAGACCTATTCATCGGGCTTCCAGGCCCTGAAGACGGTCGACCTGGAGATCCGCCGGGGCGAGATCTTCGCCCTGCTCGGGCCCAACGGGGCCGGCAAGACGACGCTCATCAGCATCATCTGCGGCATCGTTAATCCGTCCACCGGAACGGTGACGGTCGACGGCCACGATATCGTCACCGACTATCGCGCGGCGCGCTCGCTGATCGGACTGGTGCCGCAGGAGCTGACCACCGACGCGTTCGAGACGGTCCTGGCCACCGTCACCTTCAGCCGCGGCCTGTTCGGCAAGGCCCCGAACCCGAAACACATCGAGAAGGTGCTGCGCGAACTGTCCCTGTGGGAGAAGCGCAACGACAAGATCATGACCCTGTCCGGCGGCATGAAGCGCCGGGTGATGATCGCCAAGGCCCTCAGCCATGAACCCGACATCCTGTTCCTCGACGAACCGACCGCGGGCGTCGACGTCGAACTGCGCCGGGACATGTGGAACCTCGTCCGCGGCCTGCGCGACAAGGGCGTCACCATCATCCTGACCACCCACTATATCGAGGAGGCCGAGGAGATGGCCGACCGCGTCGGGGTGATCCTCAAGGGCGAGCTGATCCTCGTCGAACAGACCGCCACCCTGATGAAGAAGCTGGGCAAGAAGACCCTGACGCTGAACCTTCAGGAGCCCCTCGCCGCTGTGCCGGCGGCGCTGGCCGAATGGTCGCCGACGCTGAAGGCGGACGGCAACGAGCTGGAGTACGTCTTCGATTCCAACCTGGAAAAAACCGGCGTGCCCTCGTTGCTGCGCAAGCTCTCGGACCTCGGCATCGCCTTCAAGGACCTGCACACCAGCCAGAGTTCGCTGGAGGACATCTTCGTCAGCCTTGTCCACAGGGACAAGGTCGGGGACAAGACGGGAGCCGCCGCATGAGCAGCCTGACCTTCAACGGCTACGGCGTCTGGGCCATCTACCGGTTCGAGATGGCGCGCGCCCTGCGCACCGTCTGGCAGTCGATCGTCACCCCGGTGATCACGACCGCCCTCTATTTCGTGGTCTTCGGCTCGGCCATCGGCAGCCGGATGACCGAGATCGACGGCGTGCCCTACGGTGCCTTCATCGTGCCCGGCCTGATCATGCTGAGCCTGTTCACCCAGTCGATCTTCAACGCCTCCTTCGGCATCTATTTCCCGAAATTCACCGGCACCATCTACGAGCTGCTGTCCGCGCCGGTCAGCCCGCTCGAGATCGTCATCGCCTATGTCGGCGCGGCGGCGACCAAGTCGGCGGTGCTGGGCCTGATCATCCTGGCGACAGCGGCCCTGTTCGTGCCGCTGCAGATCCTGCATCCGCTCGAGATGCTGGCCTTCCTGATCCTGATCTCCACGACCTTCAGCCTGTTCGGCTTCATCATCGGCATCTGGGCCAACGGCTTCGAGCAGTTGCAGATGATCCCCATGCTGGTGGTCACGCCCCTGACCTTCCTCGGCGGCTCCTTCTATTCGATCGACATGCTGCCGCCGGTCTGGCGGACCATCACCCTGTTCAACCCGGTGGTCTATCTGATCTCCGGCTTCCGCTGGACCTTCTACGGCTCGGGCGACGTGGGCATCGTGGCCAGTCTGGCCGCGACTCTGGGCTTCCTGCTGGTCTGTCTGACGGTCGTCTTCTGGATGTTCCGCACCGGATACCGGCTGAAGAACTGAGGTCGTCCGCCGGGGTCACGAAACGGGCCAGATCGGCGGACACCTTGGCCCCTCTCCGCATTTGATGTAGCGCGCCGGTTCCTGCGCGGGAGTTTTGATGCCCACCGACACCGACAAGAAGCTCAACGGCACGCCTGAGCCCTTCCGCCGCCCCGTGGTCTGGGGCCGCCCGCCCGCGACTGTCTTCCGCGCGGGCCCGCTGCCGAAGGCCGACGGGCTTCCGCCCCGGCCCGAAACCTCCCCCGTGCGGTCGACGCCGGGCATCCTCAGCGGCTCGATGATCCCGCGCGCCGCGCCGGCGCGCACGCCGGCTCCTGCGCCAGCCGCCGTCCCGCGTGTCGCTCCTTCGCCTGAGCCGCGCGAGGCCGCGGCCTCGCCTCAGCCTGCCGCCGCACCAAAGCCGGATCTGACGGTCCGCCCCCTGCCGACGCCCGAGCCGGAACCCGCCCGCCCGTCCGAGCCCGCGCCGGTCCAAGCCGTCGTCTTCGCAGCGGAACCCGCGGCGGCGCCTGTCGCGGCCGGCGGCCCGGCCCGCAAGCCCGCCAGCCGCATCCCGCTCTATGCCGGGATCGCGCTCGCCGCTGTGACCGTCCTCGCCCTCGGCGGCTGGATCTGGACCCGTCCGCCCGTTGAAGCCCCCGCCCCGGCCGTCGCGGCCGCGCCGGCCCCCGCGCCCGCGGTCCCGGTCGCCGAAATTGTTCCGCCGGAGACCGCGCCGGTCCCGGAGCCTGTGATCGAGGCCGTCGTCGAGACCCCCGCCCCGGTCGTCGCCCCGCCCGTTGCAAGACCGGCCGCAACTGCGGCGGCCCCGGCGCGCACGACGCCGCCGCCTGCCGCCCGACCGACTTCGCCCGCACCTGCGGTCGTCGCACCGCAGCCGACCGTTACGCCTCCGACCGTGATTGTGATCGCGCCCGATCCGGTGCCGACGGCAGCCGAGCGTCCGTCAACCGACCCCGACGCACCGATCGCGACCCGGCCCCAGCCGCTCGGCTAGCGGATGGCGACGTAGCCGCGCTCGACCATGCGCCGCAGGCCCTCATAGGCCTCGGCCAGTTCCTCATAGGCGGTGCGCGCCGTGGCCAGTCGCGCAATCTGGTCCGGCGTGGAGGGTGCGCCGGATTCCGACTGCCGCAGGCTCTCGGCCACCCATTTGGCCCTGGCCGTCGCCGTCAGCACGGCCAGCTTCTGGAACATCGACGCGTCCAGTTTCGGCAGCATCTGGCCGATCACCTCGCGATTGGCGACGAAGGCCGAATAGTCGATCTGTTCGAGCAGGCCGCGCAGCCGCCGCTGTTCGTGCGGGTCGGTGTCCTGCGGCTCGAAATGGTCGCGCTGGCGGCGATAGCTGGACGTCTGGATGGTCGACATGGGGCGTCTTCCGGAATGGGTCGAGGAGAGGGTGCGCCCCGTCGATTAACGGGGGGTTGCGACCGCCCCGGCGCCCTGATACTTAAGTAAATGCTTCAGCATCACTCAACACTCGATCTGTCCTTCCAGGCGCTTTCCGATCCGACCCGGCGGGCCATGGTCGAAAGGCTTTCGCGAGGGCCGGCATCGGTCAGCGAGCTGGCCGAACCCTTCCCGATGTCAATGTCGGCGGTGGTCCAGCACCTCAGGGTTCTGGAGGCCTCGGGTCTGGTGGTGTCGGAAAAGGTCGGCCGGGTCCGGACCTGCCGCGTCGAAGCCCCGGCGCTCGATGCCGCCGAACGCTGGCTCAATGACCGTCGGCGGTCCGCCGAGGCCAGCCTCGATCGCCTCGGCGACTTCCTCGAAGCCTCAAAGCTCGCAACGGAGCCCAACGAATGACGGCGAGACTCGCCCACGGCATGTTCACGGTCGAGCGCCGCTATGACGCCTCGCCGCAACGCGTCTTCCAGGCCTACTCAGACCCTGTCGCCTTTCGACGGTGGTTCGCGGAAGCGCCGGGCGCGACGATTTACGAATGGACCCATGATTTCCGCGTCGGCGGTCAGGGTGGCGGCCGCTACCGGTTCGGCGGTGAGGAGAGGGACGTCGGCTTCAACGACACCCTGTTTCTGGACATCGTCGAGAACCGGCGGATCATCCTCAGCTACGTCATGGGCAGCGAGATCGGGGAGGAAAGACGCCGGATCTCGGCGTCGCTGGCGACAATCGAACTGGCGCCCGACGGCGACGGAACGCGGCTGACCTATACCGAACAGGGCGCCTATTTCGGCGAGGACGCAGCCGCTCACATCCCTCTGCGTGAGGGCGGTTGCGCCGCGATGTTCGAGAACCTCGCCCGCGAACTGGAGACCCGGGGATGACGCCGTCCGGCTATGCCCTCGCCGAAAGCACCGTCGGTGAGCGCGCCACCCATCTGAAAATCGTGCGGAAGGTCGATTGATGAGCCTGATCCTCTGGTCCCACCCCTATTCCGCCTATGGCCAGAAGGCCTCCGTCGCCCTCTACGAACTCGACCTGCCGTTCGACCAGACCCTGGTCGAGGCCGGGAATGAGGCGGTCATGGCCGAGTTCCGCGCCCTGTCGCCGTTCGGCAAGATGCCGGCGCTGGTCGACACGGCGACCGGCCGCACCCTCTACGAATCCAGCATCGTCATTGAGTATCTCGACCAGCTGTCCGGCGGCGGGCGGCTCATCCCCGCCGATCCCGAGGCGGCGCTGGAGGCGCGGCTGGTCGACCGGATGGTGGACATCTACGCCGGCGGTCCAATGAACCGCATCATTCCGCGCAAATTCCGTCCCGCCGGCAATGAGGACCCCTTCGGCGACACGCAGGACAAAGCCGTGCTGGCCGGGGCGTGGGACTGGCTGGAAAGCCGCCTCGCCGACGGCCGGACCTGGGGCGCGGGCGAGAGCTTCACCCTGGCGGACTGCGGCGCGGCGCCGATCCTGACCTACGCCCGGCGGCTGGTGCCGTTCGGCGACCGCCCGCGGCTGAGGGCCTGGCACAAGCGGCTGATGGCGCGGCCCTCCTTCGTCCGGGCGCTGGAAGACGCGGCGCCGTTCGGCGATCTGATGCCGGCGCCGCCGGCCGTGGACTGAATCGCAGGCGCATCGACGATCGCGGCTGGCGCGCCCGGCGGGACTCCCCATCTGTTGCAGGCAAGGAGACACCCATGGTCAAGGCAATCTGGAACGGCGAGACGATCGCCGAAAGCGACGACACGGTGGTGGTCGAGGGAAACCACTACTTTCCCCTCGGCTCGGTGCGGCCGGGCGTCCTGACCCCGTCGTCGACCACCAGCGTCTGTCCGTGGAAGGGCACGGCGGAGTACTACTCCGTGCAGGCGGGCGGGGACGAGAATCGGGACGCCGCCTGGTATTATGCAGAGCCGAAGCCGGCGGCCGCGGAAATCGCGGGCCGGGTCGCTTTCTGGAAGGGCGTCAAGGTCGCCTGACGACCCGGGGAGTCAGCGGACTCAGTGCGCTTCAGGCGGCCGCGCGGCGGGGCTGAGGTATTCGTTCTCGGGCTTCGGATGGGCGTCCAGCACGAAGCGCCGGTCGCAATAAGCGCATTCGACGAAGTCTTCCCCGCCCATGTCCATATAGACCAGCGGATGGCCGAGCGCGCCGCCGCCCCCGTCGCAGGCCACACGCTTGGTGGAGACCACGATGGCTTCCGGCGGCGGAATGATCGCATCGGCGTGGCGCGGCGGCATGGGCGACCCTGACTGGTGGCGGCAGACTAGGGCGACTCCCTAGAAGCCCCGGCGCACGGCGTCAAACCGTCTGCGATTTCCGGCGGAAGACCCGGTCGAAGAAGGCCTTGCGCTTGCGGAACAGCGACCAGCCCAGGCAGCCCGCGGCGACCCACAGGCCGATCTCTCCGATCACCGCGGCCGGCCCGCCGATCAGAAGCAACTCGCGCCTGGAGATTTCCCCCATCAGGTTCAGAACCACGACGGCAGTGAAGACCCCGTAGCCGAGCAGACAGAATGAAAACGCCGTCCAGCCGATCATCTTGGTGCGGGTCATACGTCGGTATCCGTCAAGCAAGCTGTTCATAATGACAAGTATGCTAGACATTTCCGCAGATATTGTCAAGCGTCGTTGACATCATGCGGCGAGCGGCGTCGCGTCCGGCCTTGGCGGCGACGGGCCACACGCCTACCTAGACCCATCACCGACTGAAAGCCGCCGCATGTCCGAATCCGCCGCCCTGCCCGTGAACGCCATCGAGGTCCGCGGGCTGGAAAAGACCTATGCGGGTTCGAAGAAGGCACCGCCCAAGGTCGCCCTGCGCGGCGTCGATCTGGTCATTCCGCGCGGCTCGATGTTCGGCCTGCTGGGCCCCAATGGCGCCGGCAAGTCGACCCTGATCAACATCCTCGCCGGCGTGGTCAACAAGACCGGCGGCACGGCCGAGATCTGGGGCCGCGACATCGACAAACAGCCGCGCGACGCCCGCGCCGCCCTCGGCGTGGTGCCGCAGGAGATCGTCGCCGACGTCTTCTTCACCCCGCGCGAGGCGCTGGAGGTCCAGGCCGGCTTCTACGGCGTCCCCGCCAATGAGCGCCGCTCCGACGAACTGCTCGCCGCGCTCGGCCTTTCAGACAAGGCCCACGCCTATGTCCGCGCCCTGTCCGGCGGCATGAAACGCCGCCTGATGGTGGCCAAGGCCCTGGTGCACAATCCGCCCATCCTGATCCTCGACGAGCCCACGGCCGGCGTCGACGTCGAGCTGCGCCGCCAGCTGTGGGAATACGTCCGCCGCCTCAACGCCGAGGGCGTGACCATCCTGCTGACCACCCACTATCTGGAAGAGGCGCAGGAGCTCTGCGACACCATCGCCATCATGAACCGCGGCGAGGTCGTCGCCTGCGAACCGACGCCCCAGCTGCTGCGCCGTCTGGACACGCGGAACGTGGTGGTGACCCCCGAGGGCGCCCTGAAGGCCCTGCCGAAGCTGAAGGGTTTCGAGGCCGTCGCCCGCCCCAACGGCGCCTTCGCGGTCACCTACAGGAAGGGCCAGTCGTCGGTGGAGCATGTGCTGGCCGCCGTCCGCGCCGCGGGGGTCACCATCGCCGACATCGTCACCGAGGACCCGGACCTGGAGGACGTCTTCCTGGCGTTGACCTATGGAGACGAGAGCCAGGTCAGCCCGACCAAGGACTGAGGCAACAGGCAACAGGCAACAGAAGCGAGGGCTATGGCGGCTGCAAACCTGCTGCCTGTTGCCTGTTGCCTGATGCCTAAACCACCATCACCGTCCCGATGAGCAGCCGCGCGCCCGCGCGGCCCAACACCGTATTGGTCGCCGCCTGAAGCTGGGCCACCATACGTTCGACGTCCGGCGGCGCCCCAGGCAGAAGCACATTGGCCGACTGCTGGACCACCGCCGCATAGGCGGCGCGCAGGCGAGGAGCCGACTGGGCGACGCGGGTGCGCAGGGCGGCGTCGGGGGTATCGACCCCGGTTTCGACCGTCATCACGCCCGCCCGACCGCCCGGTCGCCTGACATTGGCGGTGATGGTCGGCAGCCGAAGATAGCTGGCCTGCGCCGCCGCAGCGCCGCCGCCTCCGCCGGTCCTGAGCGGTTGGGTCTTCAGTCCGAGGAGAGTGCGACGATCCATGGGCAGACCCTAACGCAGGGCGCTTAAAGGTCAGTTACAGGCGCCCAGGGAAGCGTCGGGTATTGGCGCCGTGCCTGCTCTTCCTGCGCGACCTCTACCAGCTGTCCCGTGGCCACCTCCGCCACCACCAGAATGTAGTCGATACCCGCCCAGGCGCAGGCTCCGGTCTGCCGCCGGACCTGGGCGAGGACGTAAATCCGGCGGCCGTCCGGCGACCAACCCATACCGGTGGTCGTGGCGTCCGGCTCCGGAACACGCGCGCAGCCGTTCAATCGACCGAGTTCGGCGATGGCCGCCTCCCGGATGTTGGAGGTCTCCACGGCTTCGGCCCGCTGATTGACGGTCCAGATGCGCAAGGTGCTCCACGAGGCGCTGCCGGAATCGTTGACGTAGAAGCTCTTGCTGTCCGGCGCCCAGGCGGCCCGGGAGGTCGTCCGGATCTCTCCGACCTCGCTCCGTCTGAAGAATCCCGCGCTGAGGGTCAGGACGGGATTGTCCTCGCCGCCGAAGATCAGCGTCATACTGCCGTCCGGGGAGCGCATCCGGGCGGACGGAACCTCCAGCAAGGTCTGGTCGGTCACGGGCAGGGCCGCAGACGTCTCTTGTGGCCCTGTGCAGTTGGCGGCGACGCTCAGCAGCAAGACCGCCGCGACGCTGCGGCCGAGGATCAAGCCGCCGCCCCGACCGCCGCCGGCTCCATGGCCTTCAGGTCCAGCAGGGCGAACAGGGCCGCGTCCTCGTCCTGTTCCGGATTGGGCGTGGTCAGCAGCTTGCCGCCGACGAAGATGGAATTGGCCCCGGCGAGGAAGCACAGGGCCTGCATCTCGGCGCTCATCGTCTCGCGCCCGGCAGACAGTCGCACCATGGCCTTCGGACAGACGATCCGCGCCACGGCGACCGTGCGGACGAATTCGATCGGATCGATCTGGCCCTCGGCCAGCATCCGCTCGCCCAGCGGCGTGCCTGTGACCGGCACCAGCGCATTGACCGGCAGGCTGTCGGGATGGACCGGCAGGGTGGCCAGCGCATGCAGCAGGCTGGCCCGGTCGCGCCGCGCCTCGCCCATGCCGACGATGCCGCCGCAGCAGGTGCTCATGCCCGCATCGCGCACATGCTCCAGCGTATCCAGCCGGTCCTGATAGGTCCGCGTCGTGACGACCTGGGCGTAGTACTCCGGCCCGGTGTCGAGGTTGTGGTTGTAGTAGTCGAGACCCGCCGCCTTCAGCTGCTTCGCCTGATCCGCCGTCAACATGCCAAGCGTCGCGCAGGTCTCCAGCCCCAGCGCCTTCACCCCGGCGATCATGGTCGCCAGTTTCGGCGTGTCCCGATCCTTCAGCTCGCGCCACGCCGCGCCCATGCAGAACCGGCTGGCCCCACCCGCCTTGGCGGCCATGGCCTCGGCGATCACCGCCGTCGCGTCCATCAGCTTCTCGGCCTTCAGCCCGGTGTCGAAACTGGCCGACTGCGAGCAGTAGCCGCAGTTCTCGGCGCAGCCGCCGGTCTTGATCGACAGCAGCTGGCTCTTCTGCACCTCCGACGGATCGAACCACGCCCGGTGTACGGTCGCGGCCTCGAACACCAGCTCCATGAACGGGCGAGCGAACAGGGCTTCGACCTCGTCGAGGGTCCAGTCGTGGCGGGGGGTGGCGAGGTCGTTGCGGGAGGTTGGGGTCATGTTGGGTGATTGGTGGTTGGTGATTGGTGGATAATGACCCTACCGGCCTTTACGGTCGCGGAGAGCGGCGGCGAGTGACACAAGCATCCGACTGATACGGTCGGCCGCCGTCATTAGCCTGCTTTCAACGTCCGGCTCCAGATATCCGAGGCGAGCGGCGATGATGAGCTGGGTTTCCGCCTCAGCAAGAGAGCCACGCGCTATACCAACGAACTGCAGGAACTCGCCCGTGGTGCGCCGGGCCGCGCCCTCGGCGATATTGGAGGCGACCGATACGGCTGCACGGCGAACCTGACTGGTGAGGCCGAAACGCTCGTCCCTCGGCCATCCCGCGCTCGCTCGGTAAACCAGCAAGATCCAGTTCACTGCGAACTGCCAGACCTCAAGGTTCCGATAGCTGGTCACACCTGCCGTCATGTGCCCCTCGATGGAAATCCGGCACAATCATGGATTGCAATTATCGTACTGGCAAGGCAGACGCCCCATCCTCACCAATCACCAATCACCAATCACCAGCCACCCCTTCACTCCTCGTCGCGATACACCCGCCCGTCACGCATCACGAAGTCCATCGAGGTCAGCACGGTCACGTCGGTAAGCGGGTCGCCGTCGACGGCGATAATGTCGGCGCGCTTGCCCGGCTCGATGGAGCCGACCTCGCTCGACAGCCCCAACAGGTCAGCTGCGTTCACCGTCGCCGCGACAATGGCCGTCATCGGCGTCATGCCATTGGCGACCATCAGGGCGAACTCATCGGCGTTGCGGCCGTGCTTCGACACGCCCGCGTCGGTGCCGAAGGCGATCCGCACTCCCGCGGGGACCGCCCGGCGCAGCGACTGGCCGGTGATCGAGATGCGCCACTGGATCTTGGGCAGGACCTCGGGCGAATAGGCATTGGGATCAGCGGCAAGCCGCTCGAGATAGCCATTCACCGTCGACAGGGTCGGGACATAGTAGGCCCCCGACTGACGGAACAGGCGCAGCGTCTCGTCGTCGAAGATGGTGCCATGCTCGATCGAATCCGCGCCCAGCCGTAGCGCCATATTGATCCCGTCCGCGCCATGGGCGTGCACAGCGACCTTCAGGCCGTACAGATGCGCCGTCTCGATCAGGGCGCGGGCCTCGTCCTCGAACATCTGGGCGCCCAGACCGGCACCGATACGGCTGTTGACCCCACCCGTCGTGGCGATCTTGATCACCCGGGCGCCGCGCCCGACCTGGATGCGCACCGCCTCGCGGCAGCTCTCGACGCCGTTGCAGACATTCTCGTGCGGCGTGACCTCGCGCAGGTCGTCATTGAACCCCAGCCGCCCGTCCATATGGCCCGAGGTGGTCGAGATGCTCATGCCGGAATCGATGATGCGCGGTCCGGGCAGGCGGTGGGCGGCGGTTGCGTCCGCCAGCGCCAGGGTCACCCCGCCCTCGTCGCCGAGGTTCCGCACCGTGGTGAACCCGGCCATCAGCGTCTTCTCGGCATTCTCCGCCGCGCGATAGGCGTGGGCCGGCAGGTTTTCGGTGACGCCGGACAGGAAGCCGGCCTGACCGCCGAGGTCGGACACCAGATGCACATGGCTGTCGATCAGGCCGGGCAGGACGAAACGGTCGCGCTGGTCGATCACGGTCGCGCCGGGGAAGGCGGCGGCGTCCACGAAGCCGTCGCGGATTTCGACGATCAGGCCGTCACGCACCACCACGGTCGAGGGCCCGCGCGGTGCCTGGCCCGGACGATCCAGCAGTCGTCCCGCCTGGATCAGGGTGACCGGACCCGGGCTCGCCGGGGCCGCCGGCGCCTGAGCCATCGCCGGGGCCGCCAGCGCCAGAACCGCCGCAACCCCCACGCTCGCCATCAGTCTGTACATGGTCCACCCTCCGAACAGTCGCCCATGTTGAGCGCACCTGTGCCCTGCACGCCAGAGGTCGCCCGAACTCAATCACATAAAGATATCCTTATGTGTTTCTTGCCCCCGCGACGGGTCCGGTCTATAGGCCGCGCGAACACTCTCCCGGAAAGCCCCGCCCCATGACCGACTACATCGTCCGCGACATCTCGCTTGCCCCGTTCGGCAACAAGGAAATCGCCATCGCCGAAACCGAGATGCCGGGCCTGATGGCGCTGCGCGAAGAGTTCGGCGCGCAACAGATCCTCAAGGGCGCCCGCATCGCCGGCAGCCTGCACATGACGATCCAGACCGCCGTGCTGATCCAGACGCTGGAAGCCCTCGGCGCCGAGGTCCGCTGGGCCTCGTGCAACATCTTCTCGACCCAGGACCACGCCGCCGCCGCCATCGCTGCCGCCGGCACGCCGGTGTTCGCCACCAAGGGCGAGACGCTGGAAGAGTACTGGGACTACGCCCACAAGATCTTCGAATGGGCTGACGGCGGCTATCCCAACCTGATCCTCGACGACGGCGGCGACGCGACCCTGCTGTGCGTCCTCGGCCCCAAGGCCGAGAAGGACCTCTCCCTGCTGGCCAACCCGCAGAACGAGGAAGAGGAAGCCCTCTTCAAGGTGATGAAGCGCTACATCGCCGAAAAACCCGGCTTCTATTCGGCCATCCGCGACGCCATCGGCGGCGTGTCGGAAGAGACCACCACCGGCGTCCATCGCCTGTACGAAATGGCCAAGAAGGGCGACCTGCCGTTCCCCGCCATCAACGTCAACGACAGCGTCACCAAGTCCAAGTTCGACAACCTGTACGGCTGCCGTGAATCGCTGGTCGACGCGATCCGCCGCGGCACCGACGTCATGCTGTCCGGCAAGGTCGCCGTGGTCTGCGGCTACGGCGACGTGGGCAAGGGCTCGGCCGCCTCGCTGCGCCAGGGCGGTGCCCGCGTGAAGGTCACCGAGGTCGATCCGATCTGCGCCCTGCAGGCCGCGATGGAAGGCTATGAGGTCGTCACCGTCGAGGACGTCGCCGGCGAGGCCGACATCTTCGTCACCGCCACGGGCAACAAGGACGTCCTGACCGTCGACCACATGCGCGCGATGAAGAACAACGCCATCGTCTGCAACATCGGCCACTTCGACTCCGAGATTCAGGTCGCCGGCCTGAAGAACTTCAAGTGGGACGAGATCAAGCCGCAGGTCCACCACGTGGAATTCCCGGACGGCAAGAAGATCATCCTGCTGTCGGAAGGCCGTCTGGTGAACCTGGGCAACGCCACGGGCCACCCGTCCTTCGTGATGAGCGCCAGCTTCACCAACCAGACGCTGGCCCAGATCGAACTGTGGACCAACGCCAAATCCTACGAGAACCAGGTCTACGTCCTGCCGAAGCACCTCGATGAAAAGGTCGCGACGCTCCACCTGGCCAAGCTGGGCGCCAAGCTGACGACCCTGTCGAAGGAACAGGCCGACTACATCTCGGTCCCGACCGAAGGCCCGTTCAAGCCCGACCACTACCGCTACTAGGCCGAGGCCTGTTAGCCTTCCCCGGCCTTGGTCCGGGAGAGAGAATGACCACGATCGGAAAGCTCCGGCTGACCGTCCTCGCCGCGTTCGCCGCCGCCCTTGTGGCGCCGGTCGCGCCGGCGGGGGCGGGCGTGGTCCAGCGCAGCACCGGTCTGTGGCCGGACGGGCAGGTTCGCTACAGCTTCGGACCCGGCGTCACCGCTGCTGACCGGGCCGCGGTGCGGCTGGCCATGGAGTCCTGGACCGAGGCCGGCGCGCCGGTCCGCTTCATCGCCGCGACCTCCGGCCCCCGGCTGATCATCCTGCGCCACCAGTCTGTCGACGGCGCCAACCGTTGCCGCGCGACGGTCGGACGTGGTGGCGTCGACCGACCCCCGCCGACAAGCAGCGCCTTCGAGCGCCCGGCCGGAACCGGCGCCCCGCCCACCGCCCGAAGCTTCCTGATCCTGAGCGGGGAGTGCCGCCACCGGGTCATGGTGCATGAACTCGGACATGTGCTGGGGCTGGACCATGAGCATGAGCGCAGCGACCGCTCAGGCTGGCTCTCGGTTCGTCGCCTGCCCCCGCCGGCCGGCGCGGGTGCCGCGACGCTCTCCGAGCGGGAAGACCTGTGGCGGCTGAACTATTCGATCCAGCTGGAAGTCCCGGCTCCGGCCGCCCGCGCTGTTACCAACCCTGTCGGGACGACGCCGCGGCTCCTGTTCACGCGCCAGTACGACCCCTGTTCGGTCATGCACTATCTCGAGGACCCGACCCATCGACGGCGCGGCGTCGACCTTGCCTTCACCCCCGCCGCCCGCGCGGAAGCGGAGCGCCGGAGCTGTCCGCTCGGCGGATCGGGCGGCCGGATATCCTCGCTCGACATCGCCGTCCTGACCGAGGCCTACGCCGCCGGCCGTTGAGCTCAGGCCGCCATTCGGGCCACGGCGTCCTCGGTCTTGCGGATCGCCAGGCCCGTTTCGAAATCCATGAAGATGTCGATCAACTCCTCCACGCCCACCGGCGAGGCGCCGGGGCTGAAGCGGAACCGCCAGAAGCTGACGACGTGCTGGATCGCGCCGAGCTGATCGCCGAGCCGGGCGAACAGGCGGGGTGCGTTGAGCAGGAAGTCGCGGAAGGCGACGGGCCCGCCCTCCTGGGTCAGCCCGGCATAGGCGCTGTCATAGATGGCCAGCGTCTTCCCCGCCTGGTTGCAGGTCTCGATGATCCGGTCGCGCAGCACAGTGCGTCCCCGGTCCAGCCACACCCGGGCGTCGCGATCGACCTTGCCGATCGGCCGGACGGTCTGCACGGCGTCGGCGACGCTGGCGGCCTCCGTCCTCAGGCTGGTCAGCATCCATTTGTAATAGAGGAACCCCTTCCAGCAGAAGACGCCCTCCTGATAGTCGTCGATCTCCAGCCGCAGCGTCTCGCGCAACGCTTCCATACGGTCGCGCGGGTCGTTCGACATGATCTTGCCGGCCAGCCGCCGGGTCGATCCCACGGCTTCCAGATCGGGCCCGATGCACAGGGTAACCAGCGGCCGGACCTCGTCCTCGACAAACCGCCCCATGCGCTGCAGGTCGGATTCGCTGATGGAGAAATAGCAGGGTGCCGGTTCCAGCCCGGCCCGCTTGAGCTGCTCCCGCAACAGGAAGGGGTCAAGCGACGGCAGACCGTCGAGCAGGCCGAGGGTGATCAGGTCCCGGTGCCCCTTCGGAATGCCGAAGGCCTCCTGCATCATCTTTTCGAAGCCGCGCTGGCCGACAAAGACGTAGCGCCCGCCGGTCTTGAGCTCATGCGGATCGAGCGGGATGACCACCTTGGTCGCCACCTGTCGGCGCGTGTAAAAGGCGTCCGCCTCGTCGCGGCGCAGCCGGTGCTTGATGATCAGCGCGCGGTTCAGCGCCGGGGTCAGGAACAGCGGCCGCTCCGCCCAGTCGGCCTCGTGCCCGTGATCGAGAAAAATTTTCAGCAGATTCAGGACGCGCGCCGTCGATGCCGAGCGGCGCAGGTGGGCCAGATTGCGGATCGCGCGGTCAGTCATGCCCACCCCTTTGGACGGACAACAGACCACGAAAGGATGACCAGCGGCTTCGCTGGAATGGTTAAGCCAGTGCGACCGTGCCGCACTGGCCTCAGCCGCCGGGCGCGCCTAGATTGCCGCCATGGGCGACATCATCAACATTCTCATCCTCGTTGCGATCCTGGCGGTGGCCGTCACCCTGGGGTTCGGTCTCTGGTCCCTGCACAGGGGCAGCGACGCGGACCGGTCGCGCTCCAACAAGCTGATGCGGCTGCGCGTGGGCCTGCAGGCCGTGGCGATCGTGCTGCTGTGCGTCGGCATGTGGTGGAAATCCACGCACGGGAGCTGACCCCGTGGTCGTCCTCAACCGCATCTATACGAAGACCGGCGACGGCGGTCAGACCCGACTGGCCTCGGGCGCGACGGTGTCCAAGAGCGACCGCCGCGTCGAGGCCTATGGCGCGGTCGACGAGCTGAACAGCGTCCTCGGCGTGGCCCGCCTGCATTCCGGCCAGAACGACCGCATCGACGCCATGCTGGGCCGGATCCAGAACGAGCTCTTCGACCTCGGCGCCGACCTCGCCACCCCGCTGGACCCGGCCCCGAAATGGGAGGCCCTGCGCGTCGTCGACAGCCAGGTCGACCGGCTCGAGACCGAGATCGACTGGATGAATGAAAGCCTGAAGGAGCTGGACAGCTTCATCCTGCCGGGCGGCTCCGCCCTGTCGGCCCACCTGCATCTGGCCCGCACCGTAGCCCGCCGGGCCGAACGCGAGGCCGTGCGACTGGTCGAAACCGGTGAGGCCGTGACGCCGGCGGCGATCCGCTATCTCAACCGGCTGTCGGACCACCTTTTCGTCGCCGCCCGCCGGGCCAACGCCAACGGCGCCGACGATGTCAAATGGAAGCCGGGCGCGACGCGCTAGATGTGAGCTGGCGCCCCCTGCGACCTTCCTTCAGCGAGTGCCGGTTCATCACAAAGGGCACAAAGGAATTCACAAAGGACACAAAGGGTTCTGTGGGGCTGAAACAGAAGCGCCTCACCCGCCGGAGGCGAACGCGCCGGAACTCGATCAGATCAAATGCGGCGAAGCCGCGATCTCATCAGTCGCGGAGGAAGACGCGCATCTGAACGCATCACCGGTCTCTTCGTGTCCTTTGTGAATTCCTTTGTGCCCTTTGTGATGAACCATCCGGCGGTCAGCGCCTCGGCACGGCAGATCGCGACAGCCTATTGATCCCGATGAGCGGGGACTACTGCGCCGCCAGGGCCACGCGCTGGCGGTCCGCGTCGGCGTCGCGGGCACGCTGCTGGGACGCCAGCGACGCCTCGATGGCCACCAGCTCACGGTTCTTCTCGGCGGAGGCCGCCGCGCGTTCGCCGGGGTTCGGCCGGCCGGTGAGCTCGGCGATGGAGATCGGCCGGCCGCATTCCTTGCCCTCGGGGTCCCACCAGCCGCCGCCCGCCTCACAGCGATCGCCCGGGGCCACGACCAGTCGCTCATAGGCAAACATCCCGGCCAGCAGCACGGCGAAGATCGACAGGAACAGGATGCTGAGCCGTTTCATGGTCAGGAGGCGATGCATGGGCAGGTTCCGAAGGCTGAACAGCGTCGTTGACGCGGCGTTACGTTGACAGGCCGGGTGAGGCGTACCATTCCCTCACCCAACATTCCGGCGCTTTCGTGGATAGCACAATGAAGGTTCTCGTCCCCGTCAAACGGGTGATCGACTACAACGTCAAGGCTCGCGTCA
>JAUYAG010000176.1 GCA_030693575.1 Brevundimonas sp. | reverse complement strand
GGGATTGCGCGGGTTGGCGCGCGGTGCGGGCGAACCCGACCGGTTCAGATGGCGATGTCAAAGACCGTGGCAGCGGGATTTGAGTCCCGATCCACGCATTTTATCACGGCCGGGATCGACGCCAGGCAAACGGACGGGGTTCAGGCGACGGATCAGGGGCGGGAAGACACGATCGGGGGCGCCGAAGGCACGGAAGATACCGGGCGGGAAGACACGGCGGCGGACATCGGCATGAGCCGGCCGACGGACGGGCTGGCCGACCTAGCCGCCGTAGCCGCGCCCGCCGCCGCCAAAGCCGCCGCGCGAGACCACGGCGGTGCGGCTCTGGGCCCGGACCGGGGCCTTGCGCGCCACATCGACGTCGTTGCGGTTGGCGACGGTGCGGCCTGTCCGGTAGTCGCGGGACAGATAGCCGCCGCCGTAGCCGTTCGAGTACTGGTCGTTCCGGTCGCGATACAGCGCCCCGCCGCCGCGATAGCCGCCGTTCATCATCTGGCCGATGATGAAGCCGGTCGCCAGCGGGCCGAAGAAGGAGCCGCCGCCGCTGTTGTTCAGCGGCCGGCACTGCTCGGGACCCCACTGTCCCTCGCACTCTTCCCGGCTCGCATAGCGGGGCGCGTTCTCGGAGGCCTGCCGCTGGGCCTCGGCCCAGGCGGTGTCGCATTCGGCGTCGGGGACGTCGTTGGCCGCCTTGCAGTCGACGAGCGAGGTATAGGCCAGGGCCGGGTCGGGCTCGGCGACGGGAATGCTGCGTTGAGGCGAGCCGCAGGCGGCCATGGAGAAGCTGACGGTCGCCATCAGGCTGGTGACCTGCAGGGTCCGTGACCGCTTGAGCCGGCGCATGGTGGTGGTTTCGGGCAGGGTATCGTCGGTCATGATGCGCCTCAGGTCGTCATACAGGCTGCGTTGAGCAGGCCCACGCCGATGGAGATGGACGCCAGATAGATGCCCGCGGCCAGCTCGCCGGCCTCGATCCGGGCCGCCAGCGCCTTGTAGAGCACCCGGCTGACGACGATGAAGGCGAGGATCTGGATGACGCCGGCCAGCAGGGCCCAGGCGGCGAACTCGGGCAGGCTGACGGTGTGCGACAGGGCGGAGGCGAGCGGCAGGACATAGCCGATCAGGGCACCGCCGAGGGCGACGGCGGCGGCCGTGTTGCCCTGACGGATCAGATCCCGCTCATGATAGGGCGTGACCATCTGGTAGAGGAATTTGAACGCCGAGAAGAAGACGATCGCCGCCACGAAGGCGATGAGGAAGGCCGTCGCCCCCGTCTGAAATGCGAACCAGTCGAACATCGTCTACCCCTCCAGGCGCCTCAGGCGCGGAACTCTGCCATGTCGAGCGGAATGCCGATCATGATCTCATGTGTGGCTTCACCACCCTCGGGCTCCTGCTCGAGGGCGATCATCAGTTCGCGGCCGCCCGCCAGCTCCCGCGCGTACAGCATGCAGGTCTGGTAGATTTTGGCATAGGGCTCGGTCGCGGCGCGGTCGTCGTAGACGCTCTCCCAAAGCTTCACCGGCGGCTGACGGGCGTCGGTTTCGGAGAACCAGAAGCGGGGATACTCGGGCAAACCCTCGGGCGCGCCCTTGAACACGGGTTCGGACAAGCGATCCTGCCAGGCCCGGCGCGCGCCGTCGTTCGGCGGATAAGCCGAGGACCAGGGTGTGAACAGGGTGAAGTCATAGGCCGCCGCGCCCCCGGCGTCGTCGCTCATGGCCTGAAGCATGATGTGGTCGTCGGTGTAGAAGCGATGCACGAACGGGCCGTCGTCCAGCTGGACCACGCCCTGGGCGGTGATCTCCAGCGCATCGCGGTCGAGGCTGAAATGCGTCTCGTCGCCCAGCCGGCGCCAGGCCAGCGGATCGAGGGCCACGGTGCGGCCGACCGTGATGTTGCGCACCACGGCCAGTTGGCTGACCGGTTCGGCGTCGCGCTGTCCGAAAAGCCGCTTGAACATTCGCCTCCCTTACGCGTCCGCGAGGGGGCTCGCGAGCGTCTGGCGGTAAAGAGATCGTCAGACGGGAAATTCGGCCTTGGGCTCGCCAAAGTCAAGCGTACCTGTTACGCGTTACATGAAACATGCGTAATCCTGCCCCGTCCTCCTTGTCGCCGGCCAACGAGCGCATACGTGCCTGGCGCAAGGCCCGTCGCGAGGCGGGCATGGTCAAGCTGGAGTTCTGGGTTCCAAATACCGCCCGGGACGACGTGAGGGCGGCGGTCCACGCCATCGTCACCGAGTCCGCCCGCGGTCCTGATATCCTCAGACGCCCGCGTCGAAGCCTTTCAACCGATCCTTCTGGAGCAAGCCCCCTTATGGACGCCGTGATCGAAACCGCCTGGACCGTCCCGTCCATCAAGGCCGCGCTGGACGCGTCCGAACTGGTCCGCGAAGGCGAGCTGACCACAAGGGTGCTGGAAGGGGCCGAACCGGTCCTGCTGACGACCATGCACGAATACGGCGACCTGCCGATCTACCTCAGCGTCGGCGGGGCCCAGATCGTCTGTTCGGTGCTGTTGTGGCCGGTGGCCGAACAAACCGACCGCCACGCCTTCAACGAATTCCTGCTCAGGGCCCAGCGGATCGTGCCGCTGTCGAATTTCGCCATCACCTCGGTGAACAACGAGGACGTCTATGAACTGATGGGCGAACTGTCGTGCAAGACGACGCTTCAGACCATATTGATCGAACTGCGCACCCTCGCCGAGAACGCCATCGACGCGACGGACCTGCGCGAAACCTTCGGCGTCTACGCCGCCTGATCCGGGAGAGAAATCATGTCCATGCTCGCCAAACTCTCCGCCCTGTTCCGCGGCACCGCGCGCGAAGCCGGCCAGGCCGTGGTCGACGCCAATGCGTTGAAGATCCTCGATCAGGAAATCCGTGACGCCGACACCGCCCAGGGCAAGGCCCGCGACGACCTCGCCGGTCTGGTGGCCCGCCGCCGGATGGCCGAGAATGAAATGAAGAGCTTCGGCGACCAGATCGCCAAATACGAAAGCTCGGTCCGCGCCGCCATGTCCCAGGGCAAGACGGACCTGGCCCGCGAGGTCGCCGGCCGGATCGCCGAGCTGGAGACCGAGATCGGCACGCGCGGCCCGATGATCGAGGGCATGAAGGAGGCGGAGGCCCGCCTGCGCACCGCCATCTCGACCACCGACCAGAAGATCGAGACCCTGCGGCGCGAGATCGACATCGTGAAGGTCAATGACTCGGTGCAGAAGGCCCAGACCTCGGTCGCCCTGCAGTCCCAGGGGGCCCATTCGCGTATCGGCTCGGCCGCCGACAGCCTGCAGCGCATCAAACAGCGTCAGGCGGTCCAGGAAGAGCGGCTGCGCGTCGGCCAGGAGCTGGAGGACAAGCGTTCCGGCGCCGACCTCGACGCCAAGCTGCGCGAGGCAGGGATCCTGCCGGGCCACGCCTCGGCCGACGACGTCCTGGCCCGACTGACGGCGCAGGAGATCAAGGTGGTGACGCCGCTGATCGAGAGCTCGGTTCCCGCGTCCAAAGACCCGGCCTGAGGCGGCATGGAACGTCTGTCGCTGGTCCCGCGCCCCGACTGGCAGGCGCGGGCCGAGGCCGTCGGCTTCACCTGGCACCACGATTCCGGCGAGCGGTACTGGGATGAAAGCGCCGCCTACGCCCTGTCCCTGACCGAGGTCGAGGAGGGGCTGGAGGCGCCGACGGCCGAGCTGCACCAGATGTGCCTGGACCTCGTCGATGAGGCGTCGGGGTCGGAGCGGCTGATGTCGCTGCTCGAGATTCCGGAGGCGTCGCGCGACTATGTCGCCGACAGCTGGAAACGCCGCGAGCCGTCGCTCTACGGCCGGTTCGACTTCGCCTGGGACGGGACGGGGCCGGCCAAGCTGTACGAGTACAATGCCGACACCCCGACCAGCGTGTTCGAGACGGCGGTGTTCCAGTGGATGTGGCTGGAGGACAGCATCGCCAGCGGCGTCCTGCCGCCCGACGCGGACCAGTTCAACAGCCTGTACGAAAAGCTGGTCGACCGGTTTCGGGCGATCTTCCCGGAAGGCGGCTTCGTGCATTTCTCGTCGGACCCGGAGTTCGTCGAGGACCGGCAGACGGTACGC
Organism: Brevundimonas sp.; assembly: GCA_030693575.1. Classification (GTDB taxonomy): domain Bacteria; phylum Pseudomonadota; class Alphaproteobacteria; order Caulobacterales; family Caulobacteraceae; genus Brevundimonas. Next base: position 21,319 of record JAUYAG010000176.1, on the reverse strand, counting down.
TTCCTCGAGGATCTGGCGCGGCAGGCGGGGCTGGATCCGAAATTCGTCGCCATCGACCAGATCGGCCTCAATGCCGACGGGCGTTTCGTCGACGACGAGAACTGGCTGATCGGCGCGATGTTCAAACTGTATCCGTGGGAGCAGATGCTGCGCGACGACTACGCCGAGCCGCTGCCGAAGGCCGAGGTGACGGTGCTGGAGCCGGCGTGGAAGGCCCTGCTGTCGAACAAGGGACTGCTGCCCCTGCTGTGGGAGCGGCATGCGGGACATCCCAATCTGCTGGCCTCCTTCTTCGAGAGCGATCCGGCGCATGCGAGCCTCGGCGACGCCTATGTGCGCAAGCCGCTGTTCTCGCGCGAGGGGGCCAATATCTCGATCGTCGAGGGCGCGGCCCGGGAAGAGGGGCTGGACGCGGGCTATGGCGAGGGCCGCCACATCCGCCAGGCGCTGCACGCCCCGCCGCGGTTCGACGGCCAGCATGTGATCGTCGGCTCGTGGCTGGTCGGGGACGAACCGGCCGGGATCGCCCTGCGCGAGGATACGGGCCGGATCACCCGCAACACCTCTCGCTTCGTGCCGCATTTCATCCGGGACTGAGTCCCGGCGCCGGCGCCTCAGGTCAGCAGGGCCCTCAGCACCCCGTCGAGCACCGGCCGTCCCGTGGACGTCGCCCTGACCCGGTCCGCGTCCACGGCCAGGAAGCCGTCGGCAATCAGCCCAGCGAGCGGCTCAGCCGCTTCGGTCCGGCCCAGCTCGACCAGATCGGTCAGGGCCACGCCCTCGACCGTGCGCAGGCCCAGCAGGACCTTTTCCTCCGCGGCGTCGCGCGGCGACTGGCTGTCCCGCTCGCTCCACGGCGTCCCCGCCGCGACGCCGGCGACGTAGGCGGCTATGCCCTTGTGGGCGACCGTCGCCGTGCGCGCCCCGTCCAGCGTCAGTCGCCCGTGCGCGCCCGGGCCGAGGCCCAGATAGTCGCCGCCGCGCCAGACGTGCAGATTGTGCGCCGACCTCGCCGCCTCGCCGCGCGCGTGGTTGGAGACCTCATAGGCGTCGAAGCCGGCGGTCTCGAGCACGGTCTGGGTGGTTTCGTAGAGGGCGGCGGCGCGGTCCTCGTCAGGCGGGGTCCAGGCGCCACGGGCCACGGCGCGGCCGAAGGCGGTCGTGGGCTCTATGGTCAGCTGGTAGGGCGAGACGTGTTCGAAGCCCATGTCGAGGGCCTCGGTCAGCTCGGCGGTCCAGCCGGCGACGGTCTGGTCGGGGCGGGCGTAGATCAGGTCGATGGACAGGCGCGGGAAGGCGCGGGCGGCGACGGCGACGGCGCGGCGGGCCTCGTCCGCCGAATGGTTGCGGCCGAGGAAGGCGAGGGCCGCGTCGTCCAGCGCCTGCACCCCCATGGACAGGCGGTTGACCCCGGCGTCGGACAGGGCGGCGAAGCGGGCGGCCTCGGCGTCGGTGGGATTGGCCTCGAGCGTGATCTCGATGGAGCCGCGCGGGGGGAACAGGGCTTTCGCCCGGTCGATGACAGCGGCCACGGCCTCCGGCGCCATCAGCGAGGGGGTGCCGCCGCCGAAGAAGATGGAGGCCAGACGGCGCGGGCCGGTCAGGGAGCCTTGCGCCTCCATGTCGGCGAGAATGGCCGCGACCAGACCCGCCTGCTCCTCCGTCCGGCCCCGGTCGCGCACGACGTTGAAGTCGCAATAGGGGCAGATGCGGGCGCAGTAGGGCCAGTGGACGTAGAGGGCGAGGTCGGAGCCGGGGGTGGGGGGCATGGGGGTGGCTGGTGATTGGTGGTTAGTGGTTAGTGGCTGGCCAGCGGCGGTGCGAGGGCGCGGGCGGTGCCGCCCTTCCGCCGCCAGTGAAGCTGCAATCACTAACCACTAACCACTAATCACTCGCCACTCACTCCATCAAAGCCGCCTTCAGCTTCGCGAACGCCACCGCGCGGTGGCTGATGCTGTCCTTCAGGGCCGGGTCCAGTTCGCCGAAGGTCTGGGTCTGGCCCTCGGGGATGAAGATGGGGTCGTAGCCGAAGCCGCGGTCGCCGCGCGGGGGGAAGGTGAGCAGGCCATCGACGCGGCCCTCGACCACCACCGCCGGACCGTCGGGCCAGGCCACGGCCAGGGCCGAGGTGAACCAGGCGCGGCGATCCGACGAGCCGGTCTCCTCCAGCCGTTCCTCGACGCGACGCATGGCGAAGGCGAAATCCTTGTCCGGACCGGCCCAGCGCGCCGAGAAGATGCCGGGGGCCCCGTCCAGCGCCGCGACCGACAGGCCCGAGTCGTCGGCCAGCGCCACCTCGCCCGAACGATCGGCCGCGTGGCGGGCCTTGAGCAGGGCGTTGCCGACGAAGGTGCTCTCGGTTTCGTCCGGTTCCGGCAGATTCAGGCTGGCGGCGGTGACCACCTCGTAATGTCCGTCCAGAAGCGCGTCGATCTCGACGGCCTTGCCGGGGTTGTGGGTGGCGACGACGAGCCGCATCCCCTTGATAAGCTTCAGTTTCATCTCGATCACGCGCTCCGAAACAATCCATTGCCAAAGTTTAATATCGTTAAACGATATGTAACGTGCCTTTTCTCAGAGCACGGCCTATCTATGTCTTCAAGGACGGACGCCGCGACGTTCCCCGATAGAGCCGAAACCGGCAAGATCGATGCAGCGGAACAACAAAAGAGGGGTGAAAACATCCCTCGCCCAGGACCAACGGAGAACGACTATGAGCACCATGAACGCTTCCTACTTCATCGAGAAGGTCGGCCACGGCATCCTCAACGCCTTCCTGCTCGCCGCCCTGCCGACCGCCCTGGTCGCCACCCTGATCCAGAGCTTCTGATTCCGTTCTGGCCACACCGGCCAGAACGGCGACCAGACGACATGGCCTCAAATAGCCCGAAGGGCGGTAGGCCAAACAAACAAAGTCTCACAGGAGCTTTGACGATCGGCATGACAATCGCGAAGAATAAGACCGCGTGCGGGTTCGCCGGACCCCGCGCGGCATCGTCGCCCCGCCGACCGGCCCGCTAGCAGAGAGGTCGACCCATGCGTTTCCCGAAATCGCTTTCGATCGGGATCCGCGTGCCTTTCGTCCGGACCCCGGCCCTGCCGGCCCTCGGTCCCGGATCCATGTCCAGCCTGCTCGGCGTCGCCCTCGGGGCCGCCTTCTGGATCCTGGCGCTGCTGACCTGCGCCGCCGTCCTCATCTTTCTCTTCATCGCCTTCGTTCCGATGGGTCCGCTGGATCTGATCGCGACCTCGGAAGACGGCGGCACCAGCGTGCCCGTGCCGCGCGCCTATTTCCTGTTCGGGGTGGGCGCCTTCGCCGGCTATTTCGCCGGTTTCACCCTGATCCTTCGCCACCTGCGCCGCATCGTTCATTCCCTGCGCATCGGCGACCCCTTCCAGCCCGCCAACGTCAGCCGGCTGAAGCAGATCGGCCTGACCCTGGCCACGGTCACCGGCGGCGCCTGGATCGGCCAGACCCTGGTCTCGCGGCTGGTGCGCGGCGCGCTGGAGCCGCCCAGCCTGTTCGACCTGGTCACCCCCGCATTCTCGGTGCTGGTCGTCTTCGTCCTCGCCGAAGTGTTCCGCGAAGGCGCCCGCCTGCGCCGCGAATCCGAATTAACAATTTGATGGGCCGCGCGATCAAAAGGCTCCGCCTTTTCGACCCGACGCGCGGCGGGTAGGAAGACTCATGGCCATCCGCGTACAGCTTGATCGCATTCTCCTCGAACGGCGCATGTCGCTGACCGAGCTCGCCGACCGTGTCGGCGTGACCCTGGCGAACCTGTCGATCCTCAAGACCGGCAAGGCGCGCGCCATCCGGTTCACGACGCTGGACGCCCTGTGCCGCGAGCTGAACTGCCAGCCGGGCGACCTTCTGGTCCAGGCGCCCGGACCCCAGGACATCGGCTCGGACGAGGATCCGGACGGGAACGCCCCAGGCACCACATGAGCCGCCGCGACGACCTGAGCCCCGACGACCGCCGCATCTGGGCCCGCGTCGCCGGTTCGGTCACGCCGCGCAAGCCGAAGAAGGCCGCGCTGGTGATCCCGGGCGCCGCTGTGGCCGATCCGCCCGCCGCGCCGCTGCCGCGAGGTCTGGCAAAGCCACGCGCCGCCGCCCCCGCCTGGAGCCCGCCGATCGTCGCCCCGGCCCGCCCGCGCGGCCACCCCGAAGAACTGGAGCCGCGCCGTCAGCGCCGCCTGTCGCGCGAACGCGATCCGATCGAGGCGAAGATCGACCTGCACGGCTATGGCCGTTTCCAGGCCCAGGACGCGCTGACGGCCTTCCTGCACGGCGCCCAGGCGCGGGGCTATCGCTCGGTGCTGGTCGTCACGGGCCAGGGACGGCGCGGCGGCACGGGCGTGATCCGCGCCTCGGTGCATGAATGGCTGCAAGGCCCGGCCCTGCGCGGTGTGGTGTCCGGCTTCGCCTCGGCCGCCCGGCATCATGGCGGGGATGGCGCTCTGTATGTGACGATCCGGCGGGGGTGAAGAGTGGCTAGTGGCTAGTGATTAGTGGTTGGCCGGCAGGGGCGAACGCCGCCGGCGCCGAGCCGCCCCCCGCAGCCGATCCAGCACCCACTAGTCACTAGCCACTAATCACTCATTCCAACGTCAGCCCCGCCTCTTTCGCCAACCCTTCCAGCGAGGTCATCGGCCGGGGGCCCCAGTGGGCGATGACTTCCGCCGCCGCGAGCGAGCCGAGCTTGCCGGCGTCCTCCAGCGACAGGCCGCGGGCGAGGCCCAGCAGGAAGCCGGCGGCGTACTGGTCGCCGGCGCCGGTGGTGTCGACGACCTTGTCGACCGGGACGACGGCGATGGCGACGCGTTCGTCGCCCGAGACGATCACCGAGCCGGCCTCGCCGCGGGTGATGGCGGCGACGTCAACCATGGACGCCAGCTGCGATGCGGCGGCGTCGAAGTCTTCGGTTTCGAACAGGGCGGCCAGTTCGCCTTCGTTGGCGAGGACGATGTCGGCCGAGGCCTCGATGAAGGCCAGCAGTTCGGCGCGCCAGCGGGCCACGACGAAGGTGTCCGACAGGGTGATGGCGACCTTGCGTCCGGCGGCGTGGGCGGCGGCGGCGGCGGCCTCGAAGGCGGCGCGGGCCGGGGCCGGATCGAACAGATAGCCTTCCAGATAGACGATGGCCGAGGCACCGATCAGGTCGGCGTCAATGTCGGCGGCCGCCAGCTGGTTGGCGGCGCCGAGGAAGGTGCACATGGTGCGCTGGCCGTCGGGCGTGACGTTGATCATGCAGACGCCCGTGGCCAGGCCCTGGACCGCGCCGTCCCTGAGCGCAGGGGTCTCGAAATGGACGCCGACCGCGTGGATGTCGTGGGTGAAGACGCCGCCCAGCATGTCGTCGGCCACCTTGCCGATATAGGCCGCGCGCCCGCCGAAGCTGCCGACGCCGGCGACGGTGTTGCCCGCCGAGCCGCCCGAGGCCTCCACGCCCGCGGCCATGGCGGCGTAGAGGGCGGCGCTCTGCTGGGCGTCGACCAGCTGCATCGAGCCGGGCGTCAGGCCCTGGGCCGTCAGGAAGGCGGGGTCGCAGGGGGCGAGGACGTCGACGATGGCGTTGCCGACGGCGCAGACGTCGTAGGAGGCGGGGTTCTGGGTCATGGGCGGGGCCATAGCGGGCGCGGGCGGGATTGGCCAGCCGGGACCGCTGTCTCCTTATGGGCGGACAAGCAAACCCGTGTTGCGGTCCCGGCGGCTTTCTGGTCTGGAGCCGACATGACCGAGATCGCCGTCCTGACCCCCGACGCCGCCGACCCCTCCTATGCCGGCCAGTGGCCCGGGGTGCTGGAGCGTCTGGCCGAGGCGCTCGCGACGGCGGGGCTGACGGCGGTTCCGACGGCCTGGACAGACCACATCGAGGACGCCTCGGGGCTGATGCGGTTTCCGCTGGTCCTGCCGGTGATCGCCTGGGGCTACCACCGCGACCATGACCGCTGGATGCAGGCCTGCGCGACCTGGGCGGCCGCGGGGGTGCGGATGCTGAACCCGCCGTCGGTGCTGGGCTGGAATTCGGACAAGAGCTACCTCGGGCGGCTGGCCGATCAGGGCGTGTCCATCCCGGACACCGTCTGGATCGACGGCCCGACCCAGGCAGACGCGGACGCCGCCTTTGACCGGTTCGGCGTCGAGCAGATCGTGGTCAAGCCGCGCGTCTCGGGCGGAGCCTGGAGGACGCTGCGGCTGTCGCGGGGCGAGCCCATGGTCGGGGCCCCCGAAGGTCCGGCGATGATCCAGCCCTATCTGCCGTCGATCGAGAGCGAGGGGGAGACCTCGCTGCTCTTCTTCGGCGGTCGGCTGAGCCACGTCGTCAACAAGCGGCCGGTCCCCGGCGAGTTCCGCGTCCAGGTCCAGTACGGCGGCGGCTATATCGCCCTGCCGGAGCCGCCGGCGGCCGCCCTGGCTCTGGCGGAGCAGACGCTGGCGGCCATCGGCGAGGACCTGCTCTATGCCCGCATCGACATGGCCCCCGACGCCGACGGCGGCTGGCTGCTGATGGAGGCGGAGCTGATCGAGCCGGACTTCTATCTGGGGTCCGCGCCGGAAGGCGGGCGAAGGTTTGCGGAGGCGGTGCGGGCTCGGCTCTGAGTGATTAGTGGTTAGTGGTCAGTGGCTGGCCGCCGCCTTTGCCACGGCACGGTCCGCGTCGCCCTTCCGCCGCCAGTGAAGCGGCAATCACTAGCCACTAACCACTAATCACTTTCATCCCGCCTCACCCAGCGCCGCCAACCCCGCCCGTGACGGACACAGGTCGCTGATCACGCACCCTCCGCATTTCGGCTTGCGCGCCGTGCAGGTGTAGCGGCCGTGCAGGATCAGCCAGTGGTGGGCCTTGGGCAGCCAGTGCTCGGGCACGACGCGGAACAGCTGGGCCTCGACCTTGTCCGGCGTCCCGGCGTTGGCCAGACCGAGGCGGTGGGAGACGCGGAAGACGTGGGTGTCGACGGCGATGGCGGCCTCGATGCCCAGTTCGTTGAGCACCACGCTGGCGGTCTTGCGGCCCACGCCGGGCAGGGCCTGGAGGTCGGCGCGGTTCAGCGGCACCTCGCCGCCGTGCTGTTCCAGCACGATGCGGCTCAGGGCGATGACGTTCTTCGCCTTGTTCCGGTACAGGCCGATGGAGGCGATGAAGGGGACCAGCCCCGCCTCCCCCAGCGCCAGCATCTTCGCGGGGGTGTCGGCGACGGCGAACAGTTTGTCGGTGGCCTTGTTGACCGCGACGTCGGTGGCCTGGGCCGAGAGGGCGACGGCGACGACCAACGTATAGGGGCTGGAGAAACTGAGCTCGGTCTTCGGCTCGGGCATAATCCGCGCCAGCCGCTCGAAGATGGCCTCGACCCGGTCCTCATCCGGCGGCCAGCCCAGCACGGGGACCATGGCTCCGGTCATGACAGCGGGGCGTTTCGGCGCGGGTTTGGGCGCAGGTCTGGAACGGGCCTTGGGCGGCTTCATCCGGGTCGGGTAGCAGACCCGGACCGGAACCGGGAGAGCCTCAGGCTTCCCACGACGCCGGAATGAACAGGGCGCCCGCGCCGAGCAGCATGCCGGCGAGGCCGACGGCCAGGGACAGGTCGAACAGGATGGTGCAGCTCAAAATCAGAAGACTGGCGGGCTGGGCGTACCGGGCGGCGAAGCGCTTCATGGCAGATCTCCTCTCAGCTTGGCCGTAGTCGAAACCTCCGCCGCGCCGCGGTCAAGCAGGTTCGGAAACAGGATGTGTAGAGCTCCGGGCGCGAGTCCGGTTGATTTCTGGACAGTCTTGTCCATTTATGCGCCGTCCTCCCCGACACGCTTTCGAGTCCGCCATGACCCTGACCCCCGCCCACAAGAAACGCCTGCCCCTGATCGTCGCCGCCGTCGCGGCCCTCGCCCTCGTCATCGGCGGGGTCGTGTGGTGGCAGGGCAAGCAGCGCTGGGAGGCCACCGACAACGCCTTCGTCGCCGCCGACACCACCGGCGTCAGCCCCCAGATCGACGGCTATGTCGTCGAGGTGCTGGTGGCCGACAACCAGCGGGTCGCGCCGGGCCAGATCCTGATCCGGCTCGACGACGCCGACGCCCGCGCCAACCTGGCCGAGGCCGAGGCCAATCTGGCGTCGGTGATCGCCGCCGTCGGCAATGTCGACGCCCGCGCCGCCCAGGAACAGGCCGTCATCGCCTCGCGCGCCGCCGGCGTGGCCCAGGCCCGCGCCCAGGCCGAACTGGCCGCGCAGCAGGTCGACCGCTACGGCCGGCTGGCCGAGCAGGGCTGGGTGTCCCAGGCCCGCATCCAGACCGAACAGGCCGGCGCCCGCACCGCCCAGGCCTCGGTCGCCGAGGCGGAAGCCGTCTTGGTCGCCGAACAGCGCACCGCCGGGGTGCTGGGCACGACCCGCAGCCAGAGCCTGGCCGCGGTCGACGTGGCCCGCGCCCGGGTCGAACAGGCCCGCATCGCCCTGGACCGCACCGTCATCCGCGCCCCGGTCGGCGGCGTGGTCGGCGCGCGCGGCGTCCGCGTCGGCCAGTATGTGCGGCCGGGCGGGCAGATGTTGTCCATCGTGCCGCTGGGCGACGCCTATGTGGTCGCCAATTTCAAGGAGACCCAGCTCGACCGGCTGCGCCTCGGCCAGACCGTCGAGATCAGCGCTGACGCCTTCCCCGGCGAGCCTCTGGTCGGCCATATCGACAGCTTCGCCCCGGCCACCGGCTCGGAGTTCGCCCTGATCCCGGTCGAGAACGCGACCGGCAACTTCACCCGCATCACCCAGCGCGTGCCGGTCCGCATCCGCGTCGATCGTGCGGGCGCGGCGGCCCTGCGGCCCGGCCTGTCGGTGGAGGTCAAGGTTGATCTGAAGAGCCGCGGCGGGCTGAGCTTCGCCGAGGCCGCCACCGGACCCGTCGTGGCCGCGGTCCGGTGACCGACACCGCCCCGCCGGTCGAGGCCGCCGCGCCCGCGCCGGCGCCCGCCATCAACTGGACCATCCTGCTGCTCGGCTTCGCCGGGATGGTGATCGGCCAGTTCATGGCCATCCTCGACATCCAGATCGTGGCCTCGTCCCTGCCCCAGATCCAGGCCGGGATCGGTGCCTCGGCCGATGAAATCAGCTGGATCCAGACCGCCTATCTGATCCCCGAGGTCGTGATGATCCCCCTGTCGGGCTATCTGTCTCGCCTGTGGGGGACGCAGAAGGTGTTTCTCGTCTCCTGCTCCGGCTTCCTGCTCATGAGCCTGGCCACGGGCATGTCGTCCTCCATTGAGGCGATGATCTTCTTCCGGGCGCTGCAGGGCTTTGTCGGCGGGGCGATGATCCCGACCGTCTTCGCCGTCGCCTTCACCGCCTTCCCGCCCGAGAAGCGGGTCACGGCCAGCATCGTCATGGGTCTGATCGTGACGCTGGCGCCGACGGTCGGACCGACGCTGGGCGGGCATCTGACGGAGTGGCTGAGCTGGCGCTGGCTGTTCTTCATCAACGTCATCCCGGGGATGCTGGTGCTGTTCCTGGTCGGCCGCTACGCCAATTTCGACAAGGGCGATCCGTCGCTGGCCAAGGGGTTCGACTGGACCGGACTGGGGCTGATGGCGACCTTCCTGATGAGCCTGCAGTTCGTGCTGGAGGAAGGGTCCAAGAACGACTGGTTCGCCGACGACATGATCCTGCTGCTGGCCGTGGTCGCCGTGATCACCGGCCCGGCCTTCATCTGGCGGTCCCTGACCTACCGCAATCCGATCGTCGAGCTGCGCGCCTTCACCAACCGCAATTTCCTCGTCGGCGTGGTGATGACCTTCATCGTGGGGGCGGCCCTGTTCGGCGGAACCTTCCTGCTGCCGCTGTTCCTCGGCCGGGTGCGCGACTATTCGGCCTCCGAGGTCGGGACGACCATGGTGGTCTCGGGCCTGGCCATGTTCCTGACCGCGCCGTTCGCGGGGCGGCTGGTGCGCAAGGTCGACCTGCGGCTGCTGATGTTCGGCGGCTTCATGCTCTGCGCCTGGGGCATGTGGGACGCCCGGCTGGTCACGGCCGACTGGGGCTTCTGGGAGTTCGCCGGCGTGCAGGCGGTGCGCGGCTGCGGCGTCATGCTGGCCATGATCGCGGCCCAGCAGGTGACGATGTCGACCCTGCCGCCGGAGATGGTCAAGAACGCCTCGGGCCTGGTCAATCTGAGCCGCAACGTCGGCGGCGCCTTCGGCCTGGCCATTCTCAACACCTCCCTGACCCAGAACACCGCCCTGCACATGAGCGAGCTGACCCAGAACATCCCCGTGACCAGCGCGGGCATGCAGGCCATGCTGGCGGGCATGCAGGAAAGATTCGCGGGCTCGATCGATCCGGCCGGAGCGGCGATGAAGGCCGTCCAGGGCATGCTGCACAAACAGGCGACGACCCTGGCCTTCGGCGACGCCTTCGCCATGCTGGCCATCGCCTGCGCCTTCGCGGCCTTCGTCACCCTGTTGTCGCGTCCGGTGAAGGCGCCGGCCGGGGCACCGCCGGTGGAGGCGCACTGATGGCGCGGGTTCGCGGACAGGTCGACGAGACCAAGACCGAGGCCATCCTCGAGGCGGCCACGGCCCTGTTCGGCGAGAAGGGCGCCCTGGCCTCGATGGAGCAGATCGCGCGCCGGGCCGGGGTCTCGCGCCAGACCCTGTACAACCGTTTCCCCAACAAGCTCGAGATCGGCCGGGCGCTGGCCGCCCGCCGGTCCGACGCCATCAGCGCGCCGCTGCGCGCCGGGGGCGATCCCGCGACGGTCCTGACGGCCTTCGCCGTCGGTCTGCTGGACAAGCTGTTCCGGGCGGACGCCGGGGCGTCGCTGCGCGGCGTGGCCCTGATGTCGCCCGAGATGCCGGACCTGGCCGACGCCATCTACCAGGCCGGGCCGGCCGAGGGCATGCGCCGGCTGGCGGCCTGGCTGGCAGAACAGGACCGGCTGGAACTGCTTCGTATCCCGGAGCCCGAGGTCGCGGCCGAGATGTTCGCGGGGATGGTGCTGGGGCACGGCCATTTGCGCGCCATTCTCGGCGTCGCCCAGCCGCCGATCGACCTCGAAGCGCGCGCCGCCGAGGCCGTGCACCGGTTCCTGCGCGCCTTCTCCCGCTGAAGGTTGGCCCCGGCCGCCAATCATCCTAGACCCCGCGCAAATCTCCACGGAGCTTCCCCATGCTGATCCATCTGTCGTCCTGGCCCGAGATCGACGCCCGGCTGAAGACCACGAAGACCGTGGTGGTGCCGATCGGTTCGAACGAACAGCACGGCCCGACGGGCCTGCTGGGCACCGACTGGATGTGCCCGGAGATCATCGCCCACGCCGCCGAGAAACAGGACGGGAACCTGGTCGTCGCCCCGACCTTCAACATCGGCATGGCCCAGCATCACCTGGCCTTCGCGGGCACGATCTCGCTGCGCCCCTCGACCTTCATGGCGGCCATCACCGACTGGGTGAGCTCGCTGAGCCGCCATGGCTTCGAGCGGATCTATTTCCTCAACGGCCACGGCGGCAATGTCGCCACCATCGAGGCAACCTTCGCCGAGATCTACGCCGAATGGTCCTTCGTCGAGGAGCAGCCGCCCTTCGTGCTGAAACTGAAGAACTGGTGGGACCTGCCGGGCGTCAACAGCCTGTGCAACCGCATCTTCCCGACCGGTCACGGCATGCATGCGACGCCGTCCGAGATCGCGGTGACCCAGGCCGCCTGGCCCGACCATATCAAGACGGCGACCTACAGCCCCCAGATCGCGCCGACCGGCCCGATCCGCGACGCGCTCGACTATCGCGCCCGCTTCCCCGACGGCCGCATCGGCTCGGACCCCGCCCTCGCCAGCCCGGAGCACGGGCGAACCATCATCGACGCGGCGGTCCCCGCCCTGTTGAAGGACGTGGCCGACTTCTCCAACGAGGTCTTGCCCGAGGTCTGAAACCGGCCCAAGGCTTGGCGATGACCGAGTTCGAAAAAGCCATCAAGACCGGCCGCCGCCTGACCCGCGACGGCGCGCGGGCGGCCAGTACCGCCCTGTCCGGTGGCGAGATGATGAAGGCCGCGGGCGACGTCATCAACGCCCGGCTGGAGATCATGGCCGCCGGCATGGCGGATCCGCGCAAGATCGACCTGGCGGAGATGTCGCTGATGAGCTCGGAGAAGGTCGAGGCCCTGTCGGCCTCCGCCTCGGCGATGGCGAAGACCTTCGGCGACATTGGCGGCCGTCTGGGTTCGGGCGTCATGACCGAGGCCGGGCACGCCTCGAAGGCCGCGACCTCGATCGCCGCGGCCGCGACTCCGGCGGCGGCGATGCAGGCGCAGTACAGCTATGCCGTCGGCTGGTGGAGCCGGGCGGCGGCGCAGATGCTGACCCTGAACAGCGCCATGCTGAAGGGTCAGGCCGACGCCATCCGCCCGATCCACAGGACCGCCGTCGACAATGCGAAGCGGCTGAAGAAATAAGCACGGTCGTCCCCCTCCCCCTCCGGGGGAGGGTGGCTGAGCCGCAGGCGAAGCCGGGTGGGAGGGGCTCGGCGACGAGAGCGCCGGCGTCTGTCTCGCCGAGCCCTCCCCACCCTGTCGTCGCTGCGCGCCGACATCCCTCCCCCGGAGGGGGAGGGAGAAACGCAGGGGCGGTCCCTACCTGAACGGCGGCTCGTCGAAGGCCCGCAGCTTGCGGGAGTGCAGGCGGCTGCCCTCGGCGCGGAGCAGGTCGATGGCATGGATGCCGATCTGCAGGTGTTCCGAGATCGACCCCTCATAGAAGCGGTTGGCCTGGCCCGGCAGTTTGATCTCGCCGTGGATGGGCTTGTCCGAGACGCACAACAGGGTGCCGTAGGGGACGCGGAAGCGGTAGCCCTGGGCCGCGATGGTGGCGGATTCCATGTCGATGGCCACGGCGCGGCTCTGGTTGAAGCGAAGCGCCGATTTGGAATAGCGCAGCTCCCAGTTCCGGTCGTCGGTGGTCACCACCGTGCCGGTGCGCAGCCGCTTCTTGACCTCTTCGCCCGGCGCGCCGGAGACGATCTTGGCGGCGTCATAGAGGGCGCGCTGGACCTCGGCGATCGAGGGGATGGGGATGTCCGGCGGCAGCACCGCGTCGAGCACGTGGTCGTCGCGCAGATAGGCGTGGGCCAGCACATAGTCGCCGATGCTCTGCGAGGGACGCAGGCCGCCGCAGTGGCCGATCATCATCCAGGCGTGCGGGCGGGTGACGGCGAGGTGGTCGCAGATGGTCTTGGCGTTGGACGGCCCGACCCCGATGTTGACCAGGGAGATGCCTGCCCAGCCCGGCGCGGTCAGGTGATAGGCCGGCATCTGGTGCTTCTTCCAGGCCGCATCCATGACCGCGGCCTCGGGATCGGGCGTGTCGCGGGTGATGACGATGCCGCCGGCGCAGACCAGCTTTTCATAGGGGCTGTTCGGGTCCTGCAGCTGGGCGCAGGCCCAGCGCACGAACTCGTCGACGTAGCGATTGTAGTTGGTGAACAGGATGTAGGACTGGACGTCCTCGACCGGGGTGCCCGTGTAGTGGCGCAGGCGGGCCAGTGAGAAGTCGGTCCGCAGGCCGTCGAACTGGGCCAGCGGGAAGTCCTTGGTCAGGTCGAACATCCCGTCGGAGATCTCGTCGCCGATGTGGGCGAGGTCCGTGGTCGGGAAATAGCGGGCGACGGCGGCCGTCTGGCTGCGGTCGAGGGCGACGTCCGAGCCGTCCATCACATAGGGGAACGGAATTTCCTGCTCCGACGGGCCGACATCGAAGGTGGCGCCGTAGTCGGCCTGCAGCAGGCCCAGCTGCTCCGTCAGATACGGCCGGAACAGATCCGGGCGTGTGATGGTGGTCGAATAGACGCCGGGCCGCGACAGGCGGGCATAGGCGCGGGTTTCAAGATTCTGGGGCCGGTCGCCGAACCAGCTGACCCGAAGCTCCGGATAGGAGAACAGGCCCCTGGCCCGCGCTTCGGGATCGGCGCGTTCGCCGGTCCGCAGGAATGTCCCTACCGCTGTGCGCAGGTTGGAGACCGATTGGCTGTAGAGGGATTCGAGGCGGTCCAATGCCGCCTGTGCTGTCATCGTTTCTGTCATGGCCTCCTCTAGCGGAAGAAGATGGCCGTGGCGAGACGGTGGAGCTTAGTTGTCCGGCGGGCCCGCCGCGCGGGCGATCAGGGCCGTCAGCATCGGATTGTCGGCGTATTTGACCTTAAGCGCCGCCCTGTCCGCCGGCTCGGCCTCGCATCGCAGGTCGCGGACGGCCGCGGCGATCCGGGCCCGTCGGTCGGCGTCATAGCCCTCCTCGCCCTGCCAGTGATCGCACATCATCTTGCGGCCCATCCACGCGAACACCTCGGCCGGCACGGTCATCGCGGCTTCAAGCAGGGGTTCGTTGACGTTGACCCCGCCGAGGACAAGGGCGTTGTCCCGAATCTCGAAGCTCAGCATGGCCTCGCCGCCGCTCGGACAGCAGTTGCCGTCATTGGGCTGCCAGAGCTTTGTCCAGGCCCAGACCTCGCCGTCCCCATAGCGGTAGTCCACGCCCTTCCAGACCTCCAGCCCGGTCGGAAGCCGTTCGGCCAGCTGGTCGCGCCAGCTCCAGTTGTCCACCTGGACCAGGGGCTCGGCCGCGCCCGGCGACCAGCGGAAGAGGGCGTCGGCGTTGCCGTTCCCCGTGCCCGCCATCCGCCCGGCGACCGCCACATACATCTGACCTTCGACCATCAGCAGGGTCGGCGCCTCGTAGCGCCAGCCCTCGAACGCCCATGCCCTCGGTCGGACCGGTCCCGTTTCCCCGCCGGACAGCAGCATGAAGCCGCCGGTGATGCCGTTCTCGTCGGTGAACCCGTCCTGCAACTGCCAGAACAGGCGATCCCCGTCCGGCGACGACAACCAGCCGGCGGCGCGGCTGGAACAGCCCTTCAAGGCCGGGCCGATACAGGCGCCCAGCGCGTCGGGCGACGCCACCGTCACGTCCTGCAAGGCCCGGTCCCGCTGTGCCCGGCGGTTCAGGTCCAGCGTCCGCTCATCATCCCCGTCGGTGCCGTAACCATACTCGTCCAGGGTCCGATAGTGCAGCCATTCCCGCTGCTCGGCCTCGAGCCGGGGCGAGGTGGGCGAGGCGGCGCGGGCGGCCTCGAACGCCGCGTTCAGTTCGGCGGACGGCGGCGGAAGCTGCGCCACAGCGGGTGCCGCGGCCCCGAGGATCATCATCACAGACAACAGAAGTCGCATCGCCCTCTCCGATCGACACCGAGACTGCCCCGGCCGCACGGCCTGCGCCACTGACCGGTCCTGATGACGTAGCGATCAGCCGAGTTCGCGCAGCAGGAAGGCCGTCGCATCGTCCAGCACCGGCGCCTTCTTCCGGAACAGGGGGGAGAAGGTCGAGATCAGGTCGGCGTGGTTGAGGCCGGGGTAGAGCTTCTCCTCGCAGCGGCCGCCGACCGCGCGCATCCGCTCGCACAGGATGGTGGTGTCCTCGGCATGGACGATGACGTCGGCGGTGCCGTGGCCCAGCCACAGCGGCGGCGCGTCGGCGCGGGCGAAGGTCACCGGCTGGGTCAGGGTCGGGTCGGCGACGCGCCCGAAGGCGTTGACCGAGGCCGGAACGTCGAAGGGCAGGAAGTCATAGGGCCCGGCCAGACCGACCGCGGCCTTGATCAGACCGGGCGCGCCGACCGCGGCCATATAGCGGCGATCGAGGGCGATCATCATGGCGAGGTGCGCGCCCGCCGACTGGCCGATCACGCCGAGCCGCGCCGGATCGGCGCCGTGCTGTCCGGCGATCTCGCCGACCCTGGCCGTCGCAAGGGCCGCGTCCTCGATGAAGGCCGGGAAATGCACCTGGGGGACCAGTCGATAGTCCGGCAGGGCGACCACGAAGCCGCGCGCCGCCAGCGCCTGCGCCGCCCAGGCGTAGTGGGTCTTGTCGCCACTGTCCCAGCCGCCGCCGTAGAAGAGCACCACCACCGGCCACGGCCGCGCCTGTGGCGTCGTGGGGACGAAGATGTCCATCGTCTGGCGCGGGTCGTCGCCATAGGCGACGTCGCGGGCGGCGCGGCGCACCCCGCCATCACGCGGGCCGAACGTGTTCAGCAGGGCCAGGGGCGAACAGGCGGCGGCGAGCAGTCCGAGCGCGGGGGCGAACAGGCCTCTTCGGGTCATGCGGTCCTTGAGGGCGAAAGCGGCGGGAGATCCCAAGATACGCACGGAACCCGGTTTGGGCTCAACCTGCCGCGTCCGCTATCGCGCGGAAGAGATCAGGGCGCCGCAGTTGGCGTCCTCGGCGAGGCCCGGATCGACGAAGGGCAGCAGGGCGATCAACGGGTTGATCAGGGCACCCAGGGCCGCGCCGAGACCGACCTGCCCGGCCACCGCGCCGCTCTCGATGCCGACTGCGGGGGCTGTCAGCGGCCCCCGCACCGTGATCGGCGACCACAGCCGGATCAGCCGGGGCTGTTTGGTCTCGCCGTCGATGCGCAGGTTTATCGTCTCGGCGCCGAGATCGATGGTCCCGCTGCCCCTCGCCAGAACCGGCGTGGTGTCGATGACGAAGGTCCGCGCCGTCGCGATGCCGCGCCGGACCGTGAAGTCGGCGACGGCGCAGCGGATTTCCGACGAGCCCGTGTCTCCCGACAACAGCTTGCCGAGGCCGGCGGTGACATTGATGCCCAGCAGTTCGGCGAAGGCCGCCCGCATCCGGCCCTGCGGCACGACGAGGCTGAGCGAACCCGTGGAGTTGGCCGCAAAGTCATGCACCGAGGCCCCCGGGCCCTCGAGCTTCGCCCGGCCGAGGGCGCTGCCGGTAACGACCGGGGCGCCGTCGCGGGCGGGCACGATGGACTCCAGCGGATAGCCCCTCAGCCGGAAGTCGGCGGTTGTGTACGGGGTGTCCCGGTTGGCGTTGATCCGCGCGGTCCCGTTCAATGAGCCACGGTTGAAATCGAAGGACACCGGATCGAGCTTGAGGATTCCGTCCTTGAGGTCCGCCCCAAGGTCGACCTGACGGATGTCGAGCTCGTTGCGCTTCACCCGCGCGGCCCGGTAGCGCAGCGTGCCGTCCATGACGCGCAGCCGCTCGACATTCAGCGGGGCGGTCGGGAGCAATTTGGCGCCGGCCCCCGAGGTCGTGACCGTGTCGCCGGTGGCCGTCACAGTCGGCGTGCCGCCCAGGACGGCCGCAAGGTCGTCTATGTCGAGCAGGCTTGAACGCAGATCGGCATCGACCCTGAGGCGGCCGTCCGGCCGGTCGACCTTCAGGTCACCCGACAGATCCGACGTACCGACCCGGCCGCTGAAGTCGTTGAAGGTGAAAACGGTATCGTCCCGCTTCAGCGTTCCGCTCAGCCGATACGGCGGCGTGTTCGGTGTGGTGATGCCGGTGAGTAGGTACAGGTCGGCCATGTCCCGCCCCTGAAGGCTGAGCGTGGCCGTGAACCGGCCCAGATCGAAGGGCCGGGTGATCGCGCCGTCGGCGACCAGGGTCGAGCCGACACCCGACAGCTCGGCCTTGAAGCCATAGGGCCGGTCGCGCCGGATGTTGATGAAGGGGCCGCCGCGCACTTCCAGCCGCAGCGGGGTGCCGTTCATGGTGCCGCGACCGTCGAGGTGGAAACCGGCCTGGCCGTCCGAGCCCTCACGCGCCGAAATCGTCGCCCGGAGCGTCAGGTTGCGCTTCTGCTCATCCAGGCTCAGCGTGCCCTCGCGGATGACCAGATGGTTGATCAGGGGCAGCTTCATGCCTTGGCCGTCATCCGGCTTGTCAGGGTCGAGCACCCAGCTCAGCCGCCCGTCCTCGGTGGCGATCAGGACGATGTCCGGCCGGGTGATGATCACGCGCGGCATCTCGATCCGACCGGCCAGCAGAGCCCCGAGCCGGACGGAGGCCTGGAGGTCGGCGACCTTGAGCGTGTCCTGTTCCAGCGCCCAGTCCGGACCACCGATGCGCAGGCCCCGCACCCGTGTCGAGGGCGTCATGCTGAACAGGTTGACGTCGAGGTCGCCGTTCAGCTCGATCTCGCGGTCATAGGTCGCCGAAGCCCATGAGCCGATCGGCCCGCGCAGCCAGTTCCACTGGAACAGGACGAGAAACAGCACGAGCAGAAGGAGCAGCAGGACAGTCCCGCCGGCGGCGATCGCCTCGGGCCGGCCCGGACGGCGCAGGCCGCCATAGACCGGATCGTGGGCCACGACCCGGTCCCGCCGCGCGCGGGCCCAGGCGACGGCCGGGACCAGGGCGCGGTCGCGAAGGGCCCGCCAATGCGGGTTGTCTTTCAGGGGGTTGGGCAATCCGGAGCTCCGTCGAACCCCTGACAACGCGCGAAAAGGGCGGTTGGCGCCATCCGCCGCAACGCGAAGGGCGCGCCCGTCGCCGGACGCGCCCCCTGCCGATCGCTGTTTCAGGCCGGAGTCAGTCTTCCGGCGTCAGATATTTGTCGAGCCAGCCGAACACCTCGGTGTGCCACTGGCGGCTGTTGGCGGGCCGGAGCACCCAGTGGTTCTCATTGGGGAAGACCACCAGACGGCTCTCGATGCCGCGCCGTTGCAAGGCCGTGAAGGTCGACAGGGCCTGGGCGGTGGGGATCCGGAAGTCGAGATCGCCCTGGATCACCAGCATCGGGTCGCGCCAGTTCTGCACATGGTTGGCCGGGTTGAATTCCTGGTAGCCGCGCGGATTTTCCCAGGGCGTGCCGCCGTATTCCCACTCGGTGAACCACAGCTCCTCGGTCGAATAGCCCATGCCGAAGGTGTCGAAGACGCCGTCGTGGTTGACCAGGCATTTGAACTCGCCCGCCCAGTTGCCGGCGATCCAGTTGACCATATAGCCGCCGTAGGAGGCACCCAGCGCACAGGCGTTGTCGCCGTCGAGGAAGGGATAGCGTTCCTGGGCGAAGGCCCAGCCCTTCTGCAGGTCTTCCAGCGGGCGGTCGCCCCAGTGCTGGCTGATCGAGTCGGTGAAGGCCTGGCCGTAGCCGGTCGAGCCGTGGAAATCGATCATCACCACCGCATAGCCGGCCCCGGCGTAGGAGGACGGGTTCCAGCGGTAGGACCAGCTGTTGCCGAACGAGCCCTGCGGTCCGCCGTGGATCAGGAAGGCGACCGGATATTGCCGGCCCTCGACATAGCCGGCCGGCTTGATGACATAGCCGTGCACCGTCTCGCCGTTCCAGCCGGGGAAGCTGAACTGCTCCGGCTCGCCGAAGGTCTCGGCGTCCAGCGACGGGTTCACGTCGGTGATCCGGCGCGGCATCTCGCGACCGCGGAAAGTCTTCACGAACAGCTCGCTGGGACGGGTCAGGGTGTCCTGGGCGAAGACGAAGCCCGAGGGCGTCTGCTGGAAGGCCGAGACATGGCCCGGCCCGGTGACCGGCACGACGGAGCCGCGGGTCACATCGACGGCGAAGATCCGGGTCTGACCGACGTCGCCGGCGGTGGTGTAGAGCGTCCGCCCGTCGCGCGACCACTGCAGGGTGTCGGCGGAACGGTCCCAGTCGGCGGCGATCTGGCGGGTCTGGCCGGTGCCCATGTCGCGCAGGAAGATGGCGTATTTGTCGGCCTCGAAGCCCGGACGGGCCATGGCGCGGTAAGCCAGGGTGCGGCCGTCCGGCGAGAAGACGGGGCCGGTGTCCCAGGCGTCATTGGCGTCGGTCAGGTTCTCGAACGTCCCGTCGCCGCTCAGGCCGTTGGTGCGCCAGAGGTCGAAATTGGTGCTCCAGGGCTCGGACTGACCGGCCACCCGGGCCGAGAAGACGATCGACTGGCCGTCGGGGGCGAAGACAAACTCGCTCTCGTCGCCGAAGGGCTTGGAAGGGGTGTCGCCGTCGAAGCCGCGCGTCACCATCACCGGCCCGCCCGAGCCGTCGGCATTGACCACGAACAGGTGGTTCTGCGTGCCGTCCGCCCAGGTGTCCCAGTGACGCACGAACATCCGGTCATAGACCTGGCCCGTCGCGGGGTCGTCAGCCACGGCCCTGGTCCGGTCGACGGTGCAGGCGAGATCGGCGCAGTCAGGGAAGACCGCCAGCGACACCACGACCTTCGAGGCGTCGGGGCTGAGGCGGTAGGCGTTCACGTCCAGCGGCAGATTGGTCACCTGCACCGGGCCGGTCCCGTCGGCGGCGGCGCGCCAGACCTGGCTGGAGCCCGAGCGGCCGGAGAGGAAATACAGCTTGCCGTCAGACCCCCAGCGGGCGGTGTTGGCGCCGCCCTCATTGATGGCCAGCCGCACCGGCTCGCCCGGGTTCTGCAGGTCCATCATGAACAGGGCGCCCGAGCGACGGTTGGCGTCGACGTCGGTGGCGGTGACCGAATAGACGACCCAGCGTCCGTCCGGCGACACCTGCGGATCGCCGAGCCGGTTGAGGGCGATCATGTCCTGCCAGGTGAAGGTGTTCAGATCCTGGGCCGCGGCGGCCGGGGCCTCGGCGACCACCACCGGCGGCGTCTCGGCCAGGGCGGGGACGGCGGCCAGCAGGACGAAGGCGGCGCAGGCGCCGGTGAGCAGGGAACGGTGACGCATGAGCAGGCTCCTGGGGACGAAGACGCGGATCAGGGCGCTGGCGTAGCACCACGGGCCGGCAGGCGGAAGGCGGTCAGGGCGCGGGCGCCGGACCGGTATGGGCGGCGGTCCAGTCGAGGATCTCCTGCTGCCAGTCGACCCAGTTGCGCGGCTTCAGCACCCAGTGGTTCTCGTCCGGCACATGGACGAAGCGGCTTTCGATGCCGCGCCTTTGCAGGGCCGAGAAGGTCCCCAGACCCTGTTCGATCGGGACGCGGAAGTCGCGCGAGCCGTGCAGGACCAGCATGGGCTTGTTCCAGTCCGCCACCCAGGTGTTGGGACTGAAGTCGCGGTACAGGTCCGGCCGCTCCCACGAGGGACCGCCGAACTCGGCGATGAAGGTGGCGATGTCCATGGCGTTCATCAGCTGGCCGACGTCGAAGACGCCCGCGTGGTTGACCAGACAGCGCCACGGCCCGTTCCATTTGCCGGCGATCAGATTGACCATATAGCCGCCGTAGGAGGCCCCGAGCGCGCAGGCCCGGTCACCGTCGATGAAGGCATTGGACGCCAGGGCGGACTCCCAGCCCTTCTGCAGGTCCTCCAGCGGCCGGTCGCCCCAGTGGTCGTTGATGGCGTCGGTGAATTCCTGGCCGAAGCCCGGCGAGCCGTGGAAATTGACCATCACCACCGCATAGCCGGCGCCGGTGTAGATCTGCGGGTTCCAGCGATAGCTCCAGCCGTCGGTGAACGGGGATTTGGGGCCGCCGTGGATCAGCTGGACCGCCGGATAGCGTTGTCCCTCGACATAGCCGGCCGGTTTGAACACCCAGCCCTGCACCGGCTCGCCATTCCA
>JAUYAG010000175.1 GCA_030693575.1 Brevundimonas sp. | reverse complement strand
TCGGCGACGGCGCGGCCAACCAGGGCCAGGTCTATGAGAGCTTCAACATGGCCCAGCTGTGGAAGCTGCCGGCCATCTACATCATCGAGAACAACCAGTACGCCATGGGCACGAGCATCGAACGCTCGTCGTCCACGACCCGGCTCAGCGAACGCGGCTCCAGCTTCGGCATCCCGGGCGAACAGGTCGACGGCATGGACGTCCTGGCCGTGCGCGACGCCGTGGCCAAGGCGGTCAAGCGCGCCCGCGAAGGCGGCGGCCCCTTCATCCTCGAGATGAAGACCTACCGCTATCGCGGCCACTCCATGAGCGATCCGGCCAAATACCGGGCCAAGGAAGAGGTCGACGAGGTCAAGAAGACCCGCGACCCGATCGACCACGTCAAGATGCTGCTGGACCAGGCCGGCGCGACCGAGGACGACCTCAAGGCCATCGACGCCGAGATCAAGACCATCGTCGCCGAAGCGGTTCAATTCGCCCAGGAAAGCCCGGAGCCGGATCCGTCCGAGCTCTATACCGACGTCTATGTGGAGGCCTCAGCGTGACCGACATTCTCATGCCGGCGCTGTCGCCCACGATGGAAGAGGGCACGCTGACCAAATGGCATATCAAGGCGGGTGACACCGTCTCGGCCGGCCAGGTCATCGCCGAGATTGAAACCGACAAGGCCACGATGGAAGTCGAGGCCGTCGACGAGGGCGAGGTCCTGGAAATTCTCGTGGCCGAGGGCTCCGAGAATGTGAAGGTCAACACGCCCATCGCGCGTCTGGCCGGCGAGGCCGGCGCCGCCGCCCCCGCGCCGAAGGCGGAGGCCCCCGCCGCCGAGCCGGAAAAGGCGGCTGCGCCCGCTGCTGCGCCGGCTCCGAAGGTCGAGCTCCGCGATCCGGAAATTCCCGCCGACGCCAAACTGGTCAAGACGACCATCCGCGACGCCCTGCGCGACGCCATGGCCGAAGAAATGCGCCGCGACGAGAAGGTCTTCCTGATCGGCGAGGAAGTCGCCCAGTACCAAGGGGCCTACAAGGTCAGCCGCGAACTGCTGCAGGAGTTCGGCGACAAGCGCGTCGTCGACACCCCGATCACCGAGCACGGCTTCGCCGGCCTCGGCGTCGGCGCTGCGATGGCGGGGCTGAAGCCGATCGTCGAGTTCATGACCTTCAACTTCGCCATGCAGGCCATCGACCACATCATCAATTCGGCGGCCAAGACCCTGTATATGTCCGGCGGCCAGATCCGCGCCGGCATCGTCT
>JAUYAG010000169.1 GCA_030693575.1 Brevundimonas sp. | reverse complement strand
CGGCAAAGCGGACGGTTGATCTTCTGGTTCCTCGAGGAGACTTCCCATGCGTACCCTCGCCTTCGCCGCTCTCGGCACCCTGACCTTTCTGGCTTCCTGCGCGCCCGTCGAGGGCGGTGGCATGGCGGGCGACCCGCCGGCCCGCGCCCGGCAGTGTTTCAGCGTCAATCAGGTCGACAATTTCGAGCAGGGCCGTCCCGACCAGGTCTTCCTGCGCGTGGGCCGCAACGATGTCTATGAGTTGAACGCCGCGGGCGGCTGCCTGGACATGGATTTCGCCATCCAGATGGCCCTGATCCCCGACGGCGGCCTCGTCGGCTCGCGCCTGTGCACCGACGACTGGGCCCGCATCGTTGTGCCGGGCTCCACGTCCCAGACCTCGGTCTGCCGCGTCAGGATCAGCAAGAAGCTGACCGCCGAAGAGATCGCAGCCCTGCCGGCCAACCACCGACCCTAGGCTTCGGCCTCAGGTCTTCTGGGCGTAGCCGAGGCGCTGGTTCAGCTTGTCGATCAGGTCGATGGCCGTGTCGGCGATGACCGAGCCGGGCGGATAGACGGCGGCGGCTCCCATGTTGATCAGCGTCTGGACGTCGGACGGCGGGATCACCCCGCCGACCACGATCATGATGTCCGGCCGGCCCAGCTTCTCCAGCTCGGCCTTCAACTCGGGCACCAGCGTCAGATGGCCGGCCGCCAGCGATGAGGCGCCGACGGCGTGGACATTGCCGGCCACGGCGTCGCGGGCAGCCTCGGCCGGAGTCTGGAACAGGGCACCGGCGGTCGCCTCGAGGCCGAGGTCTCCATAGGCGGTGGCGATGACCTTCTGGCCGCGGTCGTGGCCGTCCTGGCCGAGTTTGGCGATCAGGATGCGCGGCGGACCGCCGTCATTGTCGACAAAGGCGGCGACCATGTCGCGGGCACGGGCGATTTTCGGATCGTTGCCGGCCTCGCGAGCATAGACGCCACGGGCGGTCTTCACCGTGGCCACATGGCGGCCGAAGGCGGCTTCCAGCGCGTCCGAGATTTCGCCAACCGTAGCGTAGGCACGGGCGGCCTGCACCGACAGTTCCAGCAGGTTGGCATTGCCCCTCGCACCCGCCGTCAGGGCGTCCAGCGCCGCCTGGGTCTTCGCCTCGTCGCGTTCGGCGCGGAGGCGTTTCAGCTTGTCGATCTGGGCCGCGAGCACAGCGGCGTTGTCGACCTTTAGCATCGGGATGTCGTCGACGGCGTCGGACAGATAGCGGTTCACACCGACGACGGTTTGTTGTCCCGTGTCGATCCGGGCCTGGGTGCGGGCCGAGGCTTCCTCGATCCGCATCTTGGGCACGCCGGCCTCGATGGCCTTCGCCATGCCGCCCAGGGCCTCGACCTCGGCCATCAGGACGCGGGCCCTGTTCGCCAGTTCGTGGGTCAGGCGTTCGACGTAATAGCTGCCGCCCCAGGGATCGATGACCTTCGTCAGGCCGGTCTCCATCTGCAGCAGCAGCTGGGTGTTGCGGGCGATCCGGGCCGAGAAGTCGGTGGGCAGGGCCAGGGCCTCGTCCAGCGCATTGGTGTGCAGGCTCTGGGTCTGGCCGCCGGCCGCCGCCATGGCCTCGACCATGGTGCGGGGCACATTGTTGAACACATCCTGCGCCGCCAGCGACCAGCCGGAGGTCTGGCAGTGGGCCCGCAGCGACAGGGAGCGGGGGTCTTTCGCGCCGAAATTCGACACGGCCTCGGCCCACAGCAGGCGGCCGGCGCGCAGCTTGGCCACCTCCATGAAATAGTTCATGCCGATGGCCCAGAAGAAGCTCAGGCGCGGCGCGAACCGGTCGACGTCCATGCCCGCCGCGACGCCGGCCTTCAGATATTCGACCCCGTCGGCGAGGGTGTAGGCCAGCTCCAGATCGGCCGAGGCTCCGGCCTCCTGCATGTGATAGCCGCTGATCGAGATGGAGTTGAATTTCGGCGTGTGCTCCGCGGTCCAGGCGAAGATGTCCGACACGATCCGCATCGAGGGTTCGGGCGGATAGATGTAGGTGTTGCGGACCATGAACTCCTTGAGGATGTCGTTCTGGATGGTCCCGGTCAGGGCGGCGTGCGGCACGCCCTGTTCCTCGGCGGCGACGACATAGAGGGCCAGGATCGGCAGGACGGCGCCGTTCATGGTCATAGACACCGACATCTGGTCCAGCGGTATGCCGTCGAACAGGGTCCGCATGTCGTAGATGCTGTCGATGGCCACGCCGGCCATGCCGACGTCGCCCTTCACCCGCGGATGGTCGCTGTCGTAGCCGCGGTGGGTGGCCAGATCGAAGGCGATCGACAGCCCCTTCTGGCCGGCGGCGAGGTTGCGGCGGTAGAAGGCGTTGGACGCCTCGGCGGTCGAGAAGCCGGCATACTGGCGGATGGTCCAGGGGTTGCCGGCGTACATGGTCGGATAGGGGCCCCGGACGTAAGGGGCGATGCCTGGCAGGCCGTGGATGAAGTCCAGCCCCTCGAGGGCGTCGGGGCCGTAGGCGGTTTCGACGGTCAGGCCCTCGGGCGTGTTCCAGACAGCGCGGGCGGGGCCCGCGCCGGTCGCGCCGAGATCGAGGGCGATTTTGGTGAAGTCGGGCGCGCTCATCGGCCGGCCTCCCACTGCTGGGTCTCGAAGGGGGCGGCGAGGCGGATCGGGGTCAACGGGTCACAGGCGTCACCGCCGGTCTGCGCCGGGTGGGTGGCCTCGGCCTCGAACGGCGCAGGGCGCGGATCGGGATCGACGAATTTGGTCACCCCGACCAGCTGCGAAGCGCCGCTGGCCAGGGCCGCTTCGCGTTCGGCGCGGGCGGCGGCGACGCGGTCCTGGATGTCGCCGGTGCGCAGCGCCGTGACCAGGCCGCCCTCGCCCTCGATACGCTGGAACTCGGCCCAGCCGGCCTCGGCCAGATCGCGGGTGCGGGCGTCGAGGAACCATGAGCCGGCCGCCGGATCGTCGACGCGGCCCAGATGGGCTTCTTCCATCAGCACGGCCTGGGTGTTGCGCGCCTGTCGCCGGGCGAAGGCGTCGGAGCGGCCGTTGGCGCGCGACAGGCCGTCCAGCACCACGGCGTCCGCGCCGCCGACGGCCCCGGCATAACCCGCCGCCGTCAGCCGCAGCAGATTGGGCCAGGGGTCGCGCGCCGAAAGCATCCGCCGTGACGAGCGGGCCTCGATCACCGCGGGCGTCTCGACGCCGAAGGCCCGGCTCAGGGTGCGCCAGATCAGGCGCAGGGCCCGGACCTTGGCCAGGCCGTCGAAATATTCCTGGTCCAGCGAGACGCCCAGCACCGTCCCCTTCAGCGCCGCTTCGGCCGTCATCCCCGCCGCGCTCGCCGCCCTGACCAACGCCACGGCATTGGCCGCCGCGAAGCCAAGCTCCTGGGCGATCGAACCGCCGGCCTCGTGCACGACCCGGCCGCTCGCCATGAAGAAGGACGCCTCTGGATAGGCCCCGGCATGGCGCGCCGCCGTATTGGCCGCCAGCATCAGATGCTCGTCGATGGCCCGCGGCGCGGCGCCGGCTTCGGCGAAGGCCGAGAGCGGGTCCATGTGGAACATGAGTTTGGCGCGCGGCGAGCCCTTGGCCGCCACAGCGAGCGCATTGGCAGCCTCCGGCCCGTCCAGCCCGGCGTCCAGCCCGACCGGTGCCAGTTCCAGCGCCACGCCGTCCAGCGCGCGGGCCAGGGGTTCGGAATCCGCCAGCACGGCACCCCTGAGCAGCACCGACGCCGCCCCACCCTCCAGATCAGCCAGCACGGCGGCGTTGACGGCAGCGGGGTCGTCGCCCTCGACCAGGGTCCGCACATCCCAGGCCCGGCCCTCGGCGTCGGACGGACGCGGCGCGGAGACCGGCTGTCCGCCGGTCGCCGCCGCATACAGCGGCCGGATCGCGAGGCCGTCGGGGTCCAGATGGACAAGGCTCTCCAGCGGCCGCTCCTTGAGGGCCTTTTCGGCCAGGACGCGCCAGTCTGCGGGGGACGGGGTCGGAAAAGTCATGCGTCTCCAATGCCCGCGCGAAAGCCTCGGGTCCAGTCAGGACCGAACGGTTGGACAGATGCGCTACCGGACCGGTTGCGGATGAAACCGGCCCGCCTACATCCATTCTGAACGCAGCCGGAGTTGCCCGTGGCCGACCTTTCAGCCTTTCCGATCACGCAGCGCTGGCCGGCGCAGCATCCCGACCGGTTGCAGCTCTATTCGCTGAACACGCCCAACGGGGTGAAGGTCTCGATCATGCTGGAGGAGATCGGCCTGCCCTATGAAGGGCATTTCATCGACATCGGGAAGGACGAGACATGGACGCCGGAGTTCCTGTCACTGAACCCCAACGGCAAGATCCCCGCCATCCTCGATCCCGACGGTCCGGGGGGCAAGCCGCTGGCCCTGTTCGAGTCCGGCGCGATCCTGGTCTATCTGGCCGAGAAGACGGGCCGGCTGATCCCGACGGACCCAGCCGCCCGCTATGAGACGCTACAGTGGGTGATGTTCCAGATGGCCGCGATCGGCCCGATGTTCGGCCAGCTCGGCTTCTTCCATAAATTTGCGGGCAAGACGTTTGAGGACAAGCGCCCGCTGGAACGCTACGTCGCGGAATCAAAACGACTGTTGGGCGTGCTGGAAAGCCGGCTGGAAGGCCGCGACTGGATTATGGGCGACTATTCGATCGCCGATGTCGCGACGCTGGGCTGGGTGCGCAATCTGGTCGGCTTCTACGAGGCCTGCGATCTGGTGGATTTCGACAGTCTGAAGAACGTCCCGGCCTGGCTGGAGCGCGGTCTGGCGCGACCGGCGGTTCAGCGGGGTCTGGAGAGTCCGGCGCGCCGCTAGGGCGTCCGGCCGGTCAGATTGTCAGGGAAGGAATGGTGGACGCGACAGGGATTGAACCTGTGACCCCCTCGATGTCAATGTGGGGGTGATTGATTTCTACAGGTCGCGGCGTGTTTCCGTGCGCCCACATTATATGCTGTTTTTATGAAAAAAATGATCAAATAGGGCCGACGTAAGGATCTTTCGGTGCCGGCGCGTTTCGCCCGTCGTGGTATCTAGACGGTATCGGGAGTCGGTCACTTCGCCGGTCCCATCGTTCCAGGATCACAAATGCAGAGTCGTAAGGCGCGCATCACCAAGCGCACGGTCGATGCGACCCCGGTTCCGGCCGCGGGCGAAACCCGCGTCTGGGATACGGACCTCAAGGGCTTCTTCTTGCGGGTCTATCCGACTGGCCGTCGTGTCTACGCGCTCAAGTACCGCCTCGGCCCATTGCAGCGGATCTACACCCTCGGCGTCCATGGCTCCCCGTTCACGCCCGAGTCGGCGCGGGATGCTGCAGAGAACGCCCTTCGCCGCGTTGCGGTGGGTGAAGACCCGGCGACGGAGAAGAAGGCAGCGCGTGAAGCCCTCACCGTCTCGGCCCTGATCGACCGCTACCTGGAAGATGGACCGGCGACAAAGCCCGGCAAGCGCGCGAGCACCTGGGAAAACGACGGCTCGAACCTCAAGCGACATATTCGACCCCTTCTGGGCCGTAAGGTCGCCAACACGGTCACCAAGGCGGAGGCCGCCAAAGCCGTTCGCGACATCACGGTCGGAAAGACCGCCGTCGATGAGAAGAGCGAGAAGAAGCGCGGTCGGGCTATTGTCACGGGCGGCGCCGGGGTTGCGCGCCGGACTCTGACCACGACAGCAGCGATGTTCGCGTGGGGTCTGGAGCATGGGCTGGTGACAGCCAATCCATTCACCTCGGTCAAACTGTCGGCCGCGCCGGTGCGCGAACGTTTCCTCAGCCGCGAGGAGGCCGGCCGGTTGCTTGACGGACTCAACGACACGGAAGCGGCCGGGGAGGTCAATCCAGCCTTCTGCGACGCTATCCGTCTGCTCCTGCTTACCGGAGCGAGGAAGACTGAAATCCTCGGCTTGCGATGGTCGGAGGTAGACATCGAGCGCAGGCTACTGGTGCTGCCGCCCGAGCGCACGAAGGCAGGGGGGCAGAACGGTGAGCGACGCATCACCCTGTCCCCGCCGGCGCTCGAAATCCTCGCCAAGCGTCGCCCGACCAAGGCTGCTCAGTTCGTCTTCCCCGCTACCCGTGGTGACGGTCATATAGTCGGAGTGCGCCGCGCCTTCGCCAAGGCATGTGGTCGGGCAGGCCTCGAGGGCGTCCGGATCCATGATCTGCGCCATAGCTTCGCCAGCTTTGCTGTGGCCGACGGCGCCAGTCTGTTCCTGGTCGGGAAACTGCTCGGCCACGCCAGCGCCCGGACCGCCGAGCGATACGCCCACTTGAGCGGGGATCCCCTACAGGACGCCGCGGCGGTCATCGGCCAGAAGCTGATGCCGGTCGACGATCGCAAAGCCAACGATATCGTGAAGCTTCTGCCAAGGGCCTGAAGATAAGCTGCCCGCTATGACGGACGGGGGGCCGGTGCGCGCAACGGCAACGGCTCCTGCGTTAGCTTGGGGAAAATCAAATCCAGGCTGATGAACAGCATCATCTGACTGCCGCTAGAGCGTGTACGGTGACTGAAAAATAGGGCGATCCTAATCGCCGACCACCACTTGGAGGATCCACGATGAAGAATCCAACGCCTGATCCGGTTGGTCATCATGCCGATCAGATGATGCCACAGATCGAAGATGCGATTGCGAAGGGGGATGTAAACGAGATCGTAAATCTCGCCATGCGCGCCACTTACCTCACCGCCATCGCCATCTGTGAAGACGCTGGTGTTCCGATACGTCTGCCAAGTGGCCACTCAAAACTGCGCAAGTATCGCGCCCTTCGCGACGCCTGCGACGCGCACCAGGCGGAGAATGATGATGAGCGGGTGGCCATCGCGTGCGAAGCGTTTGTGGCCATCGCGGTGGCGGAGTCCACCTTGCGTTCCCGCAGTCCGACCAGCGACAAAAAGGCAGAGGATGACGCCCGTATCTTGCTGGCTGGGGCGCAGCTTGGCCAAGTCGATGCCATGCTCGGAATGGTTAGAACCGGTCATTTGCAGCAGTATGGTGAGGCGGTCGTTCGTCTCCAGAAAATTGGCGCACACCTTCGCGAACGTGTCCCGACCTGGGAGAAAGCTTTCATGCCCGCAGCGGCATCTTTCTGCGAAGGCAAGGAGACGGTCACGCTTGGCGCCTTGGTGGCCGAAGCGCGCCGGTGGGCGGATGCTCTAATCGCGGCGGGCCGAGGCCCCAGCCTCCCCGTTACGGATGATGGCATCAAAGCGGGCTTGAGAAGGATGGAGTTGCGCGGACTCTCGATCCCAGGTCGGCATGGGTAACTGAAAGCTTCCGTTACTGCGGGAAGGATTGCAGCATCTATTTCGACCTTCGTTGGTCGTCCAGAAGGGTGTCGAGACGCCGCCGGACTTCTCTGGCCGCCTCTCGGGACCTGATGGAACTTGGAGACTCTACTCTCAACCACGGACGTCGCACGCCGCCTAGGCGTGGCCGAAATCACCCTTCGCAAATGGCGCATTTACGGCGCCGGCCCGCGCTTCATCCGCTGCGGCGCGAATGTCCGGTATCGCGAGGCTGACCTCGAAGACTGGCTTGCCTCGCGCACCGTCGCCAGCACGAGCGAGGCTGCCTGATGACCGGTCGGAAAAGCAAACCGGCCGCGGGCCGTTCACCGGCTGACCTCGAAGCCACCCTCAACGGATGCTGGGTCGTCCTCATCCTGGACCCCAACTGGGAGGACACCTCACCGTGGTCCGTGATGGCCGATGAGATCGGCGAGGCAGTCGAAAAGGCTGTCGAGGACTGGAAGGCGTGGCTGACCGATCCGGACGATCCAGATCCCGAGCCACTCCCGAAGCCTCACGTCGTGAAGGTCTATCGCAACAGTTGGATCTCCGAGATCGAGTGGGGCGAACGCTATCCCGAGGGGCTCGGTACCTGCGACATGACCATGTTGTCGAACCACAGCCGGCCTTAGGCGCCGCCAGTAATCCTTTGGCGCGGTTCGTCAGTGACCCAGCCTTCCCGCGGCCCACCGGCGGCCACGCCCGTCCAAACTTCACCCATCCAAAATTGGCTGCTTCGTGCAGCCAGGAGACCACCCATGTCGAACTACATTACATCCCGCGAACCGATGACGATGGACGAGTTTATAGCCCTCGCCGTGTCGAATGGCTGGACTCTGGCACCCAAGGACGCCGACCAAAACGTCGACGAGATCAACCTGGTTGATCCCAGCGGTCGCATGATCGTCGCGTTTCCTCAGCCGACGATCCACAGCAATCACATCGGCTTTATCGGCAGCGTCTACGGCCTGTGTGAGGTGTGGGAAGAAGGCTCGATAGAACAGAAAATCCTTGAGGGCCAAGACCTCGACGGCAGCGCGACGGGCGCCGACGCCGCTGCGGCGTATGGGAACGTGTTGGCTTCCTACGATCCGCAACCCGACGACGCGGATGAGGTGCGTCGAGAACTGAGTGAAATCGGGGTGCCGGGTAGCATGACCGAGTTCACGAAGATCGACGAGCGCTGGGGCCTATGGACGCCGTCCGCCGCGGAGAAAGCTCACTTCAACGCGACCCGCGAAACGGTCGAGTGGCTGCGCTCCCGTCGTGACGGGGAATCCGACCCAGAGCTAGCCAAGACGTACGACCTATTGGCCTCGAAAGCCCTTGCGGTGCACCGCGAGGCGGCCGAGCCGCCGCTGACCCAGGTCGAAACAGACATGGCGTGGAGCGTATTTTTTTATGACGCCGACCACGTTTCACAAAGCGACATCGTTGAGGAGTGGATGTTAACTGAGGGCCGAGCGGGAGCCCGCTCGGCGATCGACGACTTCGCGGATAGGCTAGACGAAGCCGACCGCTTCACCGAGGGCGTTGCCGTCTCAACCCATCCCGTTGCCGTTGTGATGGGGCGTCTCGATCACGGCTGCTACCCCAACTTCGCCTTCGCGGTGACGGAACCGGCGCTCGCAGTTTGGCTCGACGCAAACCGCGCCGCACTTCCTGAGCCTCCCTACGTCGCACCGATCAGCATGAGGGAATGCGTGGAGGAGTCGGAGATCGTGTGTGACACCTCCATGGAGGTCGCGCCGCTCGTCATCACTATGGCTGACACGCTGGCCGACGACTTCCGCAAACGGTTTCCCCATCTGATCGCGACGTTCGTTCCGTTCGGCGGAGCGGCCGGGGCAGGCGGTACCGATACCGCATTGGCCGACGACGGGACCACGCTCTCGGACGTCAAAAGTGGCTGACCGGATTGTCCCGGCAGAGCCCTCCACGCTCGACAAATTCATCGCCGCTGCACTCGCAGAGGGTTTTTCCATCGTAGACCGCAGCAGCCTCCTGACTGCTCCGGCACATATCGGAGCGTGAAATGCAGATCACCGAAGCAGAGCCGGGGGAGACGTGGACCGCAGCGGACCAAAGCGCATGGGACGGGACTATAGCACTCGTCAGCGCCCTTCTCTCGAACACCGGTTCACAGTTGAGCAGCGAAGACCTGCAGAGTCGGGTTCAGGACACCTTCGCTACGTTGCTTGGCCTGCGTCATCCCACCGCCGATCCAAAGCCTGAGAGCCCGACGTTCTCGGCTCCGACTTGGAACGAGATCGAAAATTCAATCGGCACCGACGCCATGATCAGTTTCGAAGACGGCCGCCCCTACAAGAACCTGAAGCGCCATCTCCATACTCACGGTTTAACTCCTGATCAGTATCGCGAAAAATGGCGGCTGCCGGCGGACTACCCAATGACACATCCGAGCTACCGCGCTCTTCGCTCCCAGATGGCCAAGGCACAAGGCTTGGGCGGCAAGAGGCGAGCGGCCGAGGGCGAAAACGCGGTGGACACCGAACGCCCCTCCGGCCCCGTTCCCGCGCGGAGCTCGAATGAGGACTGCCCACATGGGGGTGGGGAGGCAGTCATGACTGATGCGCTGGGAGTGACGCTGCCTGTGCGGTTCTTGGAACCCGGCGCCCGCGCTCCAGTCGCCGGAGATGAGTTGTGAAAAGCGACTATCGCTTCAGTTTGCATTTCCCTGCGTCCAATGGGTGTCCACGCGGCATGTTTAGGGGGACGACGATTATCGGCTCCCGGTCGCCGGATGAAAGAATCCGCAAAATCCAACAGGATATCTGCATGAAGGTCATTTCGGCGTGCATGCGAACGACGGCGTCTTGCTCTTTGGCTCACAGTTCCCTGAGGCCACTCAGCGAGGAAGAAGGTGTCGCTCGCAACAAAGGCTTCGATCGGTGAACGGTCTGGACCATCTCCCAGCGGCAGCACTGACCCGCGCCGACGGATCGCGAGACGATCCTAAATAGGTGGTCGGTCGGGCCAACGATCCGACCGATGTCGACCTTGCAGCGGCCGCGCGCTCGCTCGGGGATGGGGATCGCGGCGTTGGCCCGCCCGATCCCCGTCAACCTGCAAGGAGCGCCATGAAGACCAGTATTCCATTCATCCTCAAAGCTACCCCGGACCCACGATGGGGCCGGTACGAGATTCACTCGGCCAATCGGCAGGAACTCTCCGACGACATCACGGAACTGATCGGTCGAGCGGCCGACAATGTGCGCCAATGCCTGAGGAACAGGCCATGACCGGGGACGTCACCCTCAGCAGGGCCTTGGAGGTGGTTCAGCAGGCCGCTGAGGCCGACCCTGCCATCCGGTCGATGATCTTCGCTCGTCTGGGCGCGAGCGACCCCTCCCGGCCTGCAAACGACGCGCCGGACCGTTTGCCGCCAATCGAGGCCATGAACGCCGTCCAGGCCGCGATCTTCGACAACTGGCCAGAGGGTCGTCGGGTTACCGGACGGCCGAACCGCTATGGCATGGCGATCGAGATCTGGACCGCGCCGCCCGAGCGGATCAACGTCGCCCGCCGCGGCAGCTATCAGCACAAGGTCAACATCGCCCTGATGGACGCCAAAGCCATCAAGACCTGGACCAAGACCATGGAGAAGACGAACGCAAAGCGCCTCAATCCGCTGAGCTTGGATTTCCTCGCGGGACTGGCTGATGTCGCGGCCATGATGGGCTCGGGTGAGTTTGTCGGCGTCTGCGCAGTGAAGACGCACGGCGCCGGCCATGTCTATTTTGACCATCAGTGGGTTCACGTGCTGCTCGACGGCGAGGCAACCCGCGCGACGATATCGATCGACGGCGTTGGCCTCGTCCTCCCGACATTCTCCACCACGGCGCCGAACGGCGACCAACTCGGTGCCGGAGTTATCCTTCAGTCGCGGCTGGACCGGTCTGGTTTCTCAACCTCTTGGGCAACGCCGGAACACGAACACGCCAGCCTTGCCCTAGTGGCGTGAGACATCGTTTATCGATGTCGATCTCTAGTCTAATTGCCGTACTAAAAACTAATTAGACTAGAGACGCATATCGAATATCGATACGCCCTCTTGGGCTAAGGGGCCCTTGGCCATCTGCGCTTCGCGCCTACGCCGGACGCCGGGGTGGCGCCGTCGAGCAAGACAAAATTTCGCTTCGCTTATAAGAGACGCGCCCTGCGCGCCCCCGGCTCTGCCGGGCTCGAGTTTGAAAATTATGCCGTCGCCGAGTCGAAGAGTTACTTGGTCGAGAACTCATCCAAATTGGCGCGAGGAGGTCAAGAAAATTGGGAGGCGAGATAGAACAGTTTTGTCCGGTGAGGCGCATTGATTTTGCGGGGTCGGCGCGCCTCGGCCGCAACGCGATCGGTTGCGCCAGTTCGGTTTGGACGACATCGCGTCCCGATCTTCCGAGACCCGAGCCGTCACTGAAATAGATGAGCATGGGTCCCCTGGCAGCAATCGGCTCGAGAAGGCCAGTTCGTTTGGTGCCTCCACAGCAGCCAGGTGCGGATGTCGGACCGCAGCCGTCCCGCGGGCCCCCAACACGTGGCGTTCGGCGGCGCGACTAACCCAGCCGGAATACTGGGCCGTTTGCCGCAAGTTCGGCCAAAGTCCTTGAGTTCACGCAATAGTCCGGCGCGCTCTCTATGTTTGGGTGCGCAGACAACAGGCGCGCACAGGCGTCGGGCCGGTCACACAAGCTGCAGCGCAACTTAAGGCGTTCGATTTGGCCTTGGTCGATATTGTCGTCCTCGAGCGCCGCCTTCAAATCAATACCCAGCGCATGGGCCATGCGCTCCATGAGGCCTCGATACACGGCGGGACGATCCAGGGAGTAGGAGTGTGCGCTCATGGTATTCGGCTCCTGCACTCATTTCCATGTTGAGCTGCAAACCATAGTCCATCAATCGTGAAGTTCTGCCTTATGCCGTCCAATCCTGGTTTTCGTCGCAAAGCGTCGCCAGAACTGCAGTAATTGCCGGGCGATCGGGAATGGTGAAGCCCAAGGCACCCCGACGTGGTCAGTGTCTTCCTCCCGCCCGCGGCGTTGGCCAAGCTCACTGATCGCAGTGTTTGACCGGTCTCTATTGAGCCGGTCCATAAAATTGCGCCGGCGCAAGACAGGACCGGGCCGCATGCCCTACCGTCCGGCGGATGAAACCCAACCAGCATTTCCCGCAACTCCTGGCCGCCGCCGCTGCCGAGCCTGAACCGCAGCGTCTGCTGTTCGTCTTTGCCGGCGCCGAACTGCCCGACAACGCCACGCCGGAACAGGATGCACGCTTCCGGTCAGGGCGCGGTGGCGCGCTCGCGCCGCTGATGTGCGTCGACAAGGCACCGCGGGATTTGGCGGACTTCGCCGCCCTGGTCTCGGAGGCCGAGCGGGCCGGCCCCCCCTGGAGCGTGGTGTTCGCCGCCAGCCTTTCGGGACAGGCCGGCCGTCCGCCCGACAAGGCTCGCATTGACCTTGCTCTCGAGACCATGACCGCGGCCGTGCGCGACGGCCGGTTCGGAGGGTTCGCAGCCTACGGGCCTGAGGGCGAGTTCCTCGAAATCCGCTAGCGCCGGAGGATTATACGCGGCCCTTCTGGCGGCCGTGGGCGTGACCGATCAGGGGGCGGGATGCATCGTTACGACTTTCTCGTCGTCGGCTCAGGGATTGCCGGATCCTCTATCGCCAGCGAACTGGCGGCGACGGCAAAGGTGCTCCTGGTCGAACGAGAAGCTTGCCATGGCTACCACACCACGGGCCGCTCGGCGGCGATGTTCATCGAGTCCTATGGCAACGCCTGGATCAGACGCCTCACCGGAGCCAGCCGGGGCTTTTTCGATAACCCGCCTGACGGCTTCTGCAGCCATGCACTCCTCAAGCGGCGAGGCAGTCTCACCATAGCCACGCGGGATCAGATTTCGGCCCTCGAGGTCCTTGCCGCGGACGTCAAGGCGACGGGCAGCGAGGTCCAGCAGATTGACGGTGAAGCGGCTCGGGCGCTGACGCCGATCCTGCGCCGCGACCGGGTCGCTCAGGCGGTATTCGAACCCAACTCCTGCGACATCGACACCCATGGCCTGCACGGCGGCTTCCTGCGTCTGGCCCGGGCCCGCGGAGCCGATGTGCGGCTCAACGCCGGCGTTGAAGGGATCGAGCGGCGGACGGCGGGATGGCGCATCTCCCTCGCCGGTGGCGCACCTGTGGAAGCCCGGGTGATAGTCAATGCGGCGGGCGCGTGGGCTGATGTGATCGCCGGAATGGCCGGCGTTCGACCGATGGGTCTGGAGCCCCGACGGCGCACAGCTGTTCTGATCGCCCCGCCTGTCGGACTTCCGATAGACGGCTGGCCCACGGTAATGGATGTCGACGAAAGGTTCTACTTCAAACCAGAGTCAGGCAGCCTCCTCGCTTCCCCCGCCGACGAAACGCCGTCCGCCCCGGTGGACGCTGCACCGGAGGAAATCGACATCGCGGAGTGCATCGACCGTATCGAGTTGGCGACGACCCTCTGTGTGACCCAGGTAAGACGATACTGGGCCGGTCTGCGGACTTTCGCTCCCGACCGGACACCCGTCTTCGGATACGATCCGGATATCGCTGACTTCTTCTGGTTCGCTGGCCAGGGCGGCTACGGCATGCAGACCGCACCGGGAGCCGCCCGTCTGGGCGCCGCATTGGCCTTGGGGAAGGCAATCCCGCCCGATCTTGGTGAACACGGTCTGGGACCAGCCCCCTTCTGTCCCTCACGGTTTCGGTGACCAACCGGGAAGCGGACGCTCCCGGCCTTTGACGGGGTTCGTCCGCGCGCTTGATGGATGCCAATTCGTTTTGGCGACACAGGCTGTAAGTCCAGCGGACCGGCCCGGTCCGGGTAGAGAGGCAACCTACGTTCCGATGACCGCAGACCCGCCGCGCGAGCTCGTCCGCGCCTATTTCCCCGGCGCGCGATCCGAAAACGAACGCCGTCTGCGCGGCGAGATCGACGCAACGCTCGACCACTGGTTTCGCTGGCGCTCCGGCCGGTTCGAGGACAGCGCCTCCGACGTCGCGCCCCCCGTCGCTGGTTCCCCCGCACACGAGGGCGATCTGCTTGGGCAGCGGTTGCTGACGCTGTGCGACGCCCTGACGGCGGAGACCCCGACCTTCTCCCCCCGCTACATCGCCCACATGAAGGCCGATCTGTCCCTGCCCGGCCTGCTGGGCTGGTTCGCGGCCATGCTGCACAATCCCAACAACAGTTCGCGCGACGCCAGCCGCGTCGGCAGCGTGATCGAGATCGAAGCCATCGCCGCCCTGGCCGCAATGCTGGGCTATGATCCCGCGCGGGCCCAGGGGCATTTCACCTCCGGCGGGACGGTGGCTAATTTCGAGGCGGTCTGGCGTGCGCGCTATCGACTTGACCACTGGCTGGCGCTGGCGCTGCATGTTTCGGAAGTCACCGGCGAGACCCTGGATCCGTTCGCTGCGGCCCATATGGGCTGGAAACAGTTCCGCAGCCTGCAAACCGCTCACGCCGTATCTGACGACGTCCTGAAGACTTGCAGCGCGGCGGCGTCCAATCCCGGCGATGTCTGGCGCCGGATCAGCCGGGCGTCAGGACGGGACTACCAGGGGCCCGTGATGCTGGTTCCCGGAAACCGGCACTATTCGTGGAGCAAATCGGCCAATGTCTTCGGTCTGGGCGGCGAGGCGATCTGGAGCGTGGCCCTGGACAAGGGCGGTCACCTGGATCTCGCCGATTTCGAACGTCAGGTGGAACGCGCCCAAGCTGATGGAAGACCGATCCTGATGGCCGTCGCCGTGGCCGGAGCCACCGAGACCGGGGCCATTGATCCGCTCGATCGCCTCTATGACCGGCTGGACCGGTGGCGGGCGGAGCGAGGTTGGCGCATATGGCGCCACGTCGATGCGGCCTATGGTGGCTTCCTCCGGGCCATGCTGGACGGCCCCTCGGAAGCGGCACTGGCCCCCGAGACGGCCGCCGCACTGCGGGCCATGGGACGCTCGGATTCGATCACCATCGACCCGCACAAGCTGGGCTATGTACCCTACGCCTGCGGGGCCTTCCTGACGCCGGACGCCGAACATTACGCCGTGTCCGCCTTTGACGCCCCCTATCTGGACCGGCCGGAACTGGGCGATGGAAAATGGTCATCGACGCTGGAAGGATCCCGGTCGGCGGCCGGCGCCGCGGCGACCTGGCTGACGGCGGAAACGCTCGGCTTCGGCGCGGACGGCCTCGGGGCTCTGATGGCCACGACGGTCGAGACCCGCCAGGCTTTCGAAGCCGCCGTCCGGGACGCTGTCCCGGAAGCGCGTTTCCTGCCCGCCGACAGCAATATCGCCTGCTTCTCGCTGGCTCGCCCCGGCGAGGCGCTGAGCCTTTCCAACGCCCGCAGCCAGGCCGTCTTTGATCATTTCCAGAGATCGCCCCATTTCGCTGTGTCGAAGACGACCCTGGGGGCCGATAACGGCGCGCTGATCGCCGATCTGCTCGGCGGCCATGGCGGCTACGATGACCGATCCGAGGGTGATGCCGGGATGCTGGTGATCCGTTGCGTGTTCATGAATCCCTATTGGTCTGACCCCTCGGTGCGGCGCGACCTGCTGCCGCGCTTCATTGAGGAGTTGCGACAGGCCCTGGCCGACCCCGACGAAGCGAAGGCGGCCTGAGATGGAGACGACCATGAGCCCTGTCCTGTTCTTTGGCCGGGTCGGCGAGCGTCTGGGCCCGGAGGGGCGCCTGTACTTGCCCGCCGAGGGACTTCCGGTTCGGGAGATCCGTCGCCTGCTGGCCGAGCGCGACGAGGTCGCAGCGGACGCCCTGCTGCGACCCGACGTCCGCGCGTCGGTTGATCTGGTCGTCGTCGGTGAGGACGCCTTAGCCCGGCCGGGTCAGGAGATCGCCTTCTTTTCCCTGTTTTCGGGGGGCTGAGATGGCCCTCGACGTCAGGCTCACCAGTACGACCCTGTCCGCCCCTGCGGAGCTTGAGGCCTTTCTCGCCGGCCGCACGGTCGAGGGCGCTGTGGTGAGCTTCACCGGCCTGGCCCGAGGCGCCGGCAAGGACGGTTCGGTCGTCGAGACTCTCACCCTGGATTGGTATCCCGGCATGACCGAGCGTTCGATGCAGGATATCGCCGAAGCCGCCGCGGCGCGCTTTCCGGTTACGGATCTGGTCGTGGTCCATCGATGCGGCGAGATCGTCCCCGGCGAGACCATCGTCTTCGTCGCCGCCGCCGCGGCCCACCGGCGCGAAGCCTTCGCGGCGGCGGACTATCTGATGGACAGGCTCAAGACCGAGGCCGCATTCTGGAAGCGCGAGACCGGCCCCTCCGGCACACGCTGGATCGAACCCGTAGACGAGGACCGCGCCGCCCTGGCGCGCTGGAAGGACGAGACCCCCTGATGGCCGGAAGAATTGACGAGACACTGCCGTTTCACCCGCTCAACATCGCGGTGCTGACCATCTCGGACACCCGCGATGAAACGACTGACACCTCGGGCGGCACGCTGGTCGAACGTCTGACCACGGCGGGCCATGTGCTGAAGGGGAAGGCCATCGTCCACGACGAGGTCGATGCCATCCGGAGCCAGCTCAGGATCTGGATAGAGGACCCCGACGTGGACGTGGTGCTTACAACGGGCGGCACCGGATTTTCTCCCCGCGACGTGACCCCCGAAGCGGTAAAGCCGCTGTTTCGGCGCGAACTGGAGGGCTTTTCCGTGGTCTTCCACCTAGCCAGCCTGGGCACCGTCGGGGTGGCGACCCTGCAGTCGCGGGCTCTCGCGGGACAGGCCGAGGACACGTTCATCTTCTGCGTGCCGGGGTCGACCGGAGCGTGCCGGGACGCCTGGGACCTGGTGCTCGCCGAAGAACTGGACAGCCGCTTCCGGCCCTGTTCCCTAGTCGGCCAGATCCCGCGTTTCAGGGGTATCTGCCCGTGAGCGTCCTGACCCATCTGGACAGCGGCGGGCGTGTGCACATGGTCGACGTCGGCGACAAGCCGCCGACATCGCGGCGGGCTGTAGCCGAGGGGCGGGTCATCTGCGCGCCCGCGACCCTCGCCCTGGTCCGGGACGACCATGCGCCCAAGGGCGCCGTCATCACGACCGCCGAATTGGCGGGGATCATGGGGGCCAAGCGCACGGCCGACCTGATTCCTCTGTGTCACCCCCTCGGCCTCGACAAGGTCTCTGTAAAGATCGATCTCGACGAGGCGCTGCCCGGCTTCGTCGTCACCGCCGAGGCGCGTGTCTCCGGGCCTACCGGCGTCGAGATGAAAGCCTTGACGGCCGTTTCGGTGGCCTGTCTCACCCTGTACGACATGCTCAAGGCGGCCGACCGCGGCATGGTCATCAGCCAGGTCCGGCTGCTGTCCAAATCCGGCGGCCGCTCGGGCGACTGGACCGTGTCGTGATCGATTTCGATACCGCCCTCGCCCTGATCCTGAACGAGGCCCGCCCCCTCCCTTGCGAGACGGTGGCGTTGGACGCCGCCGCCGACCGCGTCCTGGCCGCCGATCTGCGGGCCCGCGGCGACGCCCCGCGCGCTGCGGTATCGGCCATGGATGGCTATGCCGTGCGCGACGCCGACCTCGCGGCATTGCCGGCCCGATTGCCGATCGCCGCCGTAGCCTTCGCGGGCCGGGCCGACGTGCCCATCCTGCCTCCTGCCAGCTGCGCCCGGGTCTTCACCGGAGGACCCGTACCCGACGGGGCCGACAGGATCGTGGTCCAGGAGATTGTCGGCCGCGACGGCGATCTGGCCGTGTTCGATATCCCGCCCGGACCGGCGACCCACATCCGCACCGCCGGTTCCGATTTTCGGTCCGGCGATACCCTGCTTGCGGCCGGGACCGTTCTCGGCTTTCGCGCCATGGTCGCCGCCGCCGCGGCGGATGTCGCCAATCTGTCGGTCGTGCGCCGGCCGCGCATAGTCATCCTCGGCACCGGTGATGAACTGGCGGAGCCGGGACAGGCGCTCGAGACACCCGGCAGTATTCCGGAAAGCGTCTCGTTCGGCGTCGCCGCCCTGGCGCGGCAATGCGGCGGCGAGGTGATTGATCGTCGCCGCCTGACTGACACGCCCGAGACCCTTGAGGCCGCCGCTCGCCTTGCCCTCAGCGAGGCCGATCTGGTGGTTGTCACGGGCGGCGCGTCCGTCGGCGAGAAGGACTACGCCCGCTCGATGTTCGCCCCCTTCGGGCTGGAACTGATCTTCTCCAAGGTGGCCATCAAACCCGGCAAGCCGGTCTGGTTCGGGCGGGCAGGCGGCACCCTGATCCTGGGCCTGCCCGGCAATCCGACCTCTGCGATGGTCACCGCCCGTCTCTTCCTGGCGCCCCTCATCGCGGGCCTGACGGGCCGAGATCCTGCCGCGCTGCTGAGCTGGCGGGACATGACCCTGACCGCGCCGCTGAAGGCCTGTGGAGATCGGGAAACCTTTGAGCGCGGCCGTCTGGTCGGAGGCGGCGTCGCGGGACTGGCTGTCCAGGATTCCGCGACCCAGATGGCCCTGGCGACAGCCGATGTGTTGATCCGGCGTCGGGCCGGCGCTGCCGCCCTCAACGCTGGCGACAATGCCCTCGTTCTGGACTTCTGAACCCGCTCAGAGGAAGCGCTGGAACAGGATGTTGTTCTCGAGGTGGACATGCTCGCGCAGGTCCATGTCCAGCTTGCTGCAGCCGGCATAAAGAGCACGCCAGGTGGTGCAAGCCCCTTCCGGCGGGACGAAGTCGTCGGTCAGCTCCGCCATGAAGCCGAGCAACGCCCCAAGGTCGTCATGGTCCTGCATCATCCGGGCGATCGGATCACGCAGAACCGGACCCATGCCCCTGATCATGGCTGGAAACAGGACCGCCTCTTCCTTGTGCTGGTGGTCTTCGAGGTCCTCGAACATATCGGCGAGCAGGTTGGCGAGCCCGCGGGGACAGTCGGTCCTGTCCTGATGAACTGACTCGACCCGGCGGGCCAATGCGATGACCTCGGGGAATTCGCGCCGGTGCACCTTGTGATAGCGCTCAATGATGTGGGCGATCAGATCGGCGGTCTCTGCGGGCGCATGGACCCCCGGGGTTTCCAAGGCGTGGAGTTCCGCCTCGAGGGCCGCCAGGTCCAGGCCGCGGCTCTCCGCTTCCTTCGCGAGCAGGGTATCGCCCTTGCAGCAGAAATCGATCTTGTGGCGGCGAAAGACCGTGGCAGCTCCCGGAAGGATGACGGCGATCTCGCCGACAGACAGATGTTCAAGCGCCATGATCGGGGGTGTCCTCTTCGTTGCGCGCTCCGCTTTCACGGGCGCGTCGAAGCGTCTTCCTAGACCGTCGGCGCCGGCCGTTGCTTGACGTCAATCAAGCCCCGCGTTGATGGCGGTCGGGCTCCGCGACACCCACGGAAGCCTTCCCCGCGCCGCAGGGAATCACCGAGTCTGAACTCCGCTTTTGAAGGGGTGCAGACATGGCGTTCGACAGTCCGCTGGCCGGTGAGATCTGGAGCAGCAAATATCGTTTCCGGCCGCACGATGGGGCGGGAGACGCGACCGTCGAGGCCACGTGGGACCGGGTCGCCGCCGCCCTCGCCGAAGCTGAACCGGCGAAGTCGCGGGGACGCTGGCGCGCCCGGTTCCGGGAGGCCCTCGAAGGCTATCGCTTCCTGCCCGCCGGGCGAATTCTCGCCGGAGCCGGCACGGGCCGCGCCGTGACCCTGTTCAATTGTTTCGTCATGGGGACGGTTCCTGACGATCTCGACGGCATCTTTCAGCATCTGCGGGAAGCCGCGGTCACCATGCAGCAGGGCGGCGGCGTGGGAATGGACTTCTCCACGGTCCGACCCTCGGGGGCACCGGTTCGGGGGGTCGGCGCGGAGGCCTCGGGCCCGCTCAGCTTCATGGACGTCTGGGACTCGATGTGTCGGACGATCATGTCGGCGGGTCAGAGGCGCGGGGCGATGATGGGTTGCCTCCGGATCGACCATCCGGACATCGAGGCCTTCATCGACGCCAAACGAAACGCGGTCCGCTTCCGGAATTTCAACCTCTCGGTGCTGGTCCCCGACGCCTTCATGACCGCCCTGGACGCCGACGCGGACTGGCCCCTGGTGTTCAACGGCGAGGTCCGGCGCACGGTCCGGGCGGCGGACCTGTGGAACCGCCTGATGCAGGCCACCTATGACGCCGCCGAACCGGGGGTGATCTTCATTGACCGGGTGAACGCCGCCAACAACCTGGCCCATTGCGAGGTGATCTCGGCCTCCAATCCCTGCGGCGAACAGATGCTGCCGCCCTATGGAGCCTGTCTGCTCGGGTCGATCAATCTCGCTCGCCTCGTCTCCGAGCCGTTCGAATCCGGCGCGGCCATGGACGAGGTGGAGCTGGCGGCGCTCACTCGCACAGCCGTGCGGATGCTGGACAACGTCATCGACATCTCCCGCTTCCCCCTGCCGGCCCAGGAAGCGGAGGCCCGCGCCAAGCGCCGCCTCGGCCTTGGCGTAACGGGGCTGGCCGACGCCCTGATCTTCTGCGGCGCCCGCTATGGCGAGGACCGGGCCGTGGCCCTGACCGAACAATGGCTGGGCGTGATCCGGCGCGAAGCCTATCGCGCCTCGGCGGACCTTGCCGCCGAAAAGGGCGCCTTTCCCCTCTACGATCCCGTCATGCTCGAGCGGCCCAACCTGGCCGGGCTGGACCCTG
Source organism: Brevundimonas sp. (assembly GCA_030693575.1). GTDB lineage: Bacteria > Pseudomonadota > Alphaproteobacteria > Caulobacterales > Caulobacteraceae > Brevundimonas. The sequence goes on along the minus strand of JAUYAG010000169.1, from coordinate 17,287 downwards.
AGACCCGCGAACTGATCGCGCGCCACGGCCTGCGCAACGGCTGCCTGACCTCGATCGCCCCGACTGGCACGACCTCTCTGCTGGCCGGGAATGTCTCTTCGGGGATCGAGCCGGTGTTCGCCTTCGCCTACACCCGCAAGGTGTTGCAGCCCGACGGCACCAAGCGCGAGGAGGCCGTCGAGGACTACGCCCTGGCGCTCTGGAAGCGGCTCAAGGGGGCAGATGCTCCTCTGGAGAGCGCGCCAGGGGAGGCCTTCGTCAGCGCCCAGACCCTGACACCCGAACATCATCTGCGGATGCAGGCGGCGGCCCAGGCCCAGATCGACAGTTCGATCTCCAAGACCATCAATTGCCCGGAGGACATCGCCTTCGACGCCTTCTCCGACGTCTATCGCCAGGGCTATCGTTTGGGCTGCAAGGGACTGACCACCTATCGGCCCAACGCCATCACCGGTTCAGTGCTGAGCGTCGAACCCACACCCACGCTTGCCCCGGTCCCGGCAGAACCTGTCCTGACGCCCAGGCCGGCGCGGCTCGAGGGCGCGACCTACAAGGTGCGTTGGCCGCTGGACCCGCACGCGGTCTATGTGACCATCAACGATTCCGGCGAGGAGGATGGGGGCGAACGTCGTCCGATGGAGATCTTCGTCAACTCCAAGAACATGGCCCACTACGCCTGGACGGTCGCCCTGACCCGGATGGTCTCGGCCGTCTTCCGGCGCGGCGGCGACGTCTCCTTCGTGGCGGAAGAACTGAAGGCGGTGTTCGATCCCGGCGGCGGCGCCTGGATGGAGGGGCGCTATACGCCGTCCCTCCCTGCGGCCATCGGCGCGGTGATCGAGCGCCACATGGCCCTCTCGGCCGGCGGCGCTGCCACGGCTGCGCCCGATCCGGCGCCCGGGTCCGCGACCGTGGCCGCGACTGTGGCAGTCCACGCCCCGTCGTCTTGTCCGCGATGCGGCACGCCGGGCCTGGTTCGCAAGGAGGGCTGCGACAGCTGCCTCGACTGCGGCTACTCCCGATGCGGATAGCCCCGCTAAGGGTTTCGTCCCCCACCCGTCGCTGGACCGAACTGATGTATCGGGCGCGGAGACCCGTCGAGACCCTGCTGACAGCGTCGCTTCGCGGGGTCGCCCGCCGTCAGCCCGAGGCGTTCGAGCGGCTCGGACCTGTCCGCCATGCCACTATCCGGATCAGCCCCGCCGACCTGCCTATCGCCTTCGAGATGCGGCCGGACGGCGTCGCCGGTTCCATCCGGGTGGTGCGGCCGGACTCGGATGACGGCGCCGCTTCGGCTCGGATCAGCGGCCCCCTGCTGACTCTTCTGGCTCTCTTCGACGGGCGCGGGGACGCCGATGGAGCCTTTTTTCAGCGGCGCATAGATATCGACGGAGACACAGCGGCCATCCTCGCACTCCACAATGCGCTTGAAGCCTCGGAGTTGACGATGGCTGACATCCTGGGTCTGCCGCGCGGGCTCGATCCGATGTTGCAGACGCTGTTGTCCGTTGCCGGGCGCTGGCGTCAGGCCGAGGTTCGGCCATGACCGGCGCGCTGGAGCTGGTGTGCCCGGCCGGCTCACCCGCTATGCTGAAGGCAGCGATCGATGCCGGGGCGGACAGCGTCTACTGCGGCTTCCGCGACGAGACCAACGCGCGCAATTTCCCGGGCCTGAACTTCTCCCCCGAGGAGCTGCGGGCAGCGACCGACTGGGCGCATGAGCGCGGTGCCCGCGTTCTGCTGGCGCTGAACACCTTCGCCCGGGCCGACGCAACTGATCTTTGGCGGCGCTCCGCCGACGCCGCCGCAGCCGCGGGCGTGGACGCGGTGATCGCCGCCGATCTCGCTGTGCTGTCGCATATGCGCACCAACCATCCGGACACCCGACTTCACCTGTCGGTCCAGGCGGCGGCGGGCACCCCTGAGGCGATCGCATTCTACGCTCGCGAATACGGCGTGAAACGGGTGGTTCTGCCCCGCGTCCTCAGCGTCGAGGAGATCCGGAGCCTGACCCCGGAAATATCCGTCGAGACCGAGGCCTTCGTCTATGGCGGCCTGTGCGTGATGGCGGAAGGCCGCTGCGCCCTGTCGTCCTATGCGACCGGACGGTCACCGAACCTGTCCGGCGTCTGCTCGCCGCCCGAGGCCGTAACCTTCACCGAAGATCGTGGTGAGCGCACGACGCGGCTATCGGGCTTCGCCATCGACCGGCTGCCGGCGGGGGAGGTCGGCGGCTATCCGACCCTGTGCAAGGGCCGGTTCCGCGGCGCGGCCGGGGAACCGGCCTATTTGTTCGAGGATCCGGTAAGCCTCAATGCCATGAGCCTGCTGGCCGGGCTGGCCCGGGCGGGGGTCACAGCCGTCAAGATAGAGGGGCGGCAAAGGGGTCGCGCCTATGTGGCGCGCGTCACCGCCGCCTTCCGGGCCGCCATCGACGCCATTGGACGCGGGGAATCTCCGGGCCCCTATGAGTCCCTGCTGGGCGACCTCGCCGAGGGTGCGCGCGAGACAACCGGCGCCTATCGGAAACGCTGGCGATGAGTGGGTTGATGGAACTGGCGATCGGACCGTTGCTGTTCAACTGGCCCGCCGAGCGGGTCGAGGCCTTCTATGCCCGGATCGCCGACGAGGCCCCGGTCGAAACGGTCTATCTCGGCGAGGTCGTCTGCGGAAAGCGACAGCCGTTGCTGCAGGACGTCCTGGCGCGGGCCGCCGAGCGGCTGGAAGCCGCGGGCAAGACAGTGATCTGGTCCACTCTCGCCCTTCCCTCCACGTCCCGGGAGCGGCGGCTGGCGGCAGAGCTGGCCGCGGATCCCGATCATCTGATCGAGGCCGGGGACATGTCAGCGGTCTGGAGCCGGGCACCAGCGCCATTCGTCGCCGGCCCGCTGTTGAACGTCTACAACGCCCCTGCGGCCGCGGAGCTTGTGCGGATGGGGTGTGTGCGTCTGTGCGCCAACGTCGAACTTCCCCTTACCTCCATCGCAGAGATCGCGCAGGCCTGCCCGGAGCTCGAACTTGAGCTGTTCGCCTTCGGCCGTTTGCCGCTCGCCCTGTCGAGCCGCTGCGCCCAGGCACGGATGGAGGGACTGCACCGCGACGCCTGCCGCTACGTCTGTGACCAACACCCCGATGGCATGGACGTCACGACTATCGAGGGTCAGGACTTCCTGGCCGTGAATGGCCTGCAGACGCTGTCGCACGGATGTCAGCTGGTCGACGTCGAAATCCAGCGGCTCAGGGAAGTCGGCTTGTCGGTTCTTCGGCTGTCGCCTCACAGTCTGGACATGGTCGCGGTCTGCAAGCTGTTTCAGGAGTTCACCGCCGGGCGGCTTACATCGTGGGAACTTGCCCAGCGGATCGAGCCGCTCGGGCCGCCCGGACCTCTGGTCAGCGGTTATCTGCACGGGGCGGCCGGCGCTCACCGAGGGGCTCGGGAGGTTGCGGCATGAACCTGTCCGAACTCGAGGCCCGCCGTGCGCGGATTGACCGGATCGACTCGGTGCTTGTGCGTCTGGTCGCGGCACGCCAACGCCAGGTCGCCGTCATCGCCGCACTCAAGGCTGGGCAGGAAAGCGTTCGGGATCCCGCCCGGATCGCGGCCGTCCTCGCCCGCGTCCAGTCGACCGCGCGACGTTGCGGGCTGGACGAAGCGATCGCGATTCCGGTCTGGCGCGAACTTCTGGAACGGTCAGCCGAGGCTCAGCAGATGCTTCTGGCGCTCGCCAGACAGGCTGATCCATCGCCTTGACGAAGGGCAGGCCGCAGCGGCCAGTTCATCAACCAGGTCTCCGCTCCGCTCCTCTATGCAGACCGTATCCGCCGTCCGGGAGTCCCCATGAACACCGCCGCCGCCATTCGCGCCCATCGCGGTCCCGCCGTCTTCAGCGTCGGCCTGCGCCCCTTCTTCCTGTTCTCTGCGCTGTGGGCCGCCATCGCCGCTCCGCTCTGGCTTTACGCCTTTCTCAGCGGCGGACCTGTCGGACTGAGCTGGCACGTCCATGAAATGTTGTTCGGCTACACGGGCGGAATCGTCGTCGGCTTTCTGCTGACCGCCGTTCCCAACTGGACCGGTCGTCTGCCGGTCGTTGGGACGCCCCTGGCCCTGCTGTTCGGCCTGTGGCTGGCGGGTCGAGCCGCCATGCTGGCGATGGCCCTGAACGCGGATCTGGCGAGTGAAGTCTGGCCGCTAATCATCGACGGCCTGTTCCTGTTCGCCATGGCCGGTGTGGTCTGGCGCGAGGTGCTGGCGGGAAAGAACTGGCGCAATGTGCCGGTCGCCGTGATGGTCACGTTGTTCGCGCTCGCCAATGCCGGATTTCACCTTGAGGCGGGGGCCGGCGGCATCGCCAACCTGTCCACCCGGCTGGGCCTGGCGGTTGTGGCCCTGCTGATCGCTGTAATCGGGGGCCGGGTCACCCCGAGCTTTACCCGCAATTGGCAGACCAAACGCGGCGGCCCTATGCCTGCCGTCTCGGGCCGTCTGGACGTGGTGACCCTGGCCGTCACCGCTGCCGGCCTGGTGGCCTGGAGCGTGGCCCCGACGCATCCGGCCGCGGGCGCTCTGTTGTTGGCGTCGGGAGGGCTGAACCTGGTCCGGCTGGTACGCTGGCGTGGAGATGCCACGGTGGCGGAACCGCTCGTCTGGATCCTGCACCTCGGCTATCTGTGGCTGGCTGCCGGTCTCCTCTTCACGGGCTTGTCGGTCGCAGCGCCCGGTCTGGTTCCGCCCTCCGTCGGCGTCCACGCCCTCACCGCCGGCGCGATCGGGGTTATGACCCTCGCCATCATGACGCGGGCCAGCCGGGGTCACACCGGTCGCCCTCTGGCGGCGGGAAGAATTGAGGTCCTTATCTATGTCCTCATCAATGCCGCCGCCCTGACCCGGGTGACAGGCGGCCTCTTGCCAACTCTCTATCAGCCCCTGCTGATGGTCTCGGCAGGGCTCTGGTCAGCAGCCTTCCTGGGTTTTGTGGTCGGCTATGGCCCGATGCTGCTGTCGCACCGCCCTGATCGCGCCTGATCGCAGTCAGGCGTAGCGGGCGGCGGCGGTCGCCTTGACCAGGGCAATCACGGGCTTGCCCGGCGCCAGGGCGAGTTGTTCGCTCGCTTGCCCGGTGACGAGCGCCTTCAATCTCAAATCTCCTGCCTCTAGGCGGACGAGCACGCCGTCAGCCCGGACTTCCAGCGCGGCGACCTGCATCGGCAGCCGGTTCTGAAAGCTGGCGTCGACCGGATCCGTCAGGGCGAGCGCCACATCCCGCGCGTCGACGACGACCCGCAATCGATCGCCCGGCGCCACATCGAGGAGCGGGGCCAGGAACGGGGTTCCTGCCAGATCGATGCAGGTCGCGTTCCTGACCGGGTCATGCGCGGTGACCCGTCCGTCGAGAATAGACAGCGGCGCGCTTAGCCCGGCGGCGGTCTCGGCCTCCGGCCGGTCGAACGCCGCATCCGGCGGCTCTGCCCCCATGGCTCGACCGTCGCCGACCAGCACCACACGATCCGCGAGGCGCGCGACCTCCTCGACCGCGTGGCTGACATAGAGGATGGGCGGTCCATTCCGGGCCAGCTGATCCAGATACGGCAGGATGTCCCCACGACGGGCGCCGTCCAGCCCCGCCAGAGGCTCATCGAGGATCAGCAGACGGGGACGGATCAGCAGGGCCCGTCCGATCGCGACCCGTCGGGCCTCGCCGCCGGACAACGAACCGGGTCGGCGCTCCAGCAGGTTTTCGAGTCCCAACAGGGCCACCGCCTCGTCAAGGGCGGGTTCCGGATCGCCCGACCGGCGGGGGCCGTACAGGAGGTTGTCGCGGACCGTCATGTGCGGAAACAACCGCGCGTCCTGGAAGACGTAGCCGATGCGGCGTTTCCAGACCGGGACCGAAACCCCTGCGTCGGTATCGAGGAGCACCTCCCCGTCCAGCACCACCCGACCCCGGACGGGCGGGATCAGGCCCGCGACCAGTTCGGCCACCGTGGTCTTGCCGGCCCCGGAGCGACCGAACAGGCAGGAGATGCGTGCGTCGCTCGAGAAGGCGACTTCCAGAGAGAAGTCGTCGCGGACGACATGCGCTGACACCTCGAGCATCACCGCATCCCTCCGACCCGCCGCGCGACGGAGCGCGCGCCCCATTCCGAGAGAACGAGGGCGCCGATCGACACGCCGACCGAGATCAGGACCAATCTCAACAGGGCCGCCTCGCTGTCGGGGGCCTGGGTCAGGCTGTAGATCGCGAGCGGCAGCGTACGGGTCTCTCCGGGTATGCTGGCCACGAAGGTGATGGTGGCGCCGAATTCACCGAGCGCCTTGGCGAACGCCAGCACTGTTCCGGCTGCAACGCCGGGCAAGGCGAGCGGCAGGGTGATGGTCAGGAACCGGACGATCGGCCGGGCGCCGAGGGTCTCGGCCGCGCTTTCGATCCGGGGATCGACCATGTCGAAGGACAGCCGCACAGCCCGGACCAGCAACGGGAAGCCCATGACCGCCGCAGCCAGCGCCGCTCCCGTCCAGTCGAAGGCGAACACAATCCCCATCGGCTCGAGCAAGCGGCCAAGAGGCCCGCTCCGGCCGAAGAGCAAGAGCAACGCATAGCCGGTCACCACGGGCGGCAGGATCAGCGGCAGATGGGTCAGGCCCGAAAGGAGGGCCTTGCCCGGAAAGCTATAGCGCGACAGCAGATAGGCAAGGGCGACGCCCGGCGGCAGGCTGAACAGCGTCGCCGTCGCCGCAACCTTCAGCGACAGGCCGATGATCTGCTGTTCCTCGGGGCTGAGCGTGAACATCCGGGCTGCTCAGACTGGCGCCGGCGCGAAGCCGAAACGCCGAAGCAGGGCCTGCCCATCCGCGCCGCTCAGGAAGTCCAGAAAGGCCTTGGCCCCTGCAGGGTCACCCGATCCGTTATGGCGTTGAACCGGGGCCGCCGAATAGGTGATGGGCGGATGACTGGACGCGGGAAAAGTCGCCACAACCCGCACCCGCGGCTCCGCGCGGGCGTCCGTCGAATAGACCACGCCGAGGGGAGTCTCGCCGCGCGCGACCAGAGCCAGCGCCGCGCGCACGTCGTCACCGGGAGCCAGCCGATCTTCGACCGACTCCCACAGGTTCAGGCGGGTCAGGGCTTCGCGCGCGTAGCGACCGGCGGGCACGCTGGCTTCGGCAATCGCCAGCCGGCCATCGCCAAGCCGAGCAGATACGCCGCTTGGAGAGGCCAGATTTACGGACGTGATGGATGTCGTCGCCGGGGCGATCAGCACCAGGCGGTTGGAGGCGAGCCGGCGTCGAGCCGCAGACTCGATCAAGCCACGTTGCTGCAGCCAGTCCATCCAGACTTCGTCTGCCGAAACGAACAGGTCAGCGGGCGCCCCCCGCTCGATTTGGCGGGCCAACAGGGCGCTGCCTGCGTAGGTGGCCCGAACGCTGCGGCCGGAATGGCGCTGGTAGTCGACAATGGCCGCGTCCAGAACCTCCCGGAGACTGGCCGCAGCGAACAGGTCGATCGGCTCGAGGCCGGCGCGGGGGGGCGCGCAGGCGACCAGGGATGCGGCTGCCAGCAGCATCAGCCCGTTTCGCCGTCCGATACCCCCCGCATTCGTCATGGATCAGCGTCTCCTCCTGGGCCAGTCGGTCTGGTTCGCACCCACTGACTAGCATGGCCGGCTTCGTTGGCGGGACGGGGGGGCGCCGTCGTCGTGCTTGATCTTCATCAAGCCCCGTCAAGCCTCGCGTCATAGGTTAGGTCGATACGGTCCGATAGAAATCCCCGTGAGTTCGCTCCGAGCGGTCTGACCTAAAGCGCACCTGCGCCACGGTCTGACAGCCGGATCCGGAAGGATCGAGGGCGGCGGGAGAAATCCCTCCGCCTCCCGTGTTTGGAAAGGAGCTTCCATGGCGTTCGAGGCCACTGCCATGGCCGACGGCTTCGGCCGCCGGTTTCACTACCTTCGCCTGTCGGTGACGGAGGTGTGCAATTTCAGCTGCACCTACTGCCTGCCGAACGGCTGGAAGAAGACCGGTCCCTTGTCCTTCCTGACAGTCGACGAGATTCGCCGACTGGTGGCCGGCTTTTCCGAACTGGGACTCAGCAAGGTTCGCCTGACTGGCGGCGAGCCCACTGTCCGCAAGGACTTCAACGACATCATCGCGACGGTCGCGGCCGCGCCCGGGGTGGCCAAGGTCGCGATGACCACGAACGGATGGAACCTGGCGCGTCACGCGGTCGACTGGCGGGCCTCCGGCCTCAGCCACATCAACGTCAGCATTGACTCGATCGACCCGGAAACGTTCCACCAGATCACCGGCCACGACAAGCTGGATCAGGTTCTGACGGGCCTGGACCTGGCGCTGGCCGAGGGCTTCTCCGCCGTGAAGGTCAATGCCGTCCTGCTGCGCGAGACAGCCGAGGCTGGTTTCGACGACTGGGCGCGCTTCGTCCGTGATCGGCCCGTGGCGGTTCGATTCATCGAACTCATGAAGACGACCGACAATGACGACTATTTCGCCCGCCATCACGTGAAGGCGCAAGGCCTACGCGACTGGCTGGATCGGAACGGATGGACTCCGACGGAGCGCGCCTTTGACGCCGGGCCGGCGCTCGAATATCGGCACCCCGATCACGCGGGAGCCATCGGTCTGATCGCGCCCTATGCGCCGGGGTTCTGCGACAGCTGCAACCGCCTGCGGGTCACCTCGAAGGGCAAGTTGCGCCTGTGCCTGTTCGGCGATGGTGGGGTCGACCTCCGCGATCTCCTGCAGGATGACAGCGATCGCGAAGTGCTGACGCAGCGCATCGTCTCGTCTCTCGGCGGCAAGTCAGCCGGCCATTCTCTCGCCTTGGGGCGGTCCGGCGACCTGCGGAACCTGTCCCAGCTCGGGGGCTGATCAGCTGAGAGCGGTGCCGCAGGTCCGCCCCGTCTGGGTGGCCCATCTCTCGCTCTCCGCCTTGCCGACGACGCCCTTTGGCGGCGGCATGTGATTGTCGATCAGCGGGTGCGGACGCGCCAGCCGCTCGAGGGCATCCGGCCGCCCGAGGCTGACCTCCGCGCCATGCACGACCACCCCGTAGCTGGACAGGTTGGCGAAGGCCCGTGACAGATTCTCCGGGGACATGCCGAGTAGCGAAGCCAGCACGCGCTTCTCATGCGGAAGGACGATCGGGTCACGCATTCCCTGACGAACCCGCTGGGTGATCAGGTAATTGGCCAGCCGCTCGACGCCGCCGCGGAGCTTCTGGTTCTTAACGGCCCTTACCAGCCCGCGGTAACAGCCCGACAGCTCCTGGGCCACCGCAAAGCTGAAGTCGGCGTCCTGTCTCATGGTTCGGCGAAGGGCTTCTCCCGAAAGCATCAGGATTTCCGACCGCTCGAGGGTCCGCGCTGACATCAGGGCGTCGGCATCCAGGACGACGGCAGCCAGGATGAAGGTAGAGACCGGTCGCAGCAGCGCCAGGGTGGTCTCCTTCTCCTTCCAAGATCCCTGGAGTTCGACCGCCCCGTCGAGCAGCACATAGAGGAAGTCGACCGTGTCGCCTTCCATCAGCAGGGTGGTGCCGGCGGGGAACCGCTGCAGGAAGGCACCGGCCGTCACATCACGGAAGACCTCCGGGGTGGTCCGCGAGAACAACGGCAGGGCCCTGACACGGTCCAGATCGGCGGCGCGCATGGTCATCGGGTTGGTTCCTCGTGCGACTCGATAGCGAGGCCCTAGCCTGATCGGCTTCGCTCCGGGCGACCGATCATTAGATCATCACTTGACGATTATCAATCGGTGCAGATGATTATGGCAATCCGATAGCCGACGATTTTCGCTTTACTGCATTTTTCTTGTATCCAGCCCCGCTTTAGACAACTCCTCCAAGACTTCAATTGATAACCATCAAATAGCGCGTTCAGAACAGGCGCTAGATATCATGGAACGACAGCCGGCAAGCGGCGAGGTTCCATGGAGCAGATCAGGTGGTATCCGCCTCTGAAAAAGCAGCACCCGGCGCAGCGTCGGCCCTGTGGGTCAGCACCTTCGCCTTCACAGCCTGCTTCGCAGTGTGGACGATCTTCTCCATCATCGGCGTGCAGATAAAGTCCGACCTCGGCCTCTCCGAAGCGCAGTTTGGCCTGCTGGTCGGTACGCCGATCCTGACCGGTTCGCTCGTGCGCGTGTTCCTGGGCGTCTGGACCGAACAGTTCGGCGGGCGACGGGTCAGCCTGATCGTCATGGTCCTGGCCGCCGCAGCCACCTTCCTGCTGTCCTACGCCGAGACCTACCCCCAGTTCCTGGTCGCCGCTCTCGGCGTCGGCATGGCGGGCGGAGCCTTCGCGGTCGGCGTCGCCTATGTCTCGAAATTCTTCCCCGCCGGTAAACAGGGCACGGCGCTCGGCATCTTTGGCGCGGGCAACGTCGGCGCGGCGGTGACCAAGTTCGCCGCGCCCTTCGTCATGCTTGCGCTGGGCTGGGAAGCCGTGGCGCAGGTCTGGGCCGGGGTCCTCCTCCTCATCGCCCTCGTGGCCTTTTTCCTGACCCGCGATGAGCCCCAGTTGATCGAGCGCCGACGGACGGGCCAGAAGCCCGTGGCCGCCTGGATGCAACTGGAGCCGCTGAAGGACCTCCGCGTCTGGCGGTTCGCGCTCTACTATTTCTTCGTCTTCGGCGGATTTGTCGCCCTCGCCCTCTGGCTCCCGCACTATCTGACCGGCGCCTACGGGGTAGGCATCGGCGTGGCCGGGATGCTGGCCGCCGCATACTCGATCCCCGGCTCGTTGTTCCGGGTGTTCGGCGGCTGGCTCTCGGACCGCGTCGGCGCCCGCAAGGTCATGTACCTGACCTTCATCATCAGCGTCGTCTGCGCCTTCGTCCTGGCCTATCCCGCGACCACCTATGTGGTCGACGGCATTGACGGTCCTATCCGCTTCCGCCTGGCGATGAGCCTGCCGGTCTTCACCGTAGTGGTCTTTGTCCTCGGCTTCGCCATGAGCCTGGGCAAGGCGGCCGTCTTCAAACACATCCCGGTCTACTATCCTGACCACGTCGGCTCGGTCGGCGGCCTGGTAGGCATGATCGGCGGGCTGGGCGGCTTCATCCTGCCCATCACCTTCGGCGTCCTGAACGACCTGACCGGCGTCTGGACCAGTTGCTTCATGCTGCTGTTCCTGCTCGTCCTCGCAGCCCTGATCTGGATGCATTTCGCCGTCCGTCGGATGGAGCGCCGCCGCTCGCCCATGCTGGCGACGCTGCCCGAATTTCCCGAGCTCGCCGGGGTCGGTCCCGACAAGACCGCCTCCGCCGCCCCTGCTTCTTCGCACTAGAGAAAGACGCGCATGTCCCGTCACATCCTGCACGACTGGCGCCCGGAAGAGCCGGCGTTCTGGGCCTCCACCGGCCAGCAGATCGCGCGTCGCAATCTGTGGATCTCGATCCCGAACCTGCTGCTGGCCTTTTCCATCTGGATGCTGTGGTCGACGGCGGCGACCCGCCTCAACATGGTCGGGTTCCAGTTCTCGACGGCCGAGCTGTTTTGGCTGACCGCGCTTCCTGCGCTGTCCGGGGCGACGCTGCGGATCTTCTACAGCTTCATGGTCCCGATCTTCGGGGGTCGCCTCTGGACCACCCTTTCCACGCTGTCGCTGGCGATCCCCGCCGTTGGCATCGGGATGGCGGTGCAGGACACGGGGACGCCGTATGTCGTCTTTGTAATCCTGGCCCTGCTGTGCGGCCTGGGCGGCGGGGCCTTCGCCTCGTCGATGGCCAATATCGGCTTCTTCTTCCCAAAGGCCCAGAAGGGCAACGCGCTCGCTCTCAACGCAGGCTTCGGCAATCTGGGGGTCAGCGTCCTTCAGTTCACGGCGCCGCTGGTCACCGGGATCGCCCTGTTCACGCCCCTGTTCGGAGCGCCCCAGACCTATCTGGAAAATGGCTTCCAGCATCAGGTCTGGCTGCAGAACGCCGGCTTCGTCTGGGTGCCGTTCATCCTGATCGCCGCCGCCGCGGCCTGGTTTGGAATGAATGACGTCGCCTCCGCCCGCGCCTCGTTCCGTGAGCAGGCCGTGGTCTTCAAGCGCAAGCACAACTGGTTGATGTGCTACCTCTACATCGGCACCTTCGGCTCGTTCATCGGCTTCTCGGCGGCCTTTCCGCTGCTGGGCAAGACCCTGTTTCCCGACGTCAATATCCTGCAGATCGCCTTCCTCGGGCCGCTGGTCGGGGCAGCCTCCCGGGCGATGACAGGCTGGGTCTCCGACCGCTGGGGCGGCCATAACGTCACCCAGGTCGTTTTCTACGCGCTGATCGCAGGCGTGCTGGCGGTGCTCTACAGCGTCGGTGCCTTCGGCGGCGAGCCAGTGTTCGGCCTGTTCTTCGCCAGCTTCATCTGGCTGTTCTTCTGGACCGGCGTGGGCAACGCCTCGACCTTCCAGATGATCCCGGCCCTTGTGCGCGCCGACATGCCCCGTCTCCTGCCTCTCGCAACGCCTGCCGAGCGGCTGAAGGCGGCGGAGCTAGAAGGGGCGGCCATCGTCGGCTTTTCGTCGGCCATCGGTGCCTATGGCGGCTTCTTCATCCCCTTGGCCTTCGCCAACTCGATGAAGGCCACCGGGGGTCCGGTCACCGCCCTCTACATCTTCCTGGCCTTCTACATCACCTGCGCCGTCGTGAACTGGGTGTTCTACGCCCGCCGGCGCTCGATCCTGAACCCCACCCTGAACACGGCGGCCTGATCATGAGCCATACCCTTGACCGTCTCGCCTTCTTCACGCGCAAGACCGAGCTGTTCTCCGACCGTCACGGCGTGATGAACGACGAGGACCGCGGCTGGGAGGAGGCCTATCGGAACCGCTGGCGCCACGACAAGATCGTGCGCTCGACCCACGGCGTGAACTGCACGGGCTCCTGCTCGTGGAAGATCTACGTCAAGGGCGGAATCGTCACCTGGGAGACCCAGCAGACCGACTACCCCCGCACCCGGCCCGACCTGCCCAATCACGAACCGCGCGGCTGCGCGCGGGGGGCCAGCTACAGCTGGTATCTGTATTCGGCCAACCGGGTGAAATATCCGCTGGTGCGGTCACGCCTGCTGCGCGTGTGGCGCAAGGCGCGGGAGACCATGGAGCCGGTCGCGGCCTGGGCCTCGATCCAGAACGATCCGGCTGCTCGCAAATCCTATACGAGCATGCGCGGCGCCGGCGGCTTTGTGCGGGGCACCTGGGACGAGATCACCGAGATCATCGCCGCGGCCAACGCCCATACGGTCAAGCGCTGGGGTCCGGACCGGGTGTTCGGCTTCTCGCCGATCCCGGCCATGTCGATGATCTCCTATGCGGCCGGCGCTCGCTACCTGCAGCTGCTGGGCGGAGTCACCGGCTCCTTCTATGACTGGTATTGCGACCTGCCCCCGGCTTCGCCCCAGACTTGGGGCGAGCAGACCGACGTCGCCGAGAGCGCCGACTGGTACAATTCCAGCTTCATGCTCCTGTGGGGCTCGAACGTTCCGCAAACCCGCACGCCGGACGCCCATTTCTACACCGAGGCCCGCTACCGCGGCGCCAAGTCCGTCGTCATCTGCCCCGACTACTCCGAGGCCTCGAAATTCTCGGACCTGTGGCTTCCGGTCAAACAAGGGACCGACGCGGCCCTGGCCATGGCCTTCGGCCACGTGATCCTCAAGGAGTACCACGTCGACAAACAGGTCCCGTATTTCCGCGACTACCTGCGCCAGTACAGCGACCTGCCGATGCTGGTCCGCCTGGTCCCCCAGGAGGGCGGCTATGTGCCCGAACGCCTGGTGCGGGCCTCCGATTTCGTCGGCGACCTCGAACAGGCCAACAACCCCGACTGGAAGACCGTCGCCATCGACGAGGCCACCGGCGAGATCGTCGTGCCCAATGGCTCGATCGGCTTCCGCTGGGGCGAGGACGGCCGCTGGAACCTCGAGGAACGCGACGCTGCGGGCCGCGAGACGACGTTGAAGCTCGGACTCAAGGACGCTCACGATGAAGTGGCCGGCGTCCGCTTCCCCTATTTCGCCAACACCGCCAGCAACGGCTTCGCCTCAACCGATCACCCCGATGTCCTGACCCGCAACGTGCCTGTCCGGCGGGTGAAGCTGAAGGACGGCGAGGCGCTGGTCGCCTGCGTCTACGACCTGTTCCTTGCGAACTACGGCGTGGACCAGGGCTTCGGCGGCGACTGCATGCCGGAGTCCTTCGACGACCTGCAGCCCTATTCCCCGGCCTGGGCCGAAGCCATCACTTCGGTCCCGCGCGACCAGATCATCGCCACCGCCCGCGGCTTCGCCACCAATGCCGAGAAGACCAACGGCAAGTCGATGGTGATCATCGGCGCGGCGATGAACCACTGGTTCCACATGGACATGAACTACCGCGGCGTCATCAACATGCTGGTGATGTGCGGTTGCGTCGGTCAGTCCGGCGGCGGCTGGGCCCACTACGTCGGTCAGGAAAAGCTGCGGCCGCAAACCGGCTGGGCGCCGCTGGCCTTCGCTACCGACTGGATCCGTCCGCCGCGGCAGCAGAACTCGACCTCCTTCTTCTACGCCCACTCCGATCAGTGGCGTTACGAGACCGTCGGGATCGACGAGCTGCTGTCGCCCACGGCCCCGGCGGGACCGTGGAAAGCTTCGATGATCGACTTCAACGTACGGGCCGAACGGATGGGCTGGCTGCCCTCCGCCCCGGCGCTGAAGACCAACTCCCTGGATGTGGCCAAGGCCGCCGAAGCGGCGGGCGTCGACCCCAAGACCTACACCCTCGACGGATTGAAGGACCGCTCGATCCAGCTGTCCTGCATGGACCCTGACGATCCGGCCAACTGGCCGCGCAACATGTTCATCTGGCGCTCGAACCTGCTGGGCTCCTCCGGCAAGGGCCACGAGTATTTCCTCAAACACCTGCTCGGCGCCTCGCACGGCGTCCAGGGCAAGGATCTGGGCGAGACCGGTCAGGTGAAGCCCGTCGACGTCGTCTGGCATGACGAGGCGCCGGAAGGAAAACTGGACCTGCTGGTCACCCTCGACTTCCGCATGTCGACCACGGCGGTCTACTCCGACATCGTTCTGCCGACAGCGACCTGGTACGAGAAGAACGACCACAACACCTCCGACATGCACCCCTTCATCCACCCGCTTTCGGCGGCCGTGGACCCGGCCTGGGAGTCGAAGTCGGACTGGCAGATCTTCAAGGCTATCGCGAAGAAGTTCTCGCAGGTGGCCCCCGAAGTTCTCGGCAGGGAGAAGGACGTCGTCCTCACCCCGATCCAGCACGACAGCCCCGGAGAGATGGCGCAGCCGTTTGAGGTGAAGGACTGGTTCCTCGGCGAGTGCGAGGCGATCCCGGGCAAGACCATGCCGCAGATCACCGTTGTCGAGCGCGACTATCCGAACCTCTACAAGCAGTTCACGGCCCTCGGCCCGCTGCTCGACAAGGTCGGCAACGGCGGCAAGGGCCTGGCCTGGAAGACCGGACATGAGGTCGACCTGCTGCGCGAGTTGAACGGCGCCGTGCTCGAGCCCGGCCTGACCGAAGGCATGCCCAGCATCGATACCGACATCGACGCCTGCGAGACCATCCTGATGCTGGCGCCGGAAACCAATGGCGAGGTCGCGGTCAAGGCTTGGGAGGCGCTGGAGAAACAAACCGGCCGCGAGCACGCCCACCTGGCCCTGCCCAAGGAGGACGAAAAAATCCGCTTCCGCGATCTGCTCGCCCAGCCGCGCAAGATCATCTCATCGCCCATCTGGTCGGGCATCGAGAGCGAGAAGGTCTGCTACACCGCCGGCTACACCAATGTGCATGAGCTGATCCCCTGGCGGACGCTCACGGGCCGCCAGCAGCTCTATCAGGATCACCTGTGGATGCGGGCCTTCGGCGAGGCGCTCTGCGTCTACAAGCCGCCAATCGATCTGAAGACGACGCATGTGAAGGGTCTCAAGCCCAACGGCGAAACCGAGATCGTTCTCAACTTCATCACCCCGCACCAGAAATGGGGCATCCACTCCACCTATTCCGACAATCTGCTGATGCTGACGCTCAATCGCGGCGGGCCGGTTGTCTGGATTTCGGAGACGGACGCCCGCAAGGCCGGCATCGTCGACAACGACTGGATCGAGGTCTTCAACGCCAACGGGGCCCTGACGGCCCGGGCCGTGGTCTCCCAGCGGATCCGTGAAGGCACAACCTTCATGTATCACGCCCAGGAGAAGATCGTGAACACGCCGGGATCGCAGATCACCGGCCGGCGCGGCGGCATCCATAACTCGGTCACCCGCACCGTGCTCAAGCCGACCCACATGATCGGCGGCTACGCCCAGCTGTCCTACGGCTTCAACTATTACGGCACCGTGGGCTCCAACCGGGACGAGTTCATCGTTCTCCGCAAGATGACCAAGGTCGACTGGCTCGAAGAGCCGCTCGAATCCAAGGAGTTCGGCCAATGAAGATCCGTGCACAGATCGGCATGGTGCTGAACCTCGACAAATGCATCGGCTGTCACACCTGTTCGGTGACCTGCAAGAACGTCTGGACCAGCCGCAAGGGTGTTGAATACGCCTGGTTCAACAACGTCGAGACCAAGCCCGGCATCGGCTATCCCAAGGAGTGGGAGAACCAGAAGAAGTGGCACGGCGGCTGGCGGCGCAAGGCCAACGGCAAGATCGAGCCGCGCATGGGCGCCAAATGGCGCATCCTGGCCAAGATCTTCGCCAACCCCGACCTGCCAGAGATCGACGACTATTACGAACCTTTCGACTTCGACTACGGTCACCTGCAGACGGCGCCGGAGATGAAGCATTTCCCCACCGCCCGGCCGCGTTCGCAGATCACCGGCAAGCGGATGGAGAAGATCGAATGGGGCCCCAACTGGGAGGAAATCCTCGGTGGGGAGTTCGCCAAACGGTCTGAGGACGCCAATTTCGAGGGCATCCAGAAGGAGATCTACGGCCAGTTCGAAAACACCTTCATGATGTACCTGCCGAGGCTGTGCGAGCACTGCCTCAACCCCACCTGCGTGGCGGCGTGCCCTTCGGGCGCGATCTACAAGCGCGAGGAGGACGGCATCGTCCTGATCGACCAGGACAAGTGCCGGGGCTGGCGCATGTGCGTCTCAGGCTGCCCCTACAAGAAGATCTACTACAACTGGTCGTCGGGCAAATCCGAGAAGTGCATCTTCTGCTATCCGCGCATCGAGTCCGGGCAGCCGACGGTGTGCTCGGTGACCTGCGTCGGCCGCTTCCGCTACCTCGGCGTCATCCTCTACGACGCCGATCGCATCGAGGAGGCCGCG